>CAXMSB010000028.1:0-29809 GCA_964195615.1 uncultured Granulosicoccus sp. | reverse complement strand
TTTCTTCCCAGCTCAAACCTTGAGGCAGTCCGCCAGGCGTTCTCTCAGCTCATGCAGGGCGACTTGAAGCAAATGGAACGCTATGAAAACGATATAAAAACCGCCAGCGGTGAGTTGAGATTCATCGCCTGGCACAATTCGCTCTTAACGGATGATGCGGGCAAGATCATCGGAACAATCAGCGCCGGCATCGACATTACCGACCACAAGCAGGCGGAGGCTGAGCTGTGCGAGAGCGAGGAGCTCCTCAGCCAAATCACCGAGACGATTGAAGACGTGTTCTGGATAACGGACTGGGCGGACCAGAGAACTTTGTTCGCCAGCCAGGCCTATGAGAGGATCTGGGACCGCTCGCTGCAGGACCTTTACGCCGACGCGCGGAATTGGGCCGATGCGATTCATCCCGAGGATCGCAAGCGCGCCTGGGAAGTATTCGAGCAACTGGGAGAGGGAGATTCCTACGACGAGGAATACCGGATCGTGCGCCCAGACGGTTCCATGCGGTGGATCCGCGATCGAGGATTCCCGGTTCGGGACGTGAACGGCTCAGTTTACCGCGTTGCCGGGATCGCCCAGGATATCACCGAGCGCAGGCAGGCGGAGGCTGAGCTGCGCGAGAGTGAAGGGAGAATACGAGCATTACTCAAGGGCGCTTTCGAGGGCATCGCTATTTCTGAAAAGGGAAGGATTCTCGAATGCAATCGCGCCTTTGCAGACATTTTTGGATACGCCTTGGACGAGATAGTCGAACTGTCTGCTGCTGACTTGACAACCCCCAAGTCCGCTCAAAAGGTTGCACAAAGAATTGCAAGTGGGGATGAGACTGCTTACGAGGTTGTTGGCCTTAGAAAAGATGGCACGACCTTCGATCTCGAACTGCTCGGCAGGAACTGCCTATACCGTGGACGCGTTGCGCGCATCACAGCCATGCGCGACGTCACCGAGAGCAAGCGAGCGGAAGAGGCACTTCGTGAAAGCGAAGAGCGACTGGACCTGGCTGTCCGCGGCACCTCGGATGGTATGTGGGACTGGGGACTCGAATCTGGAGAAGTCTACTGGTCACCGAGGCTTAAGGAGTTGCTGGGCTACGGAGAGGATGAGGTCGAAGCAGACTACGGCAGATTTGTTGCCTTTATGCACCCTGAGGACAGAGCTGGCACTCTCGAGGCACTTCGGCTGCACATGGAAGAGAATCAGACCTTTGACTGCGAGTTTCAGATGCGAATGAAGAGCGGCGAATACCGTTGGTTTCAGTCCCGCGGCGAGGCCTTGCGGGACGACAACGGCAAGCCCTACCGCATGGCGGGTTCGATCCGCGACATTGCTGACCGCAAGCAGGCGGAAGAGGAAAACAGAAGACTGCAAGAGAATCTACGCCAGGCTCAGAAGATGGAGGCCGTCGGGCAACTTGCTGCTGGAGTGGCCCATGAGTTCAACAACATTCTCGTCGGAGTTCGCAGTAACGCAGAGTTTCTGCTTCGTACTTCGAAAGACCTCATTCCCGACGAATTGGAACGACCGTTGAAGGACATCGAACGCTCTGGAGCACGAGCGTTCGATTTGACACAACAGTTGCTTTCCTTCGCCCGAAAGAAGAGTCCGAATCTGGCAGTGTTCGATGTGAATCGAGTCGTTACTAGTATCGAGACAATGCTCCAGCGGTTCATCGGCACAAACATTACGCTAGAAACGCAATTGTCGCCTGATCCTGTAACTGTCCACGCCGACGAGGCCGAGATTGAGCAAGCGCTTATGAACTTGGTAATGAATGCTCGCGACGCGATGCCGGAGCGAGGCACGCTCACGATTCGGACTCGCATCGTTTCGCTCGAGGAGGACGAAGTTCCTCGGGACTGCCAGGCCGGTCGATTCGTGCAGTTGTCGGTTGCTGACGACGGTTGTGGGATGTTACCGGAAACGGTCGAACGAATCTTCGAGCCTTTCTTCACCACTAAGCCTGTGGGGTCGGGAACTGGCCTGGGCCTCTCGACCGTCTACTCGGATATCGCAAAAAGCGACGGTTTCGTTTCTGTCGAGAGCCGCGAGGGTTCCGGAACGGTCGTCTACGTTCATTTGCCTCAATCGCAAGGATCAGTCGCCGATGAGCGTGCGGAAACAGAGCGTTCGCCGAGCAACTCCTCCGGCGGCGGCGAGACCATTCTTGTCTGCGACGACGACCAGATCGTCCTGGGTTCCGTGATGGCATTGCTCAAGAGCGTTGGCTACTCGGTGATTGGCGCCACATGCGCGAGCGAAGCTTAGGAGAAGGCGGCAGCTCACGCCGAAGAGATTTCGCTATTGTTGACCGACGTGACGATGCCCGAAATGGACGGTCTTGAGCTTGGCAGAGAGTTCAAGCAGCGCCATCCCCACATTGCAACCATTTATTCATCGGGTTACGCCGCGGATCGTGCCAACTTGAATTCTGCGGATGAGGACGCCGTGATTCTCACCAAAGGGGCGCCGAGCGACGAGATGTTTCAGTGCATCCGCGAGGTGTTGGACAGAGTCAAGCCATCCGACAGAGCGCGCGCGTAAGGGGATACGCTGCCCCGACACCCAAGCTGGCAAGGTTCTCAATACCGCCCGTGAAAGGTCCGGTCGGGTCGGCTGGCGGAGGTGGTGGGGCTGACGCCGCCAGGGAGATTGGGCGACATCGGCCCTTTGCTTTCCACGAACAACAACGCGTCGGCCCGGGGCGCCGACTTGGGCAGCGGCAACGCGTCGGTCAGTACGTTCGGCTTCGTGGGACCCGGCGTGGCCACGACGCCCATGCTCAACAGGAGCACCTGATCCGTCGGCCAGCGGAACCGCTCGTGCAGGTCGACCATCGTCATCTGCGGCACTTGGATCTCGGTGCGCTGGTTCTGCGCAATTACCGAAGGCACCTCTAGCTTCACCGGCAGCATCTTTTCGATCTGCGTCAGCCGCACTTTGATTACCGCGTCGGTGGTGGCCGTGTCGAGTGCCAATAGCGGGCTGAACTCAAGCGTAAAGCCCGAGTCGAGCTGTCCCAGCTCGGGTTGATAGCCGGGCCAGGTTTGGTCGGTACGGATGATTCCCTTTGTGTAGCTCACCGGTCGCATCGACGAGACGACCAGCGACTGGCCATTTTGAACCATCTGGTGCGGCGGATTGTGTTCGCGATAGTCGGTGCGGCGTCGCAGTTCGTCCATCAACAGCGCGGCATCCTCCTTGGCCAGGATCCATCCCTGTATGCCAGGCGACTGCACGGGGATCGGCTTCATCAACGGCAACGCGCGGATCCGCCAATTGGGGTTTCGGATCGTGACAATTCGCAGCCCAAAACCGTGGTTCTCGGCATGGCCGCTGACGAATCGATCGACGATCTCTGCCACGATCGCCTGCATCTGCGGTGTGTGATAGACGCGCAGCATGCGCCGGTCGGCGCTCAACAGGGCCACCGGCGAGGAGTGCCAGGCTTCGTACCCGGTCTCGCGGAGAATCCAATCGACGATTGCCTGTTCCGGATGGCTGGAGGATTGGTCGCGGAGTGTGTAGGGCGTGATGTCGTACTCCCGCCACACCTGCCCGTCGTCGTTGGGAAGACTGCTGGAACCCTTGGAAACCTGAGCGTGATTTACGCGTTTGGACATCGGCCGGACGTCGGTCGGCGTCACGGGGTTTGCGTGGCCGTTGCCGACGGGCCCATCGTAGTTGCCGGAAGTTTGCACGACGTCGGAGCCGCCACCCGGCGCGCGCCAACCACTCGCACCGGGGCGAACAGTTTCGCTGGCTTGTCCCAGGGCAACGGTGTGGGAACACAACAGAAACACGGCGAGCGTCGCGATGCGAGTGGGCATCGGAGGTCTCCTCTCAAGCTAGATTCCGGCTAGTGCATGATGCACACACGTGTAGCGGTCGTTTCCACGTATTCCGTAGTCTCAACCGACGAAAAACCCGCCACAGTTGAGCGACGACTGCTCTAGTAAGGGCGAGGAGTATAGAAACGCCTGCGCCGGGCCACAAGGGCGACGGGTGCTAGCAATGGCGGCGGAACCGACCCCAAAGGCCGAACGCAGCTATCTCGAGCAGCAGGATGCCGGTAACAGGCTCGGGCACAGTCATTGCATTCGAGAGCGGGCTGAGGTCGCCCGTGTGCTGCTGCTGCCAGACAAGGAAATCAGCACCGTCGCTGTCGCCGTCGAGGTCCGCATCCGCCATGTCGTTGGAATCGTAGGACGATTCCCAGTCGGAGAGGTCGTTGCCGTCGACGTCCCCGTCGCCGTCAAAGTCGGCCGTGTGTTCGAGAAAAGTGGTAGGCGATCCCGCGTTGACCCAGGCGGTGTATCAGGAATTGGCTACTGCTTCCGACGCTTCCTGAAAGAGGGTTTGCGTGAACACGCCAGTTTCGTTCCACAGCCCTGTGTAGTAGTTTTCGTTATATCTTCCTTGCCCTCCGGCATGGAGGTCGTCTGCCGCCAGGATGTCGTCGACGAACGGATAATGAATGTCGATCCCGTCGAACACATAATCGATCACCGACGGCAGATAGACAGCTTCTGTCTGAGCAAATGTCAAATTGTTGAGATGGCGAACGACCATCTCTCCTTCGTAGCGGGAATGAATGCCGTCGTTGCCGGTCAGTTGTCCGTTGTAGTTCAAGGTCAGGTGCAACGGATTGTGCATGTCTTCGATGTAATGGGCCTGCGCCGCGGCGGTGGTGAGCAAGTCCAGCCAATCCTGCTCATCCGTGGCGGCGGCCATCTCGCCGGCGAGAGTCTCAACATAATCGGCGAAGGTCCAAGGACCCATGCCATTTTGATCCACAAACGAAAAGCCATAGAGATCGATCAGATCGTCAAGATCGCGAGGCAATGTGCCTGCGAAGAACTCTGGGTAGGCGTCGATGTCGATGTAATGTTTGCCCGGCGGCTCCGAAGCGGAAAGAGCGCTTACGGTATTGAGGTTTTCCTGAAAGAAACTCTGCAACGGCTGCGGAAGATGGGGGATTGCACCTTCCGTGATATGCGAATGACCATGGCTCCACCAGCCTGCTGCCGGAGTACTGCCGAGAAGTAACAAGGCCACCAGGAACGAACAGCAAGTCAGAGTGGGCCAGGGCTTCGGCTTGTGCCTTGATGTACTGGTAGCTGGCATGCCCGTGCCTCGTTAGGAAATGCTTGGGTGGACCGCCAGAAGGAATAGGCAGTCGATGAGGCCATTATACTGTCTGATGCGCCCAGTGAAGGGGAGAAATCTTGGGGAATCCATGGACCGCTGGGCTTTCGCCGACTCAATCACCCAGCGGAAGGGCTGACACCTTTGGCGCACGAACAGAGACGGCCGAACCTCTTGGTCCGACCGTCTCTGCTCTGAGGCGAAAACAGAGAGCCTTCTCTGGCTCTTACCGCCCGACCATCGCCACCAATTCCGGAGCGGCCGGGTTGATCAAGCGGGGCGTGTACTTCAGTCCGACCAGGAATCGCTGGCAGTCCTGGTATTCTTCCGTTCTGAGCTGCTTGTTCTGTTGGGCGTCTTCTCGAAGTTGGTTGCGGAGATCGTCGCAAGCGCGGGCCAGCTCTTCGCGGTAGAATTTGTCGCGGGGCAGGTCGTAGCGGTACATCTGATCCACGAGCACCGCGATGCGATGGCGAGAGGCCGCGTAGCGGGGACTGGCAATCTGGGCTGGCCAGTAGATTGCGCCGGTTTCCCAGTTGAACTCGTACTGTGTCAGACGGTAGGTTTCCGCCAAATCTTGATCACGCTGGTCGTGAAGTTGTTTTCCTTTGTATCGGCGGTCGAGGCTGCGTTGATGTTGGAGATCGCGATACGCTTCTTTCATTTCTTTGATCTGATACCGACTCTGCGTGAACTTTACGTCGTTGTCGTAGCTGAGCATCCGGGCGTGCTCGTTGGCGATGCGTGCCTGGGAGTCGAGCAGGTTCTTCTCTCCCCAAGCTCGCGTCAGCACGGCACTGCCGCGCAGGGCGCCTTCGTGAGCGGTCGACGAATGATCGTGCCAGGCTTCCGGGGGCGAGAACGGGAAGGTGGGAGCGTGGTAGGCGACAGCTCGAGGGCTGGTTTCTTCCCCGACGGCGGCCGTGGCCAGCAGGGCGGCGGCGATTACGGCTAGCGTGGCGAATGTGTAACGCATCGTGAATTCTCCTGTATTTGACGGTTGAGGGCAGGTGGTTTCTTCCGTCCTTGTGGCTTGGAATCAACCTTATAGACGCCAACGGTCGGTGGCCGCTGCGCGCCGATGTGAGAAAAAGCCGGGTTTTCTTTTCCCCGCTATTTCCAAAGCGTTTTCCGCCCGAGATTGTTACAGGCCAGCATCACGAACCGCCAAAACAGGCGTTTCCGCCGTGCTTCAGTCTTCTGCTGGGATTTGACTTATCAATTGACATCGGGGCGAGTTGTGCGATCGTCTTGCTTGCGAGAGAATCCGTACCCAAGAGCGTTCGCATTCTGCGCCCCGAATCTCACCCAGGTTCGAACTAATATCTGGGCCGGGCCACTCTTTTCCCAACATTGAGACGACCAAAGAAAATGCCTTTTCGACATCTACTTCTTGCTCAGTCAGTTCTTCTGCTGCTAGCGTCTTCACTCTACGCCGGCCCAAACAACATCGCGCCGGACGCGAAGGTGACGGCATCGTCCCGCCTCAGCGATGAATGCTCGGAGAACAAGGTGGTCGATGGAGTGCTCCGTATCGACGGCCAGGGAGAATGGGTGTGCGCTGGAGCGACTACCTGGTGGGGAGGGATCGAGTATCCCTGGATCCAACTCGATTGGCCCGAGGAACGCGTCATCGAACAGATCGTTCTCTACGACCGTCCTTGCTTGGAAGAGCACACCGCCGGCGGCGTGCTGGAGTTCAGCAATGGCGAGAAGATTCGAGTCTTGGCGATCCCGAACGACGGCAGTCCGAAGGTTCTGAAATTTCCACCGAAGAAAGCCCGTTGGGTACGTTTCAAGGTGACCGACGGCATTCACAAGGACTTGGGACTTTCGGAGATCGAGGTCTTTCCCGCCGTCGATGAAAACCTTGAACTCGTGGATTGCGTCGACCCTTACATCGAAACGACCCGTGGCCGGTGGTTTTTCTGTACGCCCGGGAGCCGTCCGTTTGGCATGGTCGCGGCCGCTCCTTACACACGAAACAAGAATCAGATGGGCGGCGGCTATAACTACAACAGCACCGAGGTATTGGGCTTCAGCCAAGTTCATGCCTGGATCATGTCCGGTGTGAACCTGATGCCGACCACGGGCGGCGTGAATCCGACGGCTGGCGAGCAAGGCTGGAAGTCCGCGTTCTCGCACGACGGCGAGATCATCCAACCCGGCTATCAGCGTCTCTACCTCGACGACTACGACACTTGGGTCGAACTGACGTCGACTGACCGAGTTGCTTTTTATCGAATGACCTACACGCAGCCGGCAGAAGCGGAAATCCTCCTCTCGTTGGGCGGTTGGATCGGTTCTGTAAGCATGGTCGGTGCGGATGTTCGCCAGGTGAGCGAGACAAGGCTCGAAGGGTCGGTCGCAATCACGAATCGACCCTGGGGAGGTCCTCAGCTAACGCGGATTTTCTTTGTCGTCGAGTTCGACAGGCCGATGAGCGGGCTGAGCGGTTGGCAGGGTCAGGAGCAGCTTGGCGAGATCTCGGAGCTTTCGGTCCCGATTCCCGAGGGGCGTCTGGGACACGACCAAAGCCGGCTGTTCAAGAATCCTCCCGAAGATCAGGCAGGCGTTGCCGCCGCCTTCGAGGTCGAAGCGGGAGATACGCTTCAGACGAAGATCGCCCTTTCGTACACCAGTATCGAGAACGCCCGCAACAATTTGCATCAGGAGTGCGATCACTGGAACTTCGACCGCGTGCGGCAAGAGGCTCGCGAGCAGTGGAACCGGGGGCTCAGTCGGATTCTCGTGAAGGGAGGAACTCGCGACCAGCGCGTGAAGTTCTACACCGACCTGTGGCATACTTTGCTGGGGCGGCACAAACTCGACGACGCCAGTGGCGACTATCCGATCTACATGGGCAACGAGCCGAGTGGTCGTTCCACGGCTGAGTTGCAGGTCAGTCGGCTCCCGCTCGATGATAACGGCCAGCCTGAGTTTCACATGTACAACTCCGACGCGCTGTGGTTGACCATGTGGAACCTGAACGTGTTGTGGGGTCTGGGCTGGCCCGAGCTGCTGGACGAGATGTCGGCTTGCCTGGTCCAGTACGCCGACCATGGAGGGCTTCTTCCTCGGGGACCCTCGGCAGGCGGCTACACGCTGATCATGACGGGCTGTCCCGCAACCAGCATGATCACCAGCGTCTTTCAGAAGAACTTGCTCACGAAGGTGGACGTTCAACATGCTTACGAAACCATGCGCCGCAACCATGCCCCGGGCGGCATGTTGAGTTTCGAAGACGACCAGTCGCTGGCTCACTACGTCGAAAAGGGTTGGAGCCCCGACAACGCGGGCACGACCGTGCAGTGGGCATTTGAAGACTGGGCACTCAGCCAGATGGCCGAGAAGTTGGGAGAAGACGAAGACGCCGAGTACTTTCGCCGTCGTTCAGGAGGCTGGAAGTCTTTGTATCACCCGAAATTCGGTTTGTTGATGCCTCGTAGAGAAGATGGCCAGTGGATGCACAACAACACGCTAAGCGGAGTAGGTTGGATTGAAGCCAATGCTTGGCAGGGGAGTTTTTCTGTTTCACACGACATCCCGGGACTCGCCAAATTGATGGGCGGAAACGACAAACTGTGCGAGAATCTCAATTACTCCTTCGAGCAGGCCGCGGCTTCTGATTTTGTGTTTGGGTACAACAAGGGACACGTCAGCTACGCGAACCAGCCAGGCTGCTCGAACGCGCACGTTTTCAACCGCGCCGGCAAGCCCTGGCTGTCGCAGTATTGGGTTCGCAGGGTGAACGAGCAGGCCTACGGTGGAACCGCGCCAGACGTAGGCTACGGCGGCCACGACGAGGACCAGGGCCAGATGGGCGGCGTCAGCGCGTTGATGTCGCTCGGGCTCTTCAGCTTGCGAGGCACCTGCTCGCAGCAGCCTGAGTATGAGATCACCAGCCCCGTCTTCGACGAAATCACCATCCGCCTGAATCCGAAATACTATTCAGGCAAGACGTTCACGATCAGAACACACGACAATGCAGCGAACCATGTTTACATTCAAAAAGCTGCCTTGAACGGCCGACCGCTGGAGAAGTGCTGGTTTGCGCACGACGATTTTGCCAAGGGTGGAACTCTGGAACTGTGGCTTGGACCAGAGCCAAACACAGAGTGGGGAGTCATCGAGTAACAACGCCCCGACCTGTGCGGGCAAATCCCTAGTCTCTCAGCAGAAGCCATTTGAGCCGCGCACGGCTTCTGCTGTCTTCAGGCGGCGATAAAGCTCTGCGCAAAACGAATACAAAATAGTTGAAGGATTCTCGGCCAGCTATTAGATTGGGGATAGGCGAGGCACCATTCTCTCCCCCGCGGCCATTGAGCCGAGGGCGCCCGACAGGGGGTGCAAGGTTTGCTTGCACACCGATGCTTGGGTCCATTCGTTGCGCAGTCCCCAGTCGTTTCCACGTTCCTTCCGTGACCAATATCCCATCGAGTCTGACTATGTCCCTCATTTCGGTTTTAAGAATAGCCTCTGGCGGCGGTCTCCGCGCTTGCTTCGTTTGGACCATCGCGGTTATTGCCATGATCGCGCCCCAAGCGCAAGGACAGACGGTTCTCTTTTCCGACGACCTGAGCACCGGCGCCGGTTGGGAGTTTTCTCATTTTGGCGGCACGGCAAAACCTGGCGTTTCTGATATCAGCGAAGCGGATTTTGGATTCGACTATTCCGCGCTGGGCATCCCTGAAGCGCCGCACAGCAACGGCGGCGATCCCGGCACGTTGGGCCTCCGCCTGGCGGCGAACACCCCGGGATCGTGGGGCGGCGATCAGGTGGCGGCCGTGTATGCGGATCCCAACTTCAACGGCCAGTACACAATGCAGGTTGATATTTGGTTGAACTGGACGGCCGCGGGGTCGGGTACTACGGAACACGCCGGCGCCATGGTGGGGTTCGACCTGGAAGATGCACAGAGCAGTTTTTCTCCCGGCCAGAACGGCGGCGGAGTTGTATTTTCCAGCGATGGCGATTCCAGTTGCAACGATGGCAATTGCGACTACATGCTTGTGAAAGACGGAGCGGAATTGGATCTAAGCAGCGGCCAGTATGAAGAAACCGACTTTGGCGGCGGCAACCAGCCGGGATACAACCACAGCGATTCTAATCTCAATTTGAACCTGCAGGCTCTGTTCCCTTCGTTCGACATCGGCTCGGCCACGGGCGGACTGAATGGTTCGGGCACCCAGCCAGCCGGCGCGTTGGGATTCCAATGGGTTACCGCTACGCTGGAAGTCGACGCGAACGCCGTGGGCAGCGGCAGCAATGGCAAGCTGGGAACCGTCCAAGTCACGCTCGAAAGCGACAGTTCGGGCAATTCGTTCGTCCTGGGAACCATCGATAACAGCGTCGACGACGATCCGTTCGACGGTGAAAACACCGAGGAACGGGCCGCCAACCTGGAAGGGGGCATCGGGTTGATGATCACCGATCTCTACAACAGCGGCGCGTCGAACCCCACGCTGGCATTCGCGCTGTTCGATAATGTCCGCGTTTATGATGGCCTGGTTGGTCCCCCCATCACCGGCGCATCGAGTCAAGTGCCGGAACCCTCGGCGCTCGTTTTGCTCCTGCTGGCCGGCGTTCTGGGCGGGTGCCTTTCTCGACGCGGTGCAGCGAAAGTGCGAATCGGTCGCAACATTCCACTTGCTATCCTGGCGGTGATCTTGGCCTGCTCCACTTGGAACCCGGCGTTCGCGATCTTAAACCTCACTGGCAATTTCGATCACGGTTCGTTGGAGAGTTGGAGCGGCGACTTGAACAATATCGATTTGGTGGGCCGAGACAACTACTACGGCGGTGGAGTGTGGCGGTGGATGTATTTCCAAGCCTCCGACGTCCAGGGGGCCCAACCGGTGTTCACGATCGACCAGGGTTTGCCGGCGGGAACAGCGTGCTCACCAATCACAAGATGGTCTACTCGTACGACAACGAAAACTGGACGTTTTTCGACAACGGCCTACGTTCGGGGAACGTGTACACCTTTTCCAACGACACGCCGTTCACCGACGACGAAGTTTACGTCGCCTATGCGCAGCCCTATTCCTATGGTCGGTCGGCTGCGCACACCGCCCAGATCTTGGCGACGCCTTGGGCCGAGCCCACCGTTTCGGGCGATGCCAACGGCGTGATTGGCCAGACGCCGCTCGCGTTTGACGACCTGGGGAGACTGAACCCCAAGAAAGACATCTTTGCCTACCGAGTCACCAACCCGGCGACCGACTCGGCCTCGCCCAAACGCAAGGTTGTCGTCACCACCGGCTTGCATGCCGGGGAGACGCTGGGCACGCACACATTCGCGGGGTTGATGGACTGGCTCACGTCGGACGATTCGCGCGCTGCTCGGCTACGCGACGACGCCGAGTTTTTCGCTTACCCCACGCTGAACGCCGCGGGAAGATTTGCGGGCAACAACCGAGCAACGGTCGAGAACCCCAATCAGGAGCCCAACGGCCTGTGGCATCCTTCGCTCTGGGGCAGCCACGCAGACATCCGCGCCTCGGGCGAGGCAATGATTGCCGACGTGGCTTCGACGCCCGGCACAGAGGTCGACGCCTTTATCGATTTCCATTCCACAATCTCCAACGGGGGAGATGATTTTGGGTACATCGAGATTTCCGAGGGAGATGCGAACGCGCCTTTCTGGCAGGAACTGCTCTCGCTGCAGCCGAACGTTGGGCAGGTGGAATCGACCGGCACCAACTGGACGACTGCCAACTTTGGCGATCTCTTGCTCAACGCTGATGTTGACATCACGTTCGAAACCGCGTTCGGCAACAATCGGCCCCTTTCCTACTACGACACCCTCGGTGCGAATTTTGGCATCGCCTTCTACAGCGACTGGATTCAAGTGGCCAACCCCGACGCGGGCGATTTTGACGAAGACGGAGACGTCGACGAAGCCGACTTGGCCGCCTGGCAGAACGGCTATGGCATCACGGGCACCGCCGAGCATCACCAGGGCGACGCCGACGGTGACCTGGACGTCGACGGCGACGACTTCCTGACTTGGCAGAGCCAGTTCACCGGCAGCCTCCCCCTCCAAGCCGTGGTGTCCGCTGTCCCCGAGCCTTCAACCGGAATTCTCTTTCTGGGGATGCTCGCCATCGCCAGCCGCCTGCGATCACGAAAAAAAGCGATCTAGCAAGCCGAAACGGTTCTCTCATAGAATCGCAATCACCGCGCTCGTATCGATGGTAAGCCGCGAGGCGCTAGCCGAGCGTTCGGCTAGCGCCCCGCGGCCTACACACTTCGCCAAGATGCAAGGGCAGGGAGGCGATTCATTTGATGAAAAAATTCTTCCCCATGTCTCGTGGCGATTTCTGTTTCGTGGTCGCGTTGCTTGTGCTGGCCTTGGTGTCCTTTCTGCCATGGGCGCGTAGCGCGCAATGGGCCGGGATGTCGATGCTGGGTTGGATGATGGCGCTGTTGATGGTGCTTTCGCCGACCATCGCGCTGGTGCGGGTGATTGGGGAGCGCAGCCGCTCGGCTTCACGCCGGGAGGAGGTCGAGGGGTGATCGAACGCATCCTGGTAGCCGCCTATCTGGTGGTTTGCATCCTGATCGGCATCCTGCTCTCGCGGCGTGTGTTGAGCTCGCGGGATGAGTATTGGGTGGCGGGGCGGCGCATCGGTCCCTGGGTCAACGCCATGGCGATCATGGCCGCATTGGCCAGCGGCGGTTCCATCGTGGGCGTGATGGGCTACGCCTACGAGGCTGGCATCCCGGCGACGTTGGCGCTGTTTGCCGGAGCGGTGGTGGGATTTCCGTTGGCTTCGATTCTGGTCGCCCGACCGCTACGGCGGTTCGGCAAGTTCACGATCACCGATTTCCTTAGCTGGCGTTATCCGCACCCGATCGTGCGCATCGGCGTGCCGATTCTCATCGTCGTCAGCTTCACCATGTACATTGTCGCTCAGATGAAGGCGGCAGGCATCACCGCCGAGGCGTTGCTGGGTATTCCTTACAACACTTCTCTTACGCTGGCGACGTTGGTCTTTGTGCTCTATGTGTCGGTGGGAGGAATGCTAGCCATCACCTGGACCGATGTCATCCAGGGGACGCTAATGGTGGTCGTGGTGCTGGGTACGGCGATGCTGCTCATGGCACGCAATGGCAGTCCGGTCGAGATATTCGAGGCTGGCATCCAGGCAGCGCCAGCGCTTGGCGCCGCAGGCGAGCGCTCGTTGGCCACCGATCTGGGCGCGTTTGTCATCTGGGCGGCAGCGATTCCGATCATTCCCCACGTCGTGATGCGCGTCTACACGGCCCGCAACGCCAGCGATGCTCGGCTTTCCTTGAATTTGGCGATGATCCTCTACGCCGTCGTCATCCTGGCCGCCGTGATGGTCATTGTTCCGGTGGGCAAGGTTCTTTTTCCGACGCTCGGCGATAGCGATCAGATCTTCTTAAAGATCATGGAGAGTCAATTCAATCCCGTGATTCGCGGCTTGGCCGTGGCCGCGGTGTTGGCCGCCGTGATGTCGACCACCGATGCGCTGCTGCTGGCCTGCAGCTCCGCCATTGCCCACGACCTGGTCGCCAACGTCTGGGGCAGGAATCTCAGCAGTCGGGCGATCAGCCGCATCAACATCGTGGTGGTCTGGATTGTCGGGCTGATCGCGATGGCACTGGCCTACTCGCCTCCCGAGTTGATAACGGGTTACTACACCGATGCCATCGGCGCGCTGAGCGCTGGGTTGTTCGTCCCGGTGATTGGCGGGCTTTGGTGGAAACGGGCGAACCTGACCGGTGGGATCGCGGCCTTCGTGGTGGGCGTTGCCGTTTATGCGGCGCTGGTGCTCCTGCCGGACGTTCCCAAACGGGCCGGAATTCTGATCGCCCTGCCGGCAAGTGCGGCCGCGATGTGGCTGGCGGCGTTGCTCGGCAAGACCGAAACTCCGAAGATGATCGAGGCCGTGGAGCGTTTACACGGCGACAACTGACAAATGTTGCCGCGCACTCTCTGTTGTGCGCAACACAATATCGCATGTCGCGCATCGCCATTGCGTGAAGTGTGTCACCGACTAAAGTTAGTAGTTGGACCTCTGCAGTAATGAGAGAAGCACATGCCATTTCCACCTCCCGAAGAAATCAAGATCACTTACACGACGGCCAACGTGGACCTGTCGGCGTTTCATCATTACTTCGACGAAGCGCTGACGAAAATCCGTGGTGATTTCGGGCGGCAGCACCCTCTCTACATCGACGGCGCGGCGGTTGAAGTCGACTCGCCCACGCTGGTGGATGTTTCGCCGATCGATACCGAACTGGTGCTGGGGCGTTTTCAGTCGGCCACGCCCGTCGAAGTCGATCTCGCGGTGGCCGCCGCACGAGGTGCCCGCAAGAGTTGGGCCGGGATGCCCTGGCAGGAGCGCGTGGCGCTGATGCGCAAAGCAGCCGAGTTGGTACGCCAGCGAAAATTTGAAATCGCGGCCATCATGAGCATCGAGGTCGGCAAGAATCGCTTCGAGTCGATTGGCGATGCCGAGGAGTCAGCCGATCTGATCGATTACTACTGCGATCAAATGCAAGAGGCCAACGGCTACATCCGCGAGATGAACCAGATCACGCCCATCGAAACCAATACCGACATCTTGCGACCGTACGGAGTGTTCGCCTGCATCGTGCCTTTCAACTTCCCCATGGCGTTGGGGTGCGGCATGTCGTCGGCAGCATTGGTGGCGGGCAACACACTCGTTTTCAAGCCGGCGACCGACACACCCTGGACCGGACTGAAACTCTACGAGATCTACCGCGACGCCGGCCTGCCAACGGGGGTCTTTAGTTTTATCACGGGTCGCGGCTCCGAGATCGGCGACGCACTGGTTGATCACAAGCACGTCGACGGCGTGGTCTTCACTGGCTCGAAACCCGTGGGCATGCGGATGTTCCATCGCCTCAGCCAGCGGTGGGTCAAGCCGTGCCTGATGGAACTGGGCGGGAAGAATCCCGCGATTGTGATGGACAGCGCCGATCTGGACGCCGCCGCCGCGGGCGTGGCCAAATCGGCCTGGGGGCTGCAGAACCAGAAGTGCAGCGCCTGTTCGCGCGTGTACGTCCATCGCGACGTGGCAGATGACTTTGTCGAACGGCTATTGAAAGAGACCGAGGGAATCGTAATCGGCGATCCCACGCAGAAGGACGTCTACCTGGGCCCCGTCATCAACTCCGCGGCGGTCCGAAAATACGAACAGACGGTCACCCAAGCCGGGAAGGACGGTGAAACCCTCGTCGGCGGCGAGCGATTGACCGACGGCGATCTAGCCAAGGGAAATTACGTAGCGCCAACCGTAGTAAAGGCTCCTCTGGAGAGCACGTTGTTCACCGAAGAGTTTTTCGTACCGATTCTGGCTGTCGGCGTTATTGAAAGTCTGGACCAAGCGCTCGAAGAGAGTAACAAGGTCGAGTACGGCCTCACCGCGGGATTCTTCAGCACCGACGAAGACGAGATCGCTCGGTTCTACGACGAGATCGAAGCGGGCGTTACCTACGTGAACAAGCGATCGGGAGCGACCACCGGCGCATGGCCTGGCGCACAACCCTTCTGCGGCTGGAAGGGCTCCGGCGGCAGCGGCAAGGGCGGCTGCGGCCCCTATTATGTGGCGCAGTTTATGCGTGAGCAGTGTCGGACCCGCATTCGGGAGTGAGGCCCGCGAAGCAGTTTCCCGGGTGGTGTGACCTATAATTGAATGAATCCACAACAAAGTTCCTGGAGCAGATAACAACAGTGACTGATATCGATCAAGCAAGAGATGAAAGAGCTTTTGGCGGCGAGTACCCTCGCATCGTCACGGCTCCCCCTGGTCCCAAAGCGCGAGCAATCATCGACCAGGACGCCGAGTATTCCTCCACCTCGTACATCAAGGAATACCCGCTTGCGGTTTCGCACGGCGCGGGCCCGGTGATCGAGGACGTCGATGGCAACCGCTACCTCGACTTCATGGCGGGGATCGCCGTGGCGTCGACCGGCTACAGCCATCCCGCCGTGGTCGAGGCGGTGCGCGATGCCGCGGAGCGATTCTTCCACATTTGTGGCACCGATTTTTACTACCAGGGGATGTCTTCGCTGTGCCAGCGACTGGCGACGACCGGGCTCACCGATAGCAAGAAGCGCGTCTTTCTTACGAACTCGGGAACCGAAGCCGTTGAGGGCGCTATCAAGTTGGTACGCAATTCGACCGGTCGCACTGATCTGATCGCTTTCCAAGGCGCTTTTCACGGGCGGACCTATGGCGCGATGAGTCTCACCTCAAGCAAGGCCAAACAGCGTTCGACATTTGGCCCGATGCTTCCGGGCGTGCATCACATTCCGTTTCCCGATCCCTATCGCTTGGAGACGGGCGGCCGCGAGGTGGGCGGGTTCGTCCTCGACCAGATCCGCGATCTCCTCTCGCGTCACCTCTATCCAAAAGACGTCGCAGCGATCTTCGTCGAACCGATGTTGGGCGAAGGGGGCTACATCATCCCGCCGACGAGTTTTATTGAAGGCTTGAGATCGCTTTGCGATGAACACGGCATCCTGCTTGTCTTCGACGAAATCCAAACCGGCGTTGGCCGGACGGGGCACATGTGGGCAGCCGACTATTTCGGCGTCGAGCCTGATGTGCTGCTCACAGCCAAAGGCCTTGGTTCCGGGATGCCAATCGGGGCGATCATCGCCCGCGAGTCGATCATGCATTGGGCGTCGGGCTCCCATGGCAGCACCTTCGGCGGCAACCCCGTGGGTTGTGCGGCGGCGCTGGCGACGCTCGACGTGGTCGAAGGGGGCTTACTGGAAAACGCCCACGAGATGGGCAAGCTGATGATGGCAGGACTGAAGCGACTGCAAGAAAAACATCCCTGCATCGGCGACGTGCGCGGCACGGGGCTCTACATTGGCGTTGATTTTGTCAAAGACCGGGCCACGAAGGAGCCCGCCTCGGAGTTGGTTCACCAATTGGGGCAGTTGGCGTTCACGAAGGGGCTACTGCTGCTGTCGTGTGGCGAAAGTGTGATCCGCATCGCTCCGCCATTGGTGATCGACGCCAGCGACGTGGAGACGGGGCTGGCGATCATGGATGAATGCATTTCCGAGTTGACTGGTTAGTCCGAAACGAATCTGCATCATGAACGCTCGACCTTTCTACTACACCTGGAACCACCAGCCGGCGACTGACGTTTTTCAGGTCGAGCGCGCCGAGCACGACGAGTTTGTGCTCCAAGACGGCCGCCGCGTTTACGATTTTATTTCAACGAGCTTCCAAGCCAGCTTTGGTCACAACCATCCGGCAATCCGAGAGGCGATCCATCGCCAGCTCGACACGATGCCGATCGCTTCGCCGAAGTCGTCCTTCGAACTCAAACGGCGCGTCTCAACCCGTTTGAACGAGTTGATAGGCTTGGCTGGCGGCAAGCTGTTTTACACGGTAAGTGGCTCGGAGGCGGTTGAAAACGCGCTGAAGATGGCTCGACAGATGACAGGTCGCACGAAAATACTCGCACGCAAGAAGAGTTATCACGGCGCGTCGCTGGGAGCGCTCTCCGTGACCGGCGATTGGCGCAACCAGCCGCATCTTACGCTCGACGAACACACGGTGCGCATTCCCGAGCCGAGCGACGATCCATGTTTGGAAACGACCAGGGAGATCGTCTCCTGCGCCGGCCCCAACCAGATCGCGGCAATCATCATCGAAACGATTAGCGGAACCAATGGCGTTGCGGTCCCCAGCCAGCAGTGGTTCGATGGCATCAGTGCCCTTTGCCGCGAGCATGACATCCTTTTGATCGCCGACGAAGTCCTGTGCGGGTTTGGTCGAACCGGGCCTGCGTTTGCATTCCAGGCGTACGGATTGCAGCCTGATTTCATCTGCATGTCGAAAGGCATTACGGGTGGGTACATCCCCTTCGGAGCGGTTTGGACGGGGCCGCGTGCCGTGGGGTACTATGATACCCAGAAGATGGCGTGTGGTTTGACCTCCTACGCCCACCCGCTGGGGCTGGCGGCGCTCGATGCGGTGTTCGACCTGCTGGCCGAACCAGCGTTTCAAGAAAACAAACGGGCGCTCGAGCGTTTGTTCAGAGACACGCTGGGTGAGATTCGAGAGTGGCCATCAGTCGGTGAGGTTCGTTGCCGGGGACTGCTGGCGGCGATTGACTTGTTGGATCGACCCGCCCCCACCTGGCAGGCGATGTTCGACAGCGGTCTTCATGCGTTTAGCAGTGAGAACAGCGTCGTGCTGTCGCCGCCGTTTGTCTCCACGCCGGCGCGACTTACCAGAGCGTTGGACACACTCAAGCCACTGTTAACCAGCGCTGCTTGAGACGTTAAGACTATGAGCGAAAAAAGCAAAAAAACGAAGGTCTTCGCCGACGCCCAGGCGGCGTTGCACGATCTCTCGGACGGCATCCGCCTGATGAGCGGCGGCTTTGGGCTGTGTGGGATTCCCGAGAACAGCATCAACGAAATTGTTCGGCAGGGCATCAAGAAGATTCACGCGATTTCCAACAACATCGGCAACTCAGGGCGCGGCCTGGCGATCTTGCTCAAGAACCGGCAGATTGTCGAGGCGACCTGTTCCTATGTCGGCGGCAATCCCGACCTGGAAGAACAGATGCTCGCCGGCGACGTCAAAGTAAACCTCACGCCGCAGGGGACGTTTTCCGAACGCATTCGCGCCGCCGGCATGGGCATTCGCGGCTTCTACACGCCGACTGGTTACGGCACGGTGGTGGCGGAAGGAAAGGAAGTTCGGGAGTTCGATCGGCCCTGCCTGTTGGAACTTCCGCTTGAAGCTGATTTTTCGATCATCAAAGCGCAGCGGGGCGATACCTATGGAAACCTTTGGTTCAAAGAAACGGCCCGCAACTTTTCGCCATTGATGGCCATGGCGGCGACAACGAGTGTGGTTGAGGTCGAAGAACTTGTCCAACTGGGCGACATCCCCGGCGAGGACGTGCATTTGCCGGGAATTTTCGTCCAACGCATTTATCAAGGCAGAGATTATGAGAACGCGATCGAGATTCCCGTGTATTCGGATACGTAGGTCGTGAATGCGGAGAAATCGAGAGTCGAACAATGTCATCCTGAGGTCCGCCGAAGGATCTCCTTGGCCCTGCCAAACCGCATCACGACGGAGATTCCTCGGCGGACCTCGGAATGACAGTAGGGGCAAGAATTCGACCTGATGATGGTCAGCATCTAAAATAGAAGAGATATCAGAACCGACAAGCAGAGAGACGAAGCACAACAGAACCAGCCGATAGTCCCCATGGCGCCGACATGCTAAAAGCCAGCGAACACATGACAGAAACCGCTTTCGAACATCGCACGTTTCGCGACGATGAATTCTGGCGCGATGTCCCCGCTTGGAGCGACATCTCGCGCGAGCAGTTCGGCGACCATTCTTGGCAAGCCCGCAAGTCGATAATCAGTCTCAAGCAGGTGAAGGAAGCCCTGCAGGATCGACTCACCGACGAACTCATGGCCGACATCGAAGCGGGACTGCGCATCGCGACGATGAACATTCGGATCACGCCCTACGTCTTCTCGTTGATCGATTGGGACAACCCGGTAGACGATCCGCTGCGGAAGCAGTTCTTGCCGTTGGGTTCCGAGATGCTGCCCGACCATCCGTTTTATCTTGCCGATTCGCTCAGCGAAGACGAGGACGCGCCGGTGCCGATGCTCACGCATCGTTATCCCGACAAAGTTCTATTCCTGCCTATAACCACCTGCCCCGTCTATTGTGCGTACTGCACCCGCAGCCGCATTATTGGCGGGTCGACCGATTCGGTTGAGAAGGACACCTACGGCGCGAACATGGCGAAGTGGGATCCGGCGTTCGAGTACCTTCGCAACAATCCCCAGATCGAAGACGTTGTGATCTCGGGTGGCGACGCCTTCAATCTGACGGCCAAGCAGATCACGCACATTGGCGAGACGCTGCTGGGCATTCCACACATTCGGCGAATGCGTTACGCGACGAAGGGGATCGCCATTCTGCCGATGAAGATCACCGATGATGAAAAGTGGATGGAAGCCTTTCTGGCAATCCACCGCAAAGCCCATGCCCAGGGCAAGCAGGTTGTGATCCACACGCATTTCTCGTCGCCGCGCGAGATCACCCGTTGGAGCCAGGTGGCGATGGATCGCCTGTACGCGGAGAACGTGCTCGTCCGCAATCAAGCGGTGCTTCAGGAGGGAGTCAACAACTCCGATGAGACCATGATCCTCATGACGAGGAAGCTCGCCTATATGAACATCCAGTCGTACTATGTCTACATCCACGACATGGTCCCCGGCTGCGAGCATCTGCGCACCACCCTCGGCGAAGGGGTCGAGATCGCAAAGCGTGTGCGAGGGATGACAGCCGGCTTCAACATCCCGACATTTGTCTGCGACACACCGGGAGGCGGGGGCAAACGCCACGTCGCTTCCTACGAATACTACGACGCGGAAAACGGCATCTCGGTTTGGCGGGCTCCGAATGTCAAGAAGGACGAGTTATTCTTGTACTTCGATCCGCTGCACCGACTGTCTGCCGAGGCGCAGCAGCGTTGGACCGATGCCGCCGAGCGCGAAAGAATGGTCTGCCATGCCGTCAATACAGTGAATCCCCACCTCCCCGATCAGCAGCGCGACAAGCTCAGAAGGCGACTCGGATTGTCGTTGCCGAAGCTGCAAAAGGAAGAATCGAATTGAACGCTATGGCTGTTGACGGCTGGTCCAAGGAAGAAATGGCAGACGAAATCATCGCCATGCTCGATGATGGTTGCAGCCTGAATCTCGGCATTGGCATGCCGACGCTGATCGCTCAGCGCATGCCGAGCGAAAAAGGGGTGTTCATTCAATCTGAAAACGGGGTACTCGGCGTCAAGGGCCGGCCGAC
Source organism: uncultured Granulosicoccus sp. (assembly GCA_964195615.1). Classification (GTDB taxonomy): domain Bacteria; phylum Planctomycetota; class Planctomycetia; order Pirellulales; family Lacipirellulaceae; genus Bythopirellula. The sequence goes on along the minus strand of CAXMSB010000028.1, from coordinate 8,795 downwards.
TCCCGAGACGATTTCACCGACGTTGATCAACGCCGGCAAGGAGAGTATCTCTGTGCAGGCCGGCGTTAGCTATTTCGACAGCGCCACCAGCTTCGGCATCATTCGTGGCGGCCACATCGACTGTTGCGTGTTGGGCGGCATGCAGGTCGACGTCGAAGGGAGCCTCGCCAACTGGATGATTCCCGGCAAGAAAGTTGCTGGCATGGGCGGAGCCATGGATCTGGTCAACGGCGCGAAGCGGATCATCGTCATGCTGGGGCACTTTTCTAAGAACGGTCAGTGCAAGTTGATGAAACAATGCGATCTGCCTCTGACCGGCAAGAACGTGGTGACCACCGTTGTCACGAATCTCGGCATCTTCTCGCCGACAGGAAATTCGTTTCGCATCGAACAATTGGCCGACGGCGTGAAGCCGACGGACTTGGGAATAGACAGCCAACTGTTGGTCGACGCACGTACGTCTTGAAAGGAACCTAAGATAGTGAAACGGGCAATCTTTACCGCTGGTTTGCGAACCCCGTTTGGTCGCGCGTTCAAGGGAGCCTACAAAGACACCCGGGCCGACGACCTGCTCGTGGAGTTGCTGCGATCGCAGGTGGGCAGTCATCCGGAGTTCGTCTCCCGAGGCGTCGACGACTTGGTGGTTGGCTGCGCTTATCCTGAAGGGGAACAGGGATTCAACGTCGCGCGGATGGCGGCACTGGGCGTCGGCCTGGAGGTTCCCGGCGTAACGGTGAATCGCCTCTGCGCGAGCAGTTTGGAAGCCGTTTCGATGGCGGCGGCACAAATTGGCTGCGGCTGGGGAGACCTCTATTTGACAGCCGGCATCGAGGCGATGAGCCGAATTCCACGCCGCGGTGCGGGCTTCTCTGAGTCCGATCGTATCAAGGAAACCTCGCCTCAGGCTTACATCACGATGGGCGAAACGGCCGAAGAAGTGGCCCAGCGGCACCCCGAGATCAGCCGCGACATGCAAGAAGACCTGGCAGCCGCAAGTCACGAAAAGGCATTTCACGCCTACGAGCGAGGCGACTACGCCAGCCAGATCCATCCCCACCTGATCGAGCGCGACGAGTTCATCCGCTATCCTGCCAACCGCGAGAAGATGGCGAGTCTCGCTCCGGCCTTCGCCGAGGGGGGCGTCGTGACGGCCGCCACCAGTTCGCCGCTGACCGATGGTGCAACCAGCGGTTGGGTTCTGGAACTGGAGACCGCAAAGTCATTGGGCGTTGGCACGGGGCTGGAGATTCTGGACAGCGCTGTAGCCCATGTTGCTCCCGAGATCATGGGCATGGGACCTGTTCCGGCCATGCAGAAAATCTTCGAGCGAAACGGCATCTCCCCGAACGATATTGCGGCCTACGAAATCAACGAGGCGTTTGCGATTCAGGTTCTCGCTTCGGCCGAGCGGCTCGATCTGCCGGCAGAGAGAATCAATGCCTGGGGCGGCGCGATGGCGATCGGGCACCCGCTGGGCGCCAGCGGCCTGCGACTGGTAATGACCCTGCACGACCGACTGGCCCAACGGGGCGAAGCCGGAGCACTCGGCATCGCCAGCCTCTGCGTGGGCGGCGGTCAGGGCATGGCGGTGCTGTTTCGACACCTGCAGCAGTAGAACTCTCCCATCCTCCCCAGAGTAAGCCGCGAGGCGCCAGCCGAGCGCTCGGCTGGCACCTCGTGGTTTACGGGCCTCGCAGGCGGTGTTTCCGGACCTATCTGTCGGAAATGGTCTACTGGGGCTGTCAAAACAGCAAATTCCGTGCCTATTTGAGGTTGCGGCCTCTTCCCAGATCGCTACATTGGATGGATTGTACGTAATTTGGTAACACTAGGTTTTTGTTGTAGGAAGAGTCGTAGTCAATAGAATTTGGTCATTAGAGTTTGTTCGTTGAGGTTTGCGCTCGCGGCGTAGCGAAGCGCCCCGCCTCGGGCGATGCCAGGCCAGCAAACGAAAGTACAAAGAAGCGGAAACATATGTCGGTCACAAAACAGCGTAAGCAAGAATTGGTTGGTGAGTATGGACGTGGCGGATCGGATACCGGTTCGCCTGCGGTGCAGATTTCGATCTTGACCTCGCGAATTGCTGAAATGACCGGACACATGCAGGTCCATTCCAAGGATCATGCCAGTCGGCGCGGGCTGCTGCGAATGGTTAGCCGACGTCGCCGCCTCTTGGATTACGTGAAACGCGTGGATCCGCAATTGTACCTCGATCTGTTGCGTCGTCTGGACATCCGCAAGTAGTACGGGCGTAAGCTGGGTGCCTCGCTTCGGACTGGCAGCTTGCCGGACGGATATGGAAGAACGGCACGCGACATGGGTGTCGCCCGGTTTTTTGCGTCACCCGGTCTCCCGCTGGATTTCGTCGAGCAAGGTTTTCCTTGCAACGAGTCGAACGGGTGCCTTCCGAAATTGCCCTCCTTGAAACCGTGCATCTCTTCACGGACTCGCTCTATCTGATGGCATCTCCCAACGGACGATGATAATCCATCAACCAGCCGCTACGGCTCGTAACCATGTAGGAATTAGTAAATTGAAAAGAATCAAAGTAGAAAAGAAAATCGGTAATGGCGTGTTCTCCATCGAAACAGGCGCTTTGGCCAAACAGGCAGCGGGCTGTGTCACCGTGCAGTATGGCGACACCGTCGTGCTGAGAGCCGTGGCGACCGGGTCTCCACGGCCGGGAATCGACTTTTTCCCGTTGATTTGCGACTATCGCGAACGTCAGGCTGCGGCGGGCAAGTTTCCCGGCGGCTTTCTCAAGCGCGAGGGTCGTCCCACGATGAAGGAGACCCTGACCGCCCGGCTGATCGATCGGCCGATTCGTCCGATGTTCACCGAAGGGTTCAACGACGAAGTGCAGATTCAAAACTTCGTGCTTTCCAGCGACCGTCAGACCGATGGCGACGTGTTGGCGATGAATGGAGCCTGTGCGGCGTTGGGAGTTTCTCCCCTGCCGTTCCAAGGGCCGCTCGCCTCGGTGCGAATCGGCTGCGTTGACGGCCAGTTCATCCCTTTCCCCACGCAAGACGACTTGGAAGCGAGCGAGCTCGATGTGATTGTCTCCGGCACAAAGGATGCCGTGCTGATGATCGAAGGCTTTGCCCGGGAAATGCCGGAAGACAAGATGGCCGAAGCGATCATGGCCGCCCACGCCGCGATCCGCGACTTGTGCGATCTGCAACAAGAATTGATCGACAAGGTCGGCGTGGAGAAGATGGACTTCCAGACGCCCGAGTCGGACGGACTGCAGGAAGCACTCACAAGCAAGTACAGCGACGAGCTCAAGCAGGCCCGACAGACCGAAGGCAAGCACGCCCGGTCCGAGGCGGTCAAGGCGCTCAAGGAGCGGGCTCTGGCTGAAATGATTCCTGACGAGGATGCAGAAGGCGCCTACACGGTCGGTTCGTTCAAGAAGAACTGGCACGACCTGGAAGAGCAAGTCATCCGCGAACTTATTCTGGCCGGCACCCGGTCCGATGGTCGTGAATCGAACCAATTGCGAGAAATCCAGTGCGAAGTCGACCTGTTGCCACGCGTGCATGGATCGTCCCTGTTCCAACGCGGCGAGACGCAATCGCTCGTCACCGTGGTGCTGGGCACCGGTCGCGACGAACAGCGTGTCGACGGACTTCTCGAGGAATACTCGAAGCGGTTTATGTTGGACTACAACTTCCCATCGTTTTCGGTTGGCGAATGTCGGCCGATTCGGGGACCAGGCCGTCGCGAGATTGGCCACGGTGCGTTGGCCGAGCGGAGCGTCAACCCGGTGCTTCCCGCCCACGACGATTTCCCTTACACGATCCGCGTGATTTCCGACATCCTCGAATCGAACGGCTCCAGCTCGATGGCGAGCGTCTGTGGCGCGACCCTGGGTCTGATGGCCGCAGGCGTACCGATCTCGAATCCGGTGGCTGGCATCTCGGTCGGTTTGGTGAAGGAAGGCGAGAAGTTCGTACTGCTAACCGACATCATCGGCGACGAAGATCACTTCGGCGACATGGATTTCAAGATTGCCGGTACACAGAACGGCATCACCGGCATCCAGCTCGACCTGAAGATCGACGGCATCAGCGAGGAGATCATCCGTGCCACTTTGGTTCAGTCGCGAGAAGCAAGAATTGAAATCCTGAGGAGCATGCTCTCGGCGATTCAACGACCGCGCGAAACCACGGCTGAGTCGGCGCCGCGGCTGTTGCGAACCAAGATTAGCCCCGACAAGATTGGTCTGTTGATTGGCCCTGGCGGCAAGACGATTCGTGGCATCCAGGAAGATGTTGGTTGCACGATCGATGTCGAAGAGGATGGCACGGTCACCGTGGCGGCTGCCAACCAGGAAATGGCCGAGGCCGGTCTGGCTCGCGTCGACGCACTGACCGCCAGTGTAAAGGTCGGCAAGATCTACGATGGCACGGTTACCAGCGTGAAGGACTTTGGAGCGTTCGTGGAGATTCTCCCCGGCCGCGACGGGTTGTGCCACATCAGCGAACTGTCGAACGAGTACGTCGGCAATGTGGCGGACATTTGCTCGGTCGGCGACTCGATGAAGGTGAAGGTGATCTTGGTCGACGAACAAGATCGTGTGAAGCTGAGTCGCCGCGCCGCGATGGAAGAGCTCTCCGAAGCGAAAAGCGAAGGTGAGCCGGCCGACGCCGCCACTTAAGCCGGTTTGGCAGGAAAAGTTCAAGCAAACGGCAAAGCCCTGGGGTTGCGACCCCAGGGCTTTTCGCATTCCCCGCTGCGGATACTAGCCCCGTGCGGGTGAATTGCCTTATCATGAGTCCGTTCGCGCCTCATCAGAGACTCCTTCCATGGTCCACGATTCACCTACCACAAGCAACGAGCAGACTTCGCAAGCGGTCCAGCGGTTGATGGACCAGTACACGGAGATTGCGCGCCTGGCGGGGGCGTTGGCGCACGAGATCAAAAATCCGCTCTCCACGATCCGCTTGAACATGCAACTGCTAGCCGAGGATCTGGAGGACGCCCAATCTCCAACCCAAAGACGGGCACAAAAACGGATCGACGTAACCCAACGCGAGTGTCAGCGTCTGCAACAACTGCTCGACGATTTTTTGAATTATGCCAAGGTGCGCCATCTCGACCTGAAGCCGGTTGACCTGAACATCGAGATTGCCGAGGCGCTCGACTTTTTCGAGCCAGAAGCCCAGGAATCCAACGTCGAGATCATCCGCTACCTTGATCCCGATTTGCCCAGTGTGATGCTCGATCGCGAGGCGTTCCGCGGGGCTTTTTTGAATTTGATTCTCAACGCCAAGCAGGCCATGCCCGACGGGGGGCAACTGGTCGCCCGGACGACCTCGAGCAACGGCAACGTGGCGCTGTTTTTGATCGACACGGGCTGCGGAATGGACGACCGGACGGCGGCCCAGATGTTCGATGCTTTTTTCTCCACCAAGCCGGGCGGTTCCGGATTGGGGTTGCCAACCACGGCCAAAATCATTGAAGCTCACGGGGGCCGGATTGCCGTGCAGAGCGAGGTGGGCCGGGGGACGCAGTTCACCGTGGAGCTTCCGGTCCCGGCGCGGCTCGCCCAAGACCATCAAGCTATCATCGAGAACTGATACGCCCATGCCTGCCAGCAAGACCGTAGCCAGCACAGGACCGCCGATTCGAGCGCTGATCGTCGACAACGACGCTGCGCACGCCGAGACGATGGCCGACAGCCTGTCTCGAGTCGGCTACGAATGCACCGTTGCCACGACGGGGGCAGAAGGAGCCGGGCTACTGGAGAAAGGCGCCTTCGAAATCGTTATCACCGATCTGAAGATGCCCGACGTCGGGGGCCTCGAGATTCTCGCCATCTGTAACGAAAAACTGCCCGACGCGGAGGTGATCCTCGTCACGGGTCACGGCACCGTGCAGTCGGCCGTCGAGGCGATGCAGCAGGGCGCGTTCAATTACCTGCTGAAGCCGTTGGACTTGAAACAGTTGCGGGCGGTGGTCGACAACGCCTCACGTAACCAACACTTGCGCCGCGCCAACGCCGAGCTGAACCGCCGGCTGGATGAAAAATTTGGCTTCGAGGGCGTCATTGGCAACAGCCCGCAAATGCACGACGTGATCGACCGGTTGCGGCGCATCGCACCGACCGACGCGACGGTGCTGATCGAAGGCGACACCGGCACGGGCAAGGAACTGGTGGCGCAAGCGATTCACCAGAACAGCCCCCGCAAGAGTCGTCCGTTCGTTGCGTTGAACTGCGCTGCCTTGAGCGAGCACATTCTGGAGAGCGAACTGTTCGGGCACATCCGAGGGGCGTTCACCGATGCCAGTGCCGATCGCATCGGCAAGTTTGAATACGCCCATGGCGGCACACTGTTCCTCGACGAAGTAGGCGACATGCCGCTGCCCACGCAGATCAAGCTCCTGCGGGTGTTGGAAAGCAGTGAGATTACGCGTGTGGGTTCCAACGAACTGATCCAAGTCAACGTGCGCATCCTCTCGGCCACCAATCGGGCCCTAGAGGATGCGATCGTCGCCGGAACTTTTCGCGAGGATCTTTACCATCGGCTGAAAGTGGTGACGATCGCCCTGCCGAGCTTGATCGAACGCAATCAGGACATCGCGCTGTTGATCGAACACTTTGTGAAGATGCACGCCGCGCGACACAACAAAGAGATCAGTGGCCTGACCACGGCCGCCCGGCGGCGACTGATGGCGTTCGATTGGCCGGGCAATGTTCGCCAACTAAAGAATACGATCGAGAGCATGGTGGTGGTTGATTACGACGGCGTGTTGGATCTGGACGACCTGCCGACGGATCTGTTCGCGGGCGAACAGTCCGTGGTCGACGCGAGCGGAAAAGGCCTCGGCGAGTTGGTCGGCAAGCCGCTCGCCGACATCGAAGGCATGTTCATTGCCGAAACGCTGCAGTTCACCGGCGGCAATCGTGAGGAAGCGGCCAGCCTGTTGGGGATCGGCGAACGGACCCTGTATCGAAAAATCAAGGAATTTCAGCTCTAGGGAATGCGGATTCCGAAATCCGAAATCAAAACATGCCGAATATTTGCCAATTATCGACGAGTGTCATCAACAAGATTGCCGCGGGAGAGGTGATCGAACGGCCGGCGAGCGTTGTGAAAGAACTGCTCGAGAACTCGCTCGATGCTGGGGCGACGCGGGTGGACGTTTCCGTCGAGAAGGGCGGGGCGGAGGCGATTCGCATTACCGACAACGGCTGCGGCATCGGGGCCGACCAGTTGTCGCTGGCCGTCGCCAGCCACGCCACCAGCAAGATCGCCGACGCCGATGACCTGTTCCACGTCGAAACGCTCGGCTTCCGCGGCGAAGCATTGGCGTCGATTGCCGAGGTGAGCCGTCTGGTGCTCAGGAGCCGACCGGCCGATTGCGAATCGGGGGCTGAACTCGAGGTGGTCGGCGGACGCGCAGAGCCGATTCGCCCGGTGGGCACTCCGCCGGGAACGTCGGTCGAGGTGCGCCAGTTGTTCTTCAACACGCCCGTGCGTCACAAGTTCCTGCGCACCACCCAGACCGAGATGGGGCACATCACCGAGGCGGTGACGCGATTGGCCCTGGGCTCGCCGAGTGTTCACTTTTCGCTCAGCCATGGCGGCCGGTTGGTACACGACCTGCCGCCGGTCGACGACCTCCGCCAGCGCGTGGCCGTCTTGTTCGGCGAGGCCCTGGCCGAAAGTCTCATCGAGATCGACAGCCAGGACAACGACGTCCGCTTGCACGGCTACGTGGCCAACCCCACGCAGAGCCGGGGCAACAATCGGATGCAGTATCTGTTTCTCAATGGCCGCTTCATCCGCGACCGCTCGCTGCAGCACGCCTTGGGTGAGGCGTATCGCGGTTTGCTGTTGACCGGCCGCTATCCGATTAGCTTCATGCACTTGGAGTTGTCGCCGTCGCTGGTGGACGTGAACGTCCATCCGACGAAGTTGGAGGTGCGCTTCCAGGATGGAGGGCGACTCTACAGCCAACTCTTGGGTTCGCTAAGAAGCACTTTTCTCTCCACGGATCTGGTCGCCCGCGGATCAGTTCCTCAGCAGTCGGCGACCGACGACGACCGGGACGAGATTGCCCGTAGTACGCCAGCCACCAGCGAACTGTTCGATTGGGCCAAGCGTCAGTTGGGCAGCCCCCAGCAGCAAGGAGGCTCGCTCGCTTTCGAAAGGCCAGCCTCGGAAGAAGCGGGTGATCCCCTGCAGTTCCATCCGTTCACGCTGCCGACAGAGTCGCCGGACCGTGGCGCGGCCGCGGCGTCGCCGCCGACCATGCGGGTGGATCCCCCTTCCTCGCCTAATCCTCGGGCGCTGCAGATTCACAATCGCTATCTGGTCGTGGAGAACGAGGACGGCCTGGAGGTGATCGATCAACACGCGCTGCACGAGCGGATACTCTACGAGACGCTGCGCGAGAAGGTGCTGGCCGGCGTGCTGGAGAGCCAACGGCTGTTGGTCCCCGAGCCGGTTGATCTGGCCGCCAGTGAAGCGTCGGCCGTGCTGGAGCACTGCGAACTGTTCCGTCGCTTGGGCCTGGAGGTGGAGCCGTTCGGCGGGGAGACGGTGCTGGTGAGCGCCTATCCGGCCATGCTCGCGAACTTCAGCCCCGGCGAAGTGCTCCATAGTCTTGCCGAGCAGCTTGAGGCTGGCGGAAAGAGCCCCGAGGCACGCGACCTGTTGGACGAACTGCTGCACATGATTGCCTGCAAGGCAGCCGTGAAATTTGGCGATCGCTTGACGCCCGAGGAAGTTGAATCGCTGCTGGCCCAACGTCACTTGGCCCAGGACCATCATCATTGTCCC
>CAXMSB010000027.1:0-16138 GCA_964195615.1 uncultured Granulosicoccus sp. | reverse complement strand
GTCGCCACTTCGTGACCCGCCTGACGACGTTGAGCCTCGACCGGCAACATGTTTTCCAGCTCGGTCAGGTGCTGCTCCGCCGCTTCCAGACGCATTACGGCCGAACCGTCAGTCAGAGGCAACTCGGCATCGAGTTTCTCTTTCTCCTCCTGGGCTTCTGCAATCTGCCGAGCTAAGAGGTCCAGTTGTTCGTGACAGTCGTCGAGTTTGTCAGCCGCGGCGTCTTCCACGAAGTACTTGAACGCGAAGCTAAAAATCGAAATGCCTGCTCCGGCCAACGCCAGGATACTACCGTAACGTCCCAACGGGGAGTCGGGCATCCACAGCCACAGTCCCACCATCAGGAAACCACCGACCACTGCCGCCAGCGACCAGCCGAACAACGACAGCGGCATCACCTGGTCGTCGAGCAACTCGTGGCTCTGCTCTTCTATCTCGTCTTCATGCCGGCGGGCTTTCTCCAGCCGATGCTCCACCTGCTGCCGCCGCCGCAATCGGGCCACCAGATCGCTCGCTTCCTGCACGTCCATCGGCAACCCGTGCCGCTCGCCGCCGACGATCGCCGACTCGATCTGCGCCGTGAACGAACGCTCGCTCTCGGTCTGCAGGTCGAGCGCACGCTGGGCGGAGTCAACCTGCTTTTGAGCGGTGCGCACAGTATGGATGTACGGCTGTAGGTCTTCGATTTCCGCTGCGCTGATATCTTTGAGCCGATTGTGATCGGCCACGCCCAGGGCCTTGCCGAGCCGTTGCTGCTCGTTCGTAAGCCGATGTTCCAATTGCTCGGCATCGGCGGTGAGCTCGTCGATCTGTCGTTCGAGCGACTGCAGCCAATCTCGCTGCTCGCCGAGGGCCTCGATGCGGTGAGCATTCTTCACCAACAGTTCGTTGATCCCCAACTGCTCGCAATCTTCGCGAAGTTGGCGACGTTGGCCTTCAAGGATGTCGGCCTCTCGTCCGTGCTCTTCGATCTTACGTCTCAGTTCGTCGAGCCGCTGCAGGGCGTCGTCGGGAAGCTGGATACCGCCGGAGAGTTGGTGCAGTTGGCTGGAAATCTTGGCCCGTTTCCGCCAGTTCGGTTTCAAGCCGACGGCGATTTCAATCGTACGGGCGTGATGCTCGCTCTGGCGGACCTCGGCCTCGTGCGACTCGATCTCGGCGTCGAGCTCTTGGATCCGCACCGCCAACTGGGCCCACTGTCGGCTGCGCTGCTTAAGTTGCTCGATCTGGCCCCGTAACACATCGCGACGCGTGCCAAGCTCCACGAGTTTCGACGGTTGTTCGCTGCCCGCCAGGATGTCGCGTCGCGTCTGGCGGAGATGTTGGATCACGTCGTAAAGGCTCACCCGATCCAGGCCCGAGGTGAGCCGATAGAGCCACTCGGCCGCTTTCGTATCGCTGAGGGTGCCGAGTTCTTGGATTTCGCGAAGCCCGACCGCGAACACGTTGTTGTAGGTCGCCTCGTCTACTTCGGCGAGTGCTTCGCGCAACAGCCGATCGCCGGAGGTGTTTCCCTCTTGGTCGATAATGGTGACGTGTCCCAGGTCGTCGGGACCGCGGTCGGCGATGCGACGCACCTCCAACGGCTGTTGGTGATCGACGATTCCGAGCGTTCCTCCCGGCGCGCCGCCGTTCAGGGGCGGCAGATAGCGACTACGGCGCGGCGGAGACATGCCGTAGAGCACCGACCGGACGAACTGCATCAGCGTGGTCTTGCCGGCTTCGTTGGCGCCGTAGAACGCCGTCAGCCGGGGTGAGAGCCCCTGCAGTTTCAGGTCGTGCCAAACCCCGAATCCGTCGATTCGAATGTCTGTGATCTTCATGATTGTTGCCTGTGCTTGTGCCGTCGTCGGGGACGACACGGCTCGCTTTCGGGTGCGGGGATTTTTCTGAGTTCAGTCAGTCGCTTTGTACGGTTAGTGCTTCTTCGCCATCCATCATGTCGACGGCCATTTTTGAGGCCGCCCACAGCAGAGCGCCGCGGTCCTCTTCGGCCACCGCCGCCAACTCGGCTAGCGGCGTGTCGCGCAGCTCTTCGGGGAGGAATCCTTCCAGATTGAGCGGCGTTTCACTGTTCTCCTCCAGCTTGCGGAAATCTCGCAGGACGTCGCCCATGATTGTTTCTTCGTCGTACCATTCTCGCGGCACGTCCAGCGGCGAGCCACACTCCAGAGCCACGGTCCACAGCACCGGCGTCTCGTGGCCGTGTTGTTCACGCAGCAGCGCGGCGATCTCGTCGCTGATTCCGCCAGCGCGGACGTGATTCAGCAGTTGGCCGCGGCCTTCGATCTTCCAAGTCACCAGCAGCGGCGTGCCTTGATGCTTGATCCGCAGCTTGGTAATCCGCTCTTCAATCAAACGGAAGAGGGCGTCCTCGTCGGCGCCTGCCACGACCTCGACGGTTTCGGTCACCCAGCGCAGCGCGTCGGTGGCCACGAAACGCGTCTTCACGTGTCTCGCGTCGTCGACCGTGACGACCGTGCATCCATGCGGGCCCGTCTCCCCCGGATGTCGGCCTTGCGGCGTGCCGCAGTAGTGGGCGATGCCGGGCGACTGATCGACCGTCTGCTGCCGATGCTGGCCGCCCAGGGCCATGTAATCCACCCGGTCCCCCTCCGCGCCCGATGCCGCTGCCGTGCCGAAGGCTACGCCGATGGTGAAGATTCCGTTCGCGTCGCGATGAAAACCGCTGTCGTCGAGCTCCGCGCCTTCGCTGCGACTGATTCCTTGAATGAGGGCGACCTTCTTGCCCTGGCGACGGTGCATCACGGATTCGACTCTGCCGACGGGAAAAATGTGTACGTTCTCTGGCAACTCGACGCAGGAGGGCCAGCAACCGACCGGGTCGGCATTGCCGCAAGCCCAATAGACGGCGATCCCATGTTCGGCCAATCTTTGGAACTGCTCGGCCAGAAACACGACAGCCCGCGGACCGACGTTATCGAAGTCAACCACGTCGCCGCTCAGCAGCAGAGCGTCAGCGCCGTCGGTCACGACCGTTTCAAACACCTGTTGGGCGGCCGCAAACGGGGCGTCGAGAAACAGCTCGTGCAGATGCTCCGGTACTTCGGCAATTCCGCCCAGCGGACGTTCCAGATGGAGATCGCTGGCGTGGACAAAACGGAGCGAGGGCTGAGACATGGTTAGCCTCCTTGCTAATGCTTTCTCGGGCCGGCAGTTCGTGCCGAAGACTTGCCGGAATGGTCCTTCATTCGGATGGGCAGTCTAGCCTGAATTGGCAGACCCACCAACTTCAGCTTGCTTGTTTGCGCGTGCTAGCAGTTGTCGGCAATGAGCCGTACGCGCTAGCGTCGGGTGAACCCAGGCAACGCTTTGCTCCGCCGCAACCCGTGGCTAGCGCCAGCGGCTCAGTTAGTCGTCGTAATCATCCTCGTCGGTGTGGCGGCCCAGTTTGCGGCCGGCGGTGCGGATTATTCCCCGGTATTTGTTGCGAATGTCCAGGTAGCTCCAGAAGAGATAGAGATTGCCCGCGCCAGAGCCGCTCAACAACACCCATGCCAGTACCAGCGGGAAGACCGGCACGGCGGGTGAATTGTCAGTCGCCGCGGGGATCTGAGGCTGCGAAATAACAGTCGACTGGGGCAACGGGGCCGTCGGCTGTGCCGGCGGTGCCGGCAACGACGCCGGGGTCGGTTTCACGAGATCGCCGCTGGCAGTTCGCAATTGGGCGTCAGCCGGCTGGCTGAGCATGTCACGGCGAATCTCCGGCGTCGGCGGTGGGCTCTGGGGTCGCTGCGAATCGCTCGGGCTGCTGAGGACCATCGAACCACTAGAGTCCTGCGAACCGCGTTGAGTCTTCTGATTGGCGATGTCGAAGGAATCCATCTTCGCATCGGGCTTCGGCCACTCTGTCGTGGAGGAATTGTCGGCAGGTCGCGACGCCATGCGACCGTCCGTCCCGTTCCGAGTGTTCCACTCCTGGGCCAGCGGCGCGTCCTCGAATCGTTTCGGTGCAGGCCAGGGAGCGCTAAGCTCAGCGGTCGGGCTGGCAACCGGCGTCTTGCTCGGCAGCAACTGGCTCCGGTTGGCGGAGTCATCGGCAGCAATCGGTTCTTCGCGCTGCCGATAACGCAAACCACCCGTTGATGGTTCGTTGGCGTTGCGAATCTCTACGGTATTGGTTGGTGCTCTGTTCGTAGCCGGTGAGCTGGTCGGCGGCAGGATCGGCTGCGTGCCGGGAGTGATCGGGCCGCGGTCGCTGGGCGCCGGGCTGTAGCGATTGCCGGTTACGATCGACCGTTCGTCCACCGGCTGCAGATTGCCGCGGCGTTTTTCACCTGGCGCGGGACCGAAGAGTTGCTGGATGTCGGCCTGGCTCGATGGGCTGCTGTTGCGCCACGATTTGGCATCCTGCTGGTTGGCGGTTCGAATCGGCTCGGCATATCGCGGCGCGTTCTGTGGCGGCAAGATCTCTTTGGTCACTTCTTTCGTCGGTGGCAGGATCTGGCCCTGAGCCGAAGCGCTGCGCGCCTGCTCGGCCGATCGTTGCAGCGCCCGGCCGAAAGACTCGTTGTCGGACGACGGGCGACTTGTCGGCGGCAGGATCGGTTGCGGGGAACTGTCGGCGGGCAAGATCGGCTGATTTTCGTAACGGGGGGCAATGTTGGGTGCGCCCTTTGGCACGACGTACTGCGTCTCCACCACGCCCTCGCGCGACTGGCCTTTCGGCCAAGGCTTGAATTGGGTCACGAGCTTTTGACGCGGCAATGTTTCGTCGCCCACCACGATCCGAACCCGAGCGATCGGCCGAACGTCGTCGGGCACTTCGCTGGAAATGGGGATCGACTCTCCCTGCTTCAGGGTGGCCAGCAATTCCCGATCGAGCTGCACCACATATTCGTAGCGTGGGCTACCATCCGGCATCGGCTGCCAACCCACCGTCACTCCCACGGACGAGGCGATAAAGAACAGAATGGCCGATTGCATGACTGAATCCTTTCCAACCGACGTCAGGGCGAGCCCAGCCCCGACGCCGCACGAGTTTTCCATGGGGCCTCGAATTGCCTGCCGCGACGGGCCGGCCAGGCCCCACGGCAAGAGCCTCGATTTTAGACCAATCGCGTAGAACAGCCTATACAAGTGCTGAGCTGCGGCTCCGGGCGTCCTCGCGAGTTGGAGAAACCCAAAACGTCGGCAAAGAAAGGCCCATTCTGCTTGACAAGAGGGGCTCCGGCTGTGCAGAATTTGCGATGCCCTTTCATGGCCGCTTTAGGGGTGATTTGTGGGGGTAAGTCGAGTAATTGCAAGCACTCCCGACGGTCGGCTAGAATGCTAGCAGGACCAGTTGGGCAGTGTGAGATACATCGTAAAAGGACAGAAAATGCAGTACGGTTTGACGACAGCGGTTGAAACGTCCGCGGTAGCCCCCCTGGGCCAGCCATGGACAGCCGAACCTGGGAGCCCTGAGATATCTCCTCTGGTTGCCGAGGCGAGCGACCCGTTCGATGATTTTGACGAGGATGACTTCGACGACGATTTCGACGACGACTTCGAGGAGGACTGGGAGGACGATCTCACCGAGGACGAAGAATTCCCCGACACCTTCGGCGGCAAAGACGACGAGGAGAAGAAAAAGGAAAACTCTCCGTTCAGTGACGATCCCAATTTTGACGACTGAGTCGCCCTCCCCCCAGTAGTTCCGATTTCTCTCCCACGGACGTCATGTTTCCTGCCGTCGATAAAAAAAAATCGTTTCCACAACGCGAGCTAGAGGTCGGCGAGTTTTGGCAGGAACACGGCATCTATGAAAAGTCGCTCGCGGCCCGCGAGGGCGCGCCGCCCTTTGTGTTCTACGAAGGTCCGCCAACCGCCAACGGCATGCCCCACCCGGGGCACTGCCTGACGCGAGCGATCAAGGACCTCTTCCCCCGTTACCGCACCATGCGCGGCTATCGTTGCGAGCGCAAAGCGGGCTGGGACACACACGGCCTGCCGGTCGAAGTGGAAGTCTGCAAAGAACTGGGGATCCACTCCAAGGAAGAGATTGAAGCCTACGGCATCGAGCCATTCATCCAGAAATGTCAGCAAAGCGTCTGGCGCTACATGCAAGAGTGGCAACGCCTCACCGAGCGGCTCGGCTTTTGGGTCGACATGGACCAGGCCTACGCCACCTACCACCAGAGTTACGTCGAAAGCGTCTGGTGGAGCCTCAAACAACTCTTCGACCGTGGCCTGCTCTACCAAGGCCACAAGATCGTCTGGTGGTGGGCTCAGGGCGGGACCGCCCTCTCCGCCCACGAAGTCGGGCTGGGGTATCGTGAGGTGCAGGACCCGAGCGTGTATGTGAAGTTTCCGCTGCTGGATGATGACGGTATCGAAGGAAAGACCTCGTTGCTAGTGTGGACGACGACGCCATGGACATTGCCATCCAATCAATTCGTCGCAATAAACCCCGATCTGCCCTACGTAATTCTCGTCGACGATGAGACTGGAGAAGAAGTCATCGTGGCCGCCGATCTGGCGGAGACGATAAGCGAGAAGACTAAGAGAAAACTCCGCGTTAGGCTCACATTGGACGCTGAAGCTCTGGTGGGACATCGCTATTTACCTCCGTTCGATCAGTATTACGACACTAATGGAAGCGTGGTCGGAAAGCTTCGTGATGGCGGCAGCGAGTGCATCGCCTGGAGAGTCGTAGCGGCTGATTTTGTCACTACTGAGAGCGGAACAGGCATCGTTCATCAGGCGCCTGCCTTTGGCGAAGTCGACTATGACGTCCTCAAGTCGGAACAGCAGCAATTCGTGGGCGATGAAGGCCCCGAACTCATCAATTGCGTCGCCCCCAACGGAACCTTCACCGAGGAAGGCCCCGAGTACTGCCGTGGCCGCTGGGTAAAAGATTGCGACAAGGACGTCATCCGCGATCTCAAGGAGCGGGGGCTCTTGTACCATCGCGAGCAGTATGTGCATGATTACCCGTTCTGCTGGCGGGCCGAGGAAGATCCGCTTATCCAATACCCGCGAGAAAGCTGGTTCATCCGCACCACCGAGTTCAAGGACCAGATGCTCGCCAACAACGGCCAGATCAACTGGTTGCCCGAGCACATCCAGGACGGGCGATTTGGAAAATTCTTGGCGTCGAACGTCGATTGGGCGCTGAGCCGTGAGCGTTATTGGGGCACGCCGCTGCCGATCTGGGTCTGTGAACAGACCGGCAAGATGGAAGCGATCGGCAGTTATGACGAGCTGAAAGAAAAACCTGGGTTCACCGGCGACCAGGCCTGGGCCGCTGCTAAGGCGGAGAATCCAGAGCTGCCCGACGATCTGTGCGTTCACAAGCCGTACATCGACGAGGTGAGCTACGATTCGCCGTTTGCCTCTGGGGCGAAGATGAAACGGGTCACCGAGGTGATCGACTGTTGGTACGACAGCGGCGCGATGCCGTTCGCCCAGTGGGGCTATCGCGGTGCCGAAGGCCCGCCGCAAGCGGCGGAGCGTTTTGAAAAGCAGTTCCCCGCCGACTTCATCAGCGAAGCAATCGATCAAACCCGCGGCTGGTTTTACAGCCAACTAGCAATTAGCACATTGCTGTTCGGCGAGAAGACTGAGTTCCCCCATCCTTTCAAAAACTGCATCGTCTTGGGCCTGATGCTGGGCGAGGACGGGCAGAAGATGTCCAAGAGCAAGCGGAACTATCGGGCGCCCGACGAGATTTTCGATCTCTACGGGGCCGACGCATTGCGATGGTACTTCTTCGCCAACCAGCCGCCGTGGACGTCGATCCGCTACAGCGAACAGGCCATCAAAGACAGCATCCCCGAATTCCTGCTCCGGCTGTGGAACGTCTACAGCTTTTTCACGATTTACGCGAACATCGACGAATTCGATCCGGCCGGCGAGCTCGCTTCAGCGAGCGGTGCAAGCGGCCCATCCCAACTCGACCCCAACGATTTCTCCCCAGCCCAAACGTATCGGCCCCTAGCCGACCGCCGTCAGTTGGATCGCTGGATCCTCAGCGAGCTGCACGCCGCCAGCGCGACCGTGGTCGAGCGGATGGATGCGTACGACAATTACGGCGCTTGCCAGGCGATCACCGCGTTCGTCGACGCACTGTCCAACTGGTACGTCCGCCGCAGCCGCGATCGATTCTGGGCAGCCGACAAAAAATCGCCCGAAAAACTCGACGCCTACTGGACCCTCTACGAGTGTCTGATCACGACCGCCAAGCTGGTTGCCCCGTTCGTGCCGTTCCTGGCGGAGAACCTGTGGCAGAACCTCGCCGTGGCTCTGTTCGGCGAAAGCGTGCCCGAGAGCGTACACCTTTGCAAGTACCCAGTCGGCGACGCTTCGGCCATCGACGAGACGCTTTCCGAACGGATGCAACTAGTGCGGCACATCGCCTCGCTGGGGCGCAACGCCCGTAACGACGCGCAATTAAAAGTCCGACAGCCGCTCTCTGAAGTCATCGTCGTGCTGGCCGACCAGACGCATCAACCGTGGCTGGAAGAACACGCCGCGGTGATCTCCGACGAGCTGAACGTCAAGCAGATGGTTTTCAGCGACGAACCCGAAAAATTCGTCGAGCACCTGGTGCTCCCCAATTTCAAACTGTTGGGGCCCCGCTTGGGCAAGTTGATGGGCAAAATAAAACCCGCACTCGCCAAGCAGAGCGGCTCCGAGCTGCTGGCCAACATCCGTGACAACGGGCGCATCAATCTCACCGTCGACGGCCAAGAGATCGAGCTTTCGCCCGAGGAGATCGAAGTCCGCCTCCAGGCACGCCCCGGCTGGACCGCCGCCAACGCCCTCGGCGTGGTCGCCATTTTGTCGACCGAACTGTCCGAGGAGTTGCTGGCCGAGGGCTTGGCCCGCGACCTAGTGCGGGCGATTCAGGACGTTCGCAAAGACAAAGACTGCGAGTTCACCGATCGCATTGAAGTTGGCGTTGTAACGGAGTCTTCCGAGGTGCGGCAAGCGGTCGAACTGTTCCACGACTATATCAAAGAGGAAACCCTAGCCGAGCGTATCTCCCTGGAACCAATTGATGGTATCGACCAGGTAGACGTTAAAATTGGCGAGTTTGAGGTCGTGATCTACGTGAAGGTAGTCTCGTGAGCCGCGCGCCGACCAACTTGCTTCGCCTCGCCGTGCTGATCTCCGGCAGCGGTCGCACGCTCAAGAATTTTATCGACCTGTCGACCGAGGGAAGTCTCCCCGTTGACATTCGCCTAGTGATCTCCAGCTCCGAAAAGGCGAGCGGGCTTCAGCACGCGGAGCACGCAGGCATCCCCACACAGACCTTCCCCCGCGAAAATTACGACACCGACGCCGCCTACGGCAAAGCCATCTTCGACGCCTGTCGCACGGCGGAGGTCGACTACGTAGCCATGGCCGGTTTCTTGAAACTGGTGCCTGTGCCCGACGATTTCGCGGGGCGGGTGCTTAACATCCACCCGGCGTTGATCCCCGCCTTTTGCGGCCAAGGCATGTACGGCCACCACGTCCATCAAGCCGTGCTGGAGCATGGCGCCAAAATCACCGGTTGCACCGTCCACTTTGTGGACAACCAGTACGATCATGGCCCCATCATCTGGCAACAGCCGGTGCCCGTGTTCGACGACGACACGACCGACTCGCTCGCAGAGCGTGTTTTTCAGACCGAGCTGGAAGCTTACCCTCACGTGCTCGGCATGTTGGCCACTGGCAAAGTAAAACTCTCCGGCCGCCGGGTGAGCATCGCCTCGCGCTGACCGTGGCTACCGTAACGTGTGCTGAGTGGTACAATGGGCCGTTTCCGGTACGTGTTCCACGGGAGAAGCGATCTAGATGTGCGACCTCGAACAAGCCAAGCGAGAAATCTGCTCGATCGGCCAGCGCATCTACCAGCGCGGCTACGCAGCCGCCAACGAAGGCAATATCAGCCACCGCGTCGGCGAGAATGAGGTGCTCTGCACGCCGACCGGACATTGCAAAGGCTCGTTGCAGCCGGAGGACATCTGCCTGGTCGACCTCAACGGCGAGCAACTCGCGGGCACCAAACAGTGCTCCAGCGAGGTGAAACTTCATCTAGAAATCTTCCGGGCTCGGCCCGACGTAAACAGTGTCGTCCACACTCACGCTCCCCATGCGACCGCGTTCGCCATCGCCCGCGAGCCGATTCCGCAGGGCGTCCACCCCGAGGCAGAGTACTTTCTTGGCAACGTCGCATTCGCCCCGTACGAAATGCCCGGCACCCAGCGATTCGCCGAAACCATACTGCCGTTTGTTGAACATACCAACGTCATCGTGCTGGCCAGCCATGGCGTTGTCAGCTACGATTCGACACTTGAGCAGGCCTGCTGGCTGACCGAGGTTCTCGACGGTTATTGCCGATTGTTGATCTTGGCTCGTCAGCTCGGTCATGTTGAATACCTTTCACAGGAGAACTGTCGGGAACTTCTGGAACTGAAACAGCAGCACGGCATTTCCGACGTGCGTCGCACTGCCCCGTTTGCCGAGGAAGACCCTCGCAGTCATGCCGCGTTCCGCGCGACCTGGCCGAAGGCGGGCCTCGCGCAGCGTGCATTTCACCCCGCCGATGCCAAGCCATCAACCTTGGCACAGCTTGATCCAGCCGATCTCGAGTCGCTCGTCGAGACCATCACCCGCCGTGTGCTGGCCGAACTCGCAGCCAACCGGGAATAGAACCGACCATGACCACCCCCGAACCGCTCGACGTAATCGCCGTGGGAGCCCACCCCGACGACGTGGAAATCGCCTGCGGCGGCACGCTCGCGAGGCTTGCGCAGCAAGGCTATCGCGTCGGCATCGTCGATCTGACTGACGGCGAACCGACGCCGCTCTCTTCAGGCCCCGAACAGCGGCTGGCCGAAGCCCGAAAGGCGGCCGAGGTGCTGGGCATCGCCGAACGGGTGACGCTCGACTTGCCGAATCGCAAGCTGTTCGACACATTCGAGGCCCGCGTGAAGTTGGCGACCGAGTTTCGTAAGTATCGGCCACGGCTGGTGCTGGGCCTGGGCGAAAAGACGCCGCTCGCCTCGCCCGACCATTGGCAGGCGATGCAAATCACCGACGCGGCCGTGTTCTACTCGCGGCTGACGAAGTGGGACGACGAGTTCGCGGGCCTGCCGCCGCACCCCATCGCCGCGCAGCTTTACTACACGCTGGCGTTCCACTCCGACAAGCCGCTGGAGGGTCCCGGGCAGATCGTCGTGGACATCTCCGACACCCTGGCCACCAAGCTCGAAGCGGTCCGTTGCTACGCGTCCCAGTTCCCGCCTGAAAAGGAATACATCTACGATCGAATTGAGGCCTGGGCCCAGCGACTCGGTCCCACCGCAGGTTATGCCGCTGGGGAACTGCTGGTCAGCCCACGCTCTCTGGGGACACAAGATCTGATGGCCGCCGTGTTCGGCACCGCGTAGAACCCTACAACCTGGGTGGCCGGGGCAAAGCGCTAGCGTGCCCCGGTTTTGGCTCGCAGATGTAAAACCGTTGCCAAGAGGCTCGCTCGAAGGCACAGCAACCGTATCACTTGCAGCCTGATCCGACACCGCTCGCGCGGACCTGAGCCAAACAGGCCAGTCCCGCTTCACCGGGGCACGCCCCGTCGGCTTTGCCCCGGCCACCCTTCTCTCTTGGCTTCACCCGAGCTGACAAGGTTTCTGGATTGGCTCTATATCTGCCTAAGGATTTCCAGCAGTCCCTGCATGTCGGCAGGGAGCGGGGCGGTGACTTGCACCTGTTCACCCGAGATCGGATGGGCAAAGCTGAGCGTGTGAGCGTGCAACGCCTGGCGGTCGAGCAGCACCGCGTCGTCGGGCAAGTCGGCCGCCAAATGTTTCTTCCGGCTAAGGGTGCGCAGCTCGCCGATGGTCAGCCGCGAGCGGCCGCCGTAAAGCTTATCGCACAGCACCGGGCAGCGGATGTGCGTCAGATGCAGCCGGATCTGATGGGTCCGCCCCGTCTTGGGGAACGCATGCACGAGCGAGACGCCGGGAAAGCGTTGCTCGACTTCATAAAAAGTCTGGGCGGAGCGGCTTGTGGAGTGATCGGCTCGTAGCGCCATCTTCTCCCGTTGCGAAGGGTGAGCGCCGATCGGATGGTCGATCTGGTCGCGATCCAGGTCGGGGCAACCCAACACCAAGGCCAAGTACTCTTTGCGCACGGTGCGCGCCTTGAACTGCTCGGCCAACTGCCGATGGGCCAGATCGGTCTTAGCCACGACCAATACGCCGCTCGTGTCGCGGTCGAGCCGATGGACGATTCCAGGCCGAGTCGGCCCGCCGTGCTCGCTGAGCTGGTCGAAGTGATGCACCAAAGCACTGGCCAAGGTGCCCGACCAATGCCCCTTGGCTGGGTGGACGACCATGCCGGGCGGCTTATCGACCACCGCGATTACGTCGTCTTCGTAGAGTATCGTTAGATCAATCGGCTCGGGCTCGGGCCCGTCCGCCGGCGGGGGCGGCAGCGTGAATTCAACCTGCTGCCCCGGCTTGAGCCGATAAGAAGCCTTGCGACCTGCGCCCGCCACAGTCGCTTCGCCCGCTTCGATCCCACGGCGGATCCTCACCCGGCTGGCCTCGGGAAGAAGCCTCGTCAGAAAAACATCGAGCCGTTCGCCTTGCTGCTCTTCGGCTACCTCGAAGCGGTGCCTCTCATCTGCCGGCAAGTCGTGGCCGGTGGTCATGACTCGTTCGGGTCTTCGGTGGCCGTCGCCCCGGGCTCGGCCGATTCGTCGGGCTCAGCCGATTCTTCCGAGGGAGTTTCGCCGAAGAGGTCGTCGAGGTTCTCCTCCTCAGCGGGCGGGCTGTCCGTGCCGTAGCGGTCGTCCGACTCGCCCGTGCTCAATCCGCCGAGGATTTCTTCCAGCGATTGTCCACCGAAGTCCGACGATGCACCGGAGGCATCGGGAAGATCCGCCTCGAACGCGGGTCTGCTGCCGGGCGTTCCGGGGGCACTCTGCAAAGCGCTCTTCGGCAATTCGGCCGTGGCCAGCCATTCATAAGATTCTTTGACGCCAGGAGACAGCAAGTGATCGGCGCGAATCCGGGCGAGCGGCTCCAGGTCGCCTCGAACCAGATCATACTGCTGACGCGCTTCCTCCAGTTTATTCTGCAATTCGTAAACCTGTGCCAATCCAAAACGGGCCCGATTGCGGAGTTGCCCGTCGCCGGTGCTCTCGGCAAGTTGCTCGTAGGCGGGAACAATCCGACGCAGCTTCTCCTGCGACGATTCGCGATCGATCAAGTAAGTTTGCGTGGCCAGAAACAGTTGCCGGTCGGCCCAAGTGGCGCGAGCCCATTCTTGCATCTCGGTACCCGCGTGGACGTCGTCGTTGGCGACCCGCTGCATCTTGGTCATTTCCATGTCGCCCGAGTTCACCGCCAGTGCGTAAGCGTCCCACGCCGCCTCTTGCTTCGATTCGGAAGCCGAGTCCCACATCGAACCAACCGCAGCCATCCCTAGCAGAACAACCACGACGGCTGTCAGCAGAGACGAGTACGGCTTGATCTTTTCGACCCAGACGGCGGTCCAGCGGGCCAGTTCGTTGGTTCCCAGATCGTGTCGACGTTCGGTTTTCATGGAATTTTCTCTTCCGACCGCTCGGCTCGTCGGGCAAGCGGTCGCGGTAGTTCGGGTTTGGCTGTTCAGACGATCTCCGAAGTGTAAGGCCCGCCTAGGCTTAGCGTCAAGGCAAACCTCCCCGGGGGTGGCGTTCAATGAGTTCAACGAAGACGCCTCCCACAAGTCAAGTCCTTTCCCACCTCCGACAACCCGACTACCATCCTAGGTTGCCCTCCGCCACCGCCGAGCCCTGCCCTACCTGCCGTTGTTGCCATGTTGGACAAACTCAACCCCCCTCAACGCGACGCCGTGCTCACGCTCGAGGGGCCTCTGCTCGTGCTGGCCGGCGCCGGAACCGGCAAGACTCGCGTCGTCACCCATCGCATCGCCGAACTGATTCGCCGGGGGACGGCCCCCGACCGCATTCTGGCCGTCACCTTCACGCGCAAGGCGGCCAATGAAATGCTCGAACGGGCCACGGCGCTACTGACCAACAAACGCTCGCGTCGCAAGGGCCAGCCGCGGCCGCAGATTTCCACATTCCATTCGCTCTGCGTCCGAGTTCTCCGCCGCCACATCGAGCGGCTCGGCTATCCCAAGGGTTTCGCCATCTGCGATCGGGGCGATCAGGAGGCCGAAGCGCGAGCCGCCCTGCGTGAGATCCGCTGCCCCAACGAGTCGCTGAGGCCGGGCGACATGCTGGCGATCGTCAGCCAATGGAAATCGCGTTCGATCGAGCCTGGCCGGGCCGCTTCGGCTGCCGAAACCGACAAGGAGCATCTGGCTGCCGCCGCGTATCGCCGCTATCAGGACAAGCTCAAGACGAAGGGCATGGTCGACTTCGACGACTTGCTACTGCTGGTTCAGAAACTTTTTGCCAAGCATCCCTCCGTCAGGCGAGCCGAGGCCGACCGCTTCGATCAGGTGCTGGTCGACGAATATCAAGACACCAACCAGAGCCAATACCAAATCGTCAAGGGCCTGACGATGGGCCATCGCAATCTGTGCGTCGTGGGCGACGACGACCAGTCGATCTACGGTTGGCGCGGGGCCGAGGTCGAGCACATTTTGCGTTTTCAGAAGGATTGGCCCGATGCCAAAGTAGTGCGTCTTGAGGAAAACTATCGCTCGACCGCGGCAATCCTTCAGTATGCCAATACGCTGATCGCCTTCAACCGACAGCGACACGACAAGGTGTTGCGTCCCGCACGAGCAGGAGGAGATCGGCCCCGCATCATGCAGTTGCCCGACGAGACCGAGGAAGCCCAGCGAATCGTCGCCGACATTCAGCGGCAGCTCTCGCAACCGGGAGTCGCGGCGCGCGACTTTGCCGTACTCTGTCGCACCAACGAACAGCCGCGCAGCTTTGAAACCGAGCTGCGGCGGGCCAATCTGCCCTATGTCCTGATCGGTGGGATGAGCTTCTTCGATCGTAAGGAAGTCCGCGATCTGCTGGCCTACCTGAAAGTGATCGACAACCCCAACGACGAAGCGGCTCTGCTGAGAATCATCAACACGCCGGCACGCGGCATCGGCTCGTCGACGGTGAAACAACTGGTCGATGCCGCCACGTCGCAGGGTGGGCACGTCTGGAACCTGTTGTCCGAAGCGGGCAGCAAGGACCTGCTCGCTCCGACCCCCGCCAAGGCCGCCCAGCAGTTTCACGGTCTGATCGCCTCTCTGACAGAAAAAGCCGAGGGGCTGCCGCTGGGGAAATTGGTTTCGCTGGTGCTCGACAAGACCGCTTACCGGCGCGAGCTGGAGCGAAATTATCCTGACCCCAACGACCGCGAGGCGCGGACCGCTTCGTTAGAGGAAATCATCAACGCCGCAGCCAACTACCAGCAGCATGCCGCCGAGCCGACGCTGCGGGGCTTTCTCGACGAGATTGCCCTGGGAACCCGCGACAGCAGCGACGACAAGGAAAACCAGCTTCAAAACAACGCCATCGCCCTGATGACGATGCACTCGGCCAAAGGGTTGGAATTCCCCTACGTCTATCTGGCCGGCATGGAAGAAGGCATCCTGCCGCACAAACGCTCGCTGGAGACCGAGGGCGACGCAATCGACGAAGAGCGCCGGCTCTGCTACGTCGGTGTCACCCGAGCCCAGGAGCAACTGACGCTCTCATTCGCGCTAACCCGCCGCAAATGGGGCAAGCCGCGTAAGACGGTCCCCAGTCGTTTTCTCTACGAAATGACCGGGCAAGCGGAGAATGTCCGGGCCTAGCTGTCTGCGGCAGCGGAGAGGTCGTTACATGGCTTCTCAGGAGCTTCGATGCGCAATTCGATCCGATCTAGCAGTGGGCCGAGGCTTTTGCGTACTCCGATAATTGGCAGAGCGGCCCATAAAGCTAGGAGTGAAACACTATCAGGCAACTGGCTGAATTTCAGTAATCTCGCGGCGAATTGGAGAGCGAGTAGATTGCAGACGGTTAACGGCCGCCTCGGGCAAGCCGACCAACAACACCTTCGGCATCGCCGCCGGCGAAACGTCGACCTCCACCTCTACGGGCAAGGCGTCGATCCCCAGCAGGCTCAAAGTGTGCAGTTTGGCGAGCATGGCGTGGACCCCAGGACGCAAGAACAGGACAGAGCAGCTACCACCCGAT
>CAXMSB010000026.1:0-14417 GCA_964195615.1 uncultured Granulosicoccus sp. | reverse complement strand
TTGGCTGCGCAGAGATCAATAATAGGCGCCGTGGTGACGGTCGCCATGGCAAGCTGGTCTGCGGAAGGTGTTTTCGCAGGCGACTACTACACGTCAGTGCCAGATACCTCAACCATTAAGATTGGTGCTGACTCCACAGGCGCAACCCCGGCCGAAGAAGCATTCGGCAAAGAGTACTCGCACACGGATTGGTTTACACTTACCTCAACCGGCGGTGATCCTCGCATCACCAATATCGAAGATCATGATGCCTTCGCAGCGACCGATCCGCTGCAAGTCGTTTCTTGGGACGGAATTCCGCTGGGAGCCCCCCATCCCGCGTTCGGACCGTTCAACAGTGGCTCAACGAACGGATTCGACTACGGAACCGATTCTGCGTTTCAGTATCCCGAAGGGCAAGTCGACGCCCTAGCAAATCGGAACGATCTTCTGTTCACCCAGGTTGTCAGGGATACGGCTTCGCTTCTCTTCTCGGTGACTGCCGATCTGTACGGAGCAGGTGCCGCCAAGGCCCATGTTCATTACGAAGATCCTGCTGGACTTGACGGGGTCTGGGCAGTTATCGAGGCGCCACCCGCCGGTCCAGGCGCTGGCGCTGGCGTGAACCATCATGTGGTGGAAGACCTCGACGCACTGGAAGTCTGGGGACCGGAGCCCATTGGTCATCTCCCGGGTGAACCTGACCCGATCGAGGAAGGGTATCTGGGTGCTTTCAACACGGCCGATGCTGACCGCTTCTCGCTGGATGTCGATTCAGCTTCGGGTACCTCAGTCTGGGGTTGGGATATTCCGACGAAGACCGTATTTCCGTACATCCCGCATTTCGCCATCGTGGATGCGGTGGAAGACATTCTCCTGGGACCAGGATTGGACTACGACCCGATAACCCGAGATGCCATCGATGTCGATGGCACCATGGTGAATGACAAGGGTATGATAGGAGAGTGGGATACCGGTGACGAGCTTCTGTTCACCATCGACCCACTCGATGCACCCATCTTCTTAGACCCCGCAGGCGGTCCGATGGCGGCGCCGCCTTCCCACGGCGGGGAGATCATGCACCTGGTCAACACGGGCGGTGGATCGTATATCATCAGTTTTCTGTTCCACGGCGGGCATGTCTGGGATACCATGTTTTCGCCGGCTTTGGCCTTCGGCTATCTGCACGACGACGTGGACGCCTTGGAAGCTGTCGGTACGCTTACTGGAGAGACGGACATTCCTTCTCCCGAGCCCACAAGCATGATACTCATGTTGTGTGGGATTGCAGGTCTTAGTAATCTCAGGCGGCGTTGATAGTAGCGTCGAATTGAGGACGGTCATTCAGCCCCGGGTCGATCACCGACCCGGGGCTAATTTTTTTCCGCCACTGCCTGCGAGGCCGTAGAGATGAGCGGCAACCGGTAGCAGACCGCCTCTTCGGCGTTGCGGACCAGCAGGTAGGGTGACGAGAACGCGGGGTTGTTCCAAGTGACCTGATCTGGATCGAGCGATTGAATCGCCGCCAGTTCACGATATTCCTTGGGCGATGCTTCAACAAGCAGTAGCTCCCCCGTTTCGGTAATCGCCAAAATCATGTCGCCAAACAGCATGAGTTGGCCATGGCCGAACGACGGTCGGCGACGCTTTTTCCATTGTTTTTTGCCGGTGGCCAGCTCGATGCAGAGCAGATTGACGTCGTCGAGACCGTAAACAAAGCCGTCGCGAATCACGACGTTGCACATCTTGGTCTTCATCCATGGATTCTTCCAGATCGTTTCGGTTCGCCACTGTTGGCTGTCGTTTTCGACTTGGATCAGCTCAGAACCGGTGCCGTAACCGCGAGAGAGAAATACACGATCGTCGCCGACGGGGACCGGCTGCGAGGTGGAAGCGTCCGAGTCGCTCCTGCCGGGCCAGGGGTGTTCCCACAGGATGACGCCGTCCGCGGCGCGGTGAGACGTGACGAAGTCCTCGTTTACGACGATCACCTGCTCCGTGCCGGCCAGAGTCGCGAGTACGGGCGTGGCGTAGGAGCTGCGGCGATCGCCGGCTTTCCACTCGACGTCGCCCGAGACGCGATCAAAGGCGACCAAAGAGTTGCCCTCTTGAGAAAACGTCGGCTGTGTATTCTGTCGCGCATCGCCGACGCTTACGACGACCATATCGCCGACAATGATGGGTGACGCCGCTTTGCCCCAGATCAGATTCTCGACCTGAAACTCCGCGACCGTGTCGTGCGTCCAGAGGAGCTTTCCAGTGGCGGCGTCGAGACAGTTGACGATGCCGGTGGCACCGTGCGAGTAAACGCGGCGGTCGTAAACGGTCGGCGTGGCTTGCGGTCCGACGCCGCCGAACGATCCGCCTCCGCCGGGATCGAAACGGACCCCGTCGGCGTGGGTCCACAAGAGATCGCCCGTGCTGACGTTGTAGCAAGTGACAAGCTCGTACTGGTCGCGTTGCTCTTGGGTGACCGCGTAATCGCCAGCCATGGCGAACGAAGACCAACCGGCCCCGATTCGCTGGCGCCAGATTTCTTTCGGTGGTGTGTCTTCCCAATCGGAAGCGAGAGCAACGCCCGAGACCTCAGCCCAGTAGCCGTCGCCGAGGAAATTCGGGTAGTCCTTAGGTGTCGTCTGCCAATCGAGCGTCACGTCGGGCAGAATCACTTTCGTGTCCAAATCGCGGTCGGGATCCGCCCACCGCCACCGCCAGCCGACGATGCCGACGTCGCCATTGTTGATCACTTTGAAAGGTGAGAACTGAAAGTAGTAGGTCGAGAGCAACCCCAGCAGCACCGCCGCTGCGCCCCAGCGCCGGCCAATGCTCCAGCGGCTGCGCAGAATGATCCAGCCCGACCAGCCCATGACCGTAAAGATGATCGCCCCATGGATCATGCTATTGAAAATGCCCCGATCCTCGAATCGGTACCAGGCAAACGCACAGATCCCCGCCAGCAGTATTGGCCAGAGGACAGGAAACCAGGGCCGACGCGTTGGCCGGGAAACGGCTTCGGCGGTGGGTTGAACGGCGGTGGCAGGGGTCGACATCTTCTTTTCGCGGGGGTTTCCGAGGCGGGTGAATCTGCTGCGGTCATCCTAGGTCAGCTCTCAGGGGGAGACAACCGCAGCCCCAGGCGTTCGGCTGCTTGCGAGCCGGCGAGGGGGCGACTACAACCGACTGTTTGAGACTCCTTTTTCACGTCGATCTGGACCGATGGCAAACGACCCAACAAGAACGCTCGCCGGGAAGTGGGCGGTGGTGACTGGCAGTTCCAGCGGCATCGGCCGAGCAATCGCCGTCGAGCTGGCTGCTGCGGGGGCGAATCTCATCGTCCACGGTCATCGCAGTCAGAGCGCAGCCGTCCAGTTGGCTGAGAGCTTGCGCGACAGTGGTGCCCAGGCGGAAGCAATCTCTGGCGACCTCGCCGACCCATCGTTCACGGCGGGGGTCGTCGACCGGTGTTGGCAGATCGCACCGATAGATATCTGGGTCAACAACGCCGGGGCCGACGTGCTAACCGGTGAAGCAAGCGATTGGCCGTTTGCACAGAAGTTGGAGACGCTTTGGAAAACGGATGTCCAGGCGACGATCGGACTCTCGCGAGATGTTGGCCAGCGGATGAAACAACGCACCAGCGGTGTGATTCTCAACATGGGTTGGGATCAGGCCGAGTCGGGCATGGAGGGCGACAGCGGCCAGATGTTCTCAGCCATCAAGGGTGCGATCATGGCCTTCACACGTAGCCTGGCCAAGTCGCTCGCTCCCGAGGTGCGCGTGAACTGCCTGGCCCCCGGTTGGATTCGCACCGCCTGGGGCGAGACAGCCTCCGACGATTGGCAACGGCGGGCCGTCGGGGAATCACTCCTCGGCCGGTGGGGAACTCCGGAAGACGTCGCCCGGGCGGCGCGGTTCTTGGTTTCACCCGAGGCCAGTTTCATCACGGGGCACACGCTGCCCATCAACGGCGGTCGACCCTGACTCCAGAGCTTATGTCGCAAGAACACTTCCATTTCGTGACAGGTCGCCTGGCGAGGCACGCTCTGGAGCAGCTCCTGCCGAAGCTGGCCGAGCAGGTGGGCTTCGCCTACAGCATCGATGTGTTGCCGATCACCGTGGCGGCCTTGATGACTCCCGAGTGGGTCGCCAAACATGTGCGCGTGCCCGGCGAGGCGACCACGGTGCTCATTCCCGGCTATTGCGAAGGCGACCTCGCGGCGTTGGAGGCTGTCGTCAATCTACCGGTAAGACGGGGGCCGCGCGACCTGCGGCAATTGCCGACGTTCTTCTCGCGCGAGCCTTTGCCCGCGGAGTATGGGGAGTACGACATCGAGATCATTGCCGAGATCAACTCTTGTCCGCGGCTCTCGCTTGCGGAGATTCTCGCCGTTGCGGCAGATTTGGCGCGTGACGGGGCCGACGTGATCGACGTGGGGTGCGAAACCGGCCAGCGGTGGGCGGAGGTGGGCGATGCGGTCAAGGCCTTGAGGGACGACGGGCATCGGGTTTCGATTGATAGTTTGGATCCGCGAGAGATTGAGCCCGCCGTGCGCTGTGGGGCGGAGTTGGTGCTGAGCGTGAACAGTTCCAACCGCGAGGCGGCCGTCGATTGGGGCGTCGAGGTGATTGCCATTCCTGACGAGCCCACGACGCTCGCCGAACTGGATGAAACGGTCGACCTACTCGCAAGGGCCGGCGTGCTGCTGCGGATCGATCCGATTCTGGAGCCGATCTCCTTTGGGTTCGCCGCGAGCTTGGGTCGTTATCTCGAGGTGCGGCGCCGCTATCCGGACGCCCCTATGATGATGGGCATCGGCAATCTTACGGAGCTGACCGACGTCGACTCGGCCGGCGTAAACGCGTTGCTGTTGGGTTTCTGCCAGGAAGTGGGTATTTGCAGCGTGCTCACCACCCAAGTGATCAACTGGGCCCGCACTAGCGTGAGGGAATGCGACCTGGCCCGGCGGCTCATGTATCACGCGATCCAGGGCCGGGTGCTTCCCAAGCACGTCGAGCCGCGGCTGGTGATGCTCCGCGACGAGCAGATTGTCGCCTCGACGCCTGTCGAGATCGACCAGTTGGCCTACAAAATTGTCGACAACAGCTTCCGAGTGTTCGCGTCCAACGGCGAAGTGCATCTGGTGAGCAGCAACTTGCATCTGCACGATGCCGATCCGTTTGTCGTCATGCAGCAGCTCAGCCAGGCGGGACCCAAAGGCGGATTGCCGCGAAACCTCGACCCGGGACACGCTTTCTACCTGGGCTACGAGATGTGCAAGGCGCTGACGGCACTGACGTTAGGAAAAACATATCGGCAAGATGAAGCACTCGACTGGGGTCTGGCGACGCGTCCTGAAGAGCGACACTATCTCAAGCGTTCAGGTCGGAGCGACAAGACGTGAATCACCCCGACCTCTTGCCTCTCGCCGAACGATTGCCTGCCGAACTTCGGCCGGTCGACGTGTTTGCGCAATTGGCGAACCTGCCGCACGTGGTGTTCTTCGACAGTGCCAGCCGCGAAGGCGAACTGGGCCGTTTTTCTTTTGTCGCGGCAGATCCCTTCCACTGGATCACCCAACCGCCCGACGGCAGCGACGCGCTTGCGGTTTTGCAATCCGCCGTGCAACAGTACCCCGCCCTGCCCCGCCCCGATCTGCCACCGTTTCAAGGCGGCGCCGCGGGGCTGTTCGGCTATGACTTGGCGCGCAGTCTGGAATCGTTTCCGCCGGCGGCGATCAACGATTTCCCAGTGCCCGCGCTAGCCGTGGGATTGTACGACGTCGTGGTGGCCTTCGACCATGATACGCACGAGGCCTGGATCATCTCGCAGGGCTTTCCGGAAACCGACCCCCAAGCCCGACGCGAGCGGGCCGAGTCGCGGCTCGTGCAGATGAAGAAATGGCTCGCGGGCGGATTGGAGCCGTCGACCGACGGGGCTCTGCAGGCAATCCCTGAGTCTCGGTTGGCTCCGCAGTTCGAGGTCGAGGCCGATGGCGTCACCAGCAATCTGTCGGCCGACGCCTATCGCCAGATGATCGAGCGGGCAGTTGAATACATCCATGCTGGCGACGTGTTTCAGGTCAACCTGTCCCAACGACTGCTCTGCCCTTCCCACAGTAGTTCCGTCGAATTGTACTTGCGCTTGCGAGACAAAAACCCGGCGCCCTACGCGGGGTTTCTTGATTTGGGCGACTGGCAGATCTGCAGTAGCTCGCCCGAGTGTTTTCTGACTCTCAGAGACGGCGAAGTGGAGACGCGTCCGATCAAGGGAACTCGCGGTCGCTCGGGAATGCCCGAGGCCGATCTGTTCGCCGGCGACGATTTGCAGGCAAGCGAAAAAGATCGGGCCGAGAACGTGATGATCGTCGACCTCTTGCGGAACGATTTGTCGCGCGTCTGCACGGCCGACAGTGTGCAGGTCGCGCAGCTCTGCCAGGTCGAGACCTACGCATTCGTCAAACATCTGGTATCGATCGTCCGTGGGCGGATGGAGCCGGGACCGTGTCCGTTCGATCTGTTGCGGGCTTGTTTTCCGGGGGGATCGATCACCGGCGCGCCGAAGATTCGGGCCATGGAGATCATTGCCGAGCTGGAACCGACCGCTCGCGGGGCGTATTGTGGGTCGCTGGCGTACGTTGGCTTTGACGGCCGCTTGGACAGCAGTATCCTAATAAGAACGATCACCGCCGGGCATGGCTGGTGGCAACTGCCGGTGGGCGGCGGGATTGTCGCTCAGAGTCGGCCCGACGACGAATACCGAGAAACCTGGCACAAAGCTCGGGGCCTGTTGGACGCCCTGCGACCATGATCCTGCTCATCGACAACTACGATAGCTTCGCGCACAATCTGGCCCGATATTTTCGGCGGTTGGGGCAGACGACTCGCGTGGTGCGCAACGATGCAATTGACGCGGCGGCGGTTCGCCGGGCCGGGCCGCAAGCGGTGGTTTTGTCGCCTGGTCCTTGTACGCCTCAGGAGGCGGGGTGTTCGCTGGAGATTGTGCGGGAGTTGCACACGGAGCTGCCCATTTTGGGAATCTGCTTGGGACATCAAGCGATCGCCGCGGCGCTGGGGGCGAAGATTGTCCGCGCGCAGCAGCCAATGCATGGCCGCACTTCGCTAGTGGAACACTCTGGTGGGCCGTTGTTTCAAGACCTGCCGTCGCCGCTGGTCGCTTGTCGCTACCATTCACTGGTAGTGGAACCCGACTCGCTGTCGAGTGAACTCAAGGTAAGCGCCACGGGCGAGGATGGCACGATCATGGCGATTGAGCACGTACGCTACCCGGTCTTCGGGCTGCAGTTTCACCCCGAGGCGGTGCTCACCGAACACGGCTATCGCCTGCTGGCGAATTTCCTGGAGTTGAGCGGACTTCCCTCCACCGCCGACGTCTCTGCGATTGCGGCCGACGAACATTCACTGCCCGTCGTCATTCCCCCGGAGCCCTTGAAACGGCCCCTCACTTTCTAGAGTATTCATGAAACCCGATCCACTGCCACAACTTGGAGACGACGGGTGCATCCTGGAGGGCCTGGTCACGACGCTCAACGAGGACCAGTCGGTGAACATCTCGCCAATGGGGCCGATTGTCGATCCGCAACTGAAGACGCTCGTGCTCCGGCCGTTTGTAACGTCGAAGACGTACCAGAATCTTAAGCGGAATGGCCAGGGAGTGTTTCATGTTACCGACGATGTAAAACTCATCGCCCAGGCGGCGGTGGGAGTTCCGGATCCCCTGCCCCGTTTGGCCTCGGCACAGAAAGTCGCTGGAATGGTGCTGGTCGACGCGTGTCGATCGTATGAGTTCACCGTCGAGTCGCTCAGCGACGACGAAGAGCGCACACGGATCGTCGCGCAAACGATTGCCCAGCAGCACCATCGCGATTTCATCGGCTTCAACCGTGCCAAACATGCCGTGTTGGAGGTGGCCATTCTGGCGACGCGTGTTCAGTTGCTGCCGGCTGAAGAGATCTTGGCGGAACTGTGCCGGTTGCGGTCGCCCGTCGAGAAGACTGGCGGGGCAGCGGAGCGGGAAGCTTTTGAGTTTCTGCAAGAATTTATCGAGCATCACGCATGACTTCCTTGCTGCGCATCACCACCCCCAGCCGACTCCATTTCGGTTTACTGCGATTCTCGCAGGAGTCGGGTCCCAGTTACGGGGGGCTGGGGATGATGATCGACCGACCTCGGGTCGTGGTCGAGTTGAGCGCCGCCGAAACGTGGAGTGTGAGTGGGCCTTCCGGGGAGCGTGCGTTGGAACTGGCGCGACGGGCGCTGGAGTCCTGTCCGTCAACGACGATTCGCGCGGTGAAAGTCGACGTGCGCGAGGCTCCCGCGCCGCACTCGGGTCTGGGCAGCGGCACCCAGTTGGCTCTGGCGATCGCCGCCGGGGTCCGCCAGCTTTGCCAAGCGCCACCCCTGGAGATCGACCACCTGGTGGCGAGCGTCGACCGAGGCCGCCGCAGCGCGGTGGGCGGGCACGGCTTTCAGCTCGGCGGCTTGATTTGGGAAGAGGGCTGGCGGCTTGGCGAGTCGTTAGGACGGTTGAAGCGTCGTGTCGAGGTGGCTTCCAACTGGCGAGTCGTGCTGATCACCATGCCCCACGGCGAGGGCCTCTCGGGCGAGGGTGAACGGCAGGCGTTCGAAAGCCTGCCGCCCGTGCCGAACGAAGTCACACGCCAGCTTACGCAGTTGGCCGAGGAGCAAGTCCTGCCGGCGGCGGAGCGGGCGGATTTCGACACGTTCGCAGAAGCCATCTATCAATACGGCCGGCTGGCGGGCAGCTGTTTCGCCGCTGTGCAGGGAGGGCCCTTCGCCTCCCCGCAGATTGCTGCCGGAGTACACCGGCTGCGAGAATTGGGGGTGCATGGAGTCGGACAATCCTCCTGGGGCCCAACCATTTTCGCGTTTGCCGCCGATGAAACCTCCGCCGCGGACTTGATCGACCGCATCGCGCCGCTGGAAGAGTTCGCCGACGCACAGGTCGCCTGCACGCCGCCCAATAACCGGGGTGCCCGGATCGAAGTGATTTCGGGGCCAACAGTTTCCGATTAGAGCAAGCCGTAACCGACCAGTGTCTTCCGCAGCGAAGCCTCCTCGCTGGAACTGAGTGGCGTCATCGGCAGGCGCAGCTCGCCCGTGTCGCGCCCGAGAAGTTTGAGAGCAGCCTTCACCGGGATCGGGTTGGTCGACAGGCCCAGCATGTCGCGGCAGAGCGGGAACAACTTGTGGTGACATTGCCGCGCCTTGGCGAAGTCGCCGGCACTTGCCGCAGTGATCAGAGCGAGCATGTCTTGGGGAACGATGTTGCCCACCACGGAGACAACGCCCTTGGCCCCAACCGACATCAACGGCAACGTCAAGCTGTCGTCGCCGCTCAGTACGGTGAGGTTCGTGCTGGAAAGAATTGCGGAAGCCTGATCGAGTGAGCCGGTGGCCTCCTTCACCAAGTCGATGTTCTCCAACTCGGCCAGCCGCGCGATCGTATCGGGCTCGATGTTCTTGCCGGTGCGCCCGGGAATGTTGTAAATGCATTGCGGCAGGCCCGACTGCTCGGCGAGGCACTTGAAGTGCTCGTAGAAGCCCTGCTGAGTAGGCTTGTTGTAGTAGGGAGCAACCTGCAAAGCCGCGTCCGCGCCCGACTTCTCGGCAGACTTGGTCAGCCGCAGGGCTTCTTTCGTACTATTCGACCCGGTGCCCGGCATCACCTTGATCCGCCCCGCTACGGTCTCGCAGACGAAGGCGATCACCCGCTCATGCTCGTCATGCGACAGCGTGGGGCACTCGCCCGTGGTACCGACCGGACAGAGACAATTGGTGCCCGCGGCGATCTGAAATTCGATCTGCTCGCGCATCAGGTCGTAGTCGACCTCGCCATCTTTGAACGGCGTGACCATCGCGACCGAGAGTCCCGCAAACGCCTCTCCCTTGGTAGCCATCTTATCGTTTCCCTCCTGTTGGAATTCTCGCGACAACACGTCGTTGGGCCTAGAGATCACACATCATAGCGACTGCCCCCTCAGCGTGGCAATCGGCCCGTATCGTTTCCGGTCCAGCGTTGCAGCAAACCCAGATTGTGGCTGCAGCCGCATCGTGGAGCTTGCCCTAGCCAGCCTGCTGAAAATCAGTCAGGGATCGTCCACGGTCGCTAGGATTACCGCCAGCGGCATGCTCGCGGCGATGCTTGACGGGCAGACTCTCGGCTATCATCCTGTTTACCTCGCTTCGGCGGTCGGGTACGGTTCCTTGGTGGGTGTCTGGATGAATGACAGCTGATTTTTTCCGTTCTGCCGGACGCCCTCGGTTCATTGGCGGCGCAAGGATCAATAACATGGAAGAAATGGGAGTGAAATGACGAATACTTCATCGCTCAGAACAAATGTGACGAGCGTGGTCGCCTTAGCCGCGATGCTGTTCTCTGTGTCGGGATTCAGTGAAGCTGCCGAGGAGGCCCCTCACGACGTTGGGTCCCGATTCATGGGAAGTATTGAACGTTTGGATCCCGCGCTCGATGAGTTAGTACCGGTCGATGCCCAGATCGAGGTGCTGGCCGAGGGTTTCGTCTGGTCGGAGGGCCCCGTCTGGCTGCCGCAGGAAAAGTGTCTCATCTTCTCCGACGTGCCGACCAATACGATCTACCGGTGGAAAGAGGGTGACGGCCTTTCAGTTTACCTGCAGCCTGCGGGCTATACGGGCGATAAGCCGCGCGGGTCGGAACAGGGTTCCAACGGACTAGCGCTCGACCCGCAGGGGCGACTGTTGCTCTGCCAGCACGGCGATCGTCGCGTCGCCCGGATGGACGCCCCGTTGGACGCTCCGCGGGCCAACTTTGTCACCTTGGCAGACAGGTACGATGAAAAACGTTTCAACAGCCCGAACGACTTGGCCGTCCATTCCAGCGGCGCTGTGTTCTTTACGGACCCGCCGTATGGATTGCCCAAGCAAATGGAAGATCCAGCGTGCGAACTCGATTTCCAAGGCGTCTATCGGATCGATCCAGACGGCCAATTGAAGCTGCTCGTCCGCGACCTGCTGCGACCCAACGGTATTGCGCTTTCGCCTGACGAAAAAACGCTCTACGTCGCGCAATCACACACACCAGCCAAGCTTATCATGGCCTATGACGTCGACCATCAGCTCACTCTCTCCAACGGTCGGGTCTTCTTCGACGCTCGCAAGTTGGGCGAATCGCGCCCCGGCAACCCGGATGGCCTAAAGATCGACCAACGCGGCAACCTGTTTGCCACCGGCCCCGGAGGCGTGTTGGTGCTGAGCCCCCAAGGGACACACCTGGGTACGATCAACACCGGCGAGTGGATCGCAAACTGCGCCTTCGGCGACGACGGTAGCACGCTCTATATGACCTCCCACCGATTTCTCTGCCGTGTGAGACTCTCGACTACAGGAATGGGATTCTAGTAGGCCGGCAACAAGTCCGCGCAGTTCCGGCAGCGGAGTCGTCACGTAAGCCATGCCGGAACTGCGCGGACTTGTTCCGGCCTACGTTTACTCACCTGCGGCGCGCGGCTTGCGCAATGCTCGGCCGGCGTCGACGACGGCAAGCTCCCCGTCGTCGATGGCAAGCTGGCCGTTGACTAGCACCCAGCGGACGCCCGTGGAAAACTCGAAGGGAGATTGGAACGTCGCGTGGTCGCGGAAGGTCTGCGGGTCGAGAACGGTGACGTCCGCAACGTA
The DNA here is from genome assembly GCA_964195615.1 of uncultured Granulosicoccus sp. Classification (GTDB taxonomy): domain Bacteria; phylum Planctomycetota; class Planctomycetia; order Pirellulales; family Lacipirellulaceae; genus Bythopirellula. The sequence goes on along the minus strand of CAXMSB010000026.1, from coordinate 2,744 downwards.
GCCGGGGCGAAGATAGCCGCGGTCGCCGAGGCCGAGGATGTCGGCGGGGAGTCCCGAGCCGCTACGGATTGCCTTTTCCACGGCGACGACGCCTTCTTCAATCGCAAACCGACCGATGCGGCGGGGGAATGTTCCGTAGCTACGCGGGTGCGGTCGAGTGCCGTTGTCGATCTTCGTGCCGCCGTCTGAGGCCACGGCTGCCCAGGGAAGCGTCATCACATAGCGGACATCGCGATCGTCCATGCTGAAGCTCACGCCCGGCACGTAGCCCATGCGGAGAATGTCGACCGCCACCTCGACCGGAGCACGCTGCTCGTCGGCCGCCACTTCGCGGATCATCCGTCCGACCCAGGTCGGTTGCTTGGGGCAACTGGCAATCATGATTCGGCCGCGGGCCTCCAGCGATTGCTCCACGATCACTCGCAGGCGGCTCAATTGTTGCGGGTCGTTCAGACGCTCGATCAGTGCTTGGGAGCCCCCTTCCCGTTCTTCATCGGGAAGCAGCATCGCCGCGATCGACGTGCTGCTGGCATCGTAGGGATACTGGTCGGCGGTAACACGGCGACCCTCGTCGCGCATCTTTTCAATCAACGCGGCGGCGGCTCGCACCTTGCCCCAGTTGCGGCGTTTGCTCGCCTTGAGGTGAGAAATGTGAACGGGAAGGTTGCCAAGGCGACCGACTTCGATCGCTTCTTCAATCGCTTCGATGAGCCGGTCGCCTTCGTCGCGGATGTGGCTGGCGTAAAACCCGTCCCACTCGCCCACCACCTGAGCGATGGCCCCCAACTCCTCGACGTCGGCGAATGAGCCCGGCACGTACTGTAGCCCCGTCGACATTCCCCACGCCCCCTCTTCCATCGCCCGACGCGCAAGCCTGCGCATCTGCCGCAGCTCTTTATCCGTCGGCGCACGACGCGTTTGGCCGATTACCTTCCCGCGGAGCGCTCCCTGCGGCAGCAACTGTGCCACATTCACGCCGGGAGGGGTTGCCTCGATCGCGGCGTAGTACTCGCCGACGTCCACCGCGCCGCCCCCGCAATTGCCGGTGACGAGCGTCGTGCAACCCTGAGTCAGATAGCAAGCAGCCGAGCGGGTCGCTTCCGCCAGAATCGGCCGCGAAGGTTGCGACTCGCCAGTCTCAGGGTCCTTAACCGTAATCGACGAGTCGCTGTGGTTATGCAGGTCGATGAATCCCGGCGCAATGATCAAGCCGACACACGAGATCGTGCGGCCGACGCGACCGGTCTCGAACTGGCCAACCGCCACGATGCGGTCGCCCCGAATCGCCACGTCGCCGGTCTTTCCCGGGTTCCCGGATCCATCGATCACGGTTCCGCCCACGAGCAGAATATCGGCGTCGACCGGACCGGTCGGCTCGGACATTGCGGGATGACTACTCAGTATCAACGCCGCGCCGATCAGGCAGATTGCGAATCCAAAGCCGTGATGTATCATCGGAGTGTTCCTGGAACAAGGGTGGTTGTTGGTCTGTGATGCTAACCATTTTGGCGGAATGTCGACGTTGTTAATAGGGGCTTCCTGAGATCGAGTTGGGAAAAAGAGAACTCGTCAGGCCGTCCATGGCAGAAGAACTGCAAAGTCCGCAAGCTGTCATCCCGAGGTCCGCCGAGGGATCTCCGTGGCCCTACCAAACCGCGTTACGCCAGAGATTCCTCGGCGGACCTCGGAATGACAGCGAGGGGAAAAAGCGACTTCGCAATTCTCCTGGCCTTTCATGGCAACAGCCTTGCTAAGCGCCAGAATTGCGTCGATAATAGCCATCCAGCGAAGGGCCGACCGAGTTGCCATTGCATTTCACCATCGAGAGAGTCGCCGCGTGTTGACTGTTTCCTCAGGGCTACCGCGCCGCCTTCTGCCAGCGAAATGCTGCGTCGCACCGCTGCTGTCTATCTGGGCCTGCACGCGTCCGTCTCGGGCCGAGAACGCGACGCTGGTCGACAAAGTCGAGGCGCTCTTGCCACCCCATGTCGGCGCGGCGGTGATGGCAATCGACAACGGGAACACCATCTTCAAACATGCCTGGGGCAAGCGTCGCTGCGATCGGCCGGAACCCTGCACCCCGGCCACCAACTTTCGCCTCGCCTCGGTCACCAAGCAATTCACGGCCACGGCGGTGCTCGTGCTGGTGGATCGCGGCGCGATTTCGCTCGATGATACGATCGACCGCTTCTTTCCGAGTTGCCCGGACTATTGGAAGCAGATCACGGTCCATCATCTGCTGGCGCACACTTCCGGACTGCCCGACTATGAGAAGCTGATTCCCGAGGGAACGACGCTGCAACTCACCGACCAAAACGTGCTTGCGATCCTGCGCGAAACGAAGCAGCCAGTTTTCGCGCCGGGGGCGAAGTTCGCGTATTCCAATTCCGGTTACACGCTGTTGGGCCTGATTGTCGAAGCGGCCGCCGACAGGCCCTTCCATCGCTTCATGCACGCCGAGGTGTTCGAAAAGGCAGGCATGGACCGTTCGGTCTTGTACGTCGCGGGAATGAACTCGGTGGCGGAACGAGCTTTCGGCCACGAGTTGGACGACCAGGGCAACTGGAACGTGAGCGATCAGAGTGTAACCAGCGCCGTGCGCGGTGATGGCGGCGTCTATTCGTCGCTTGACGACCTGGAGCGCTGGCTGGCCGCGCTGCGGGAAGGCTCGCTGCTCAGCAAATCGTCGCAACAGGCAATGTTCTCGCCGCACGTCAAGACCGACCGCGGCGAAGACCACTACG
>CAXMSB010000025.1:0-8063 GCA_964195615.1 uncultured Granulosicoccus sp. | reverse complement strand
GCCAACAACTGCGGCGCTCTTGGTATTCGTGTCACAGATAAAGATCAGCTCGACCAGTCGCTGTCAAAAGCACTAAACCACGAAGGACCTAGTCTCGTGGAAGTCTTAGCTGATGTCGATCTCATCTGACAGACTGTATATGACTTTCGCTACCAAGCTAAGATGCTCGATTTACACTAATAGCAGTGTGCTTGGCTCAGGGACGATAGTGAGGATATCTGACATCCCATATACACGATAAGAAAACGAGTCCTGGTCTCTCGACCCAGCGTTTGCCCACGTATACCCCGAAGCACTGGCCCAACCAATCACCAATAATGATATGAGTATCCAGATTTCTGCTTGCGGTCGATCCTAGCATCTTCGGCAGGTTTCTCCGGCTCATGTTCTCGCGCGGTTAGTGCCTTGTTGCAGGTGTTCCAGGGGTTCGCCTTGCGTGGCGCTTTCCAGGAGAGCACCACCCCAACCGACGCAATCTGTGCAGTACACATCAGGTGTTCCGACATTCGAACGAGAAAGAATCACCATGCAATCTCAACGCTCCCGCATCGCACTCGTTTTGTTCACAGCCATTTCTTTTCTCGTCGGTAACTCTCAACTTTGTTGCGGGGACACGGTTGCCCGCGATCCGTCGATCCTGCCCCCTCCCATTACGCGCACCGAGCCAACGACCGTCAGCGTGACGATGACCATTGAAGAAAAGATCGCCGAGTTGGCCGATGGAACCACGTATCCGTTCTGGACTTTCGACGGCACGGTGCCCGGTCAGATGCTACGCGTCATGGAAGGCGATACGGTCGAGTTCACCCTGCAGAATCCAATAACCAGCACACGAACGCACAACATCGACCTGCACGCGGTCAACGGGCCAGGCGGTGGAGCGCCCGATACGATTGTCGCTCCGGGCGAAGAAATAATGTTTACCTTCGAGGCGACCCATGCGGGCTCGTTCATCTATCACTGTGCCTTCGGGCCAAAACCTTGGGAACATATCGCTCAAGGAATGTACGGCGGCATCGTGGTGGAGCCGGTGGGGGGCCTGCCTCCCGTCGATCGAGAGTTCTACGTCATCCAGGGCGAGTGGTACACGACCGGCGCGTTTGGTGAAGAGGGACTCCAGGCGTTCGACCTGTCCAAGGCGATGAGTGAAGATCCCGAATACTTTACCCTTAACGGTCACAAGGATGCGCTCACGGAAATCTATCCGTTGGAAGCCCAAGTCGGTGAGACGATTCGCATTTTCTATGGCGTCGGCGGACCGAATGTTGGCGCCAGCTTTCATGTCATCGGTGAGATATTCGACAAAGTCTACACGGGTTCGCCCGAGACCTATGTTGCCAACGAGGAGACGTGGTACGTGCCGCCCGGATCGATGGCAACCTTTGAACTGACCCTCGACCAACCGGGCGACAACTTGCTCGTCGATCACGCTCTGTTTCGCGTGGCAAAAGGCGCGGCCGGTGTGCTGCACGTCACGAGCCCCGATCTGACGGGAGATTTCCACGGAGATGGCGACGTCGATGGCAACGATTTCCTGATGTGGCAACGGGGCGAGTCGCCCCTGCCGCTGAGCCAATCCGACCTCGACGATTGGAAAGCGAACTATGGCGCCACAGCCGGTCCGATTGCGAGCGCGGCCACGGTGCCCGAGCCGGCGACTGCGATCATGCTGGTGCTTGGGATGGCGGCCCTGCTCTTCCGCCGCCAGGTGGTCGCGGTTTAGCTGACCAACAGCCCGACGGGCGTGGCGCGCAGCTTGCGCAGGTGGGGCTCGTCGAGGATTTGGAACGGGCTGACGAGCTCTTGCCAGGCCTCGCCCCGTTGTTCGATCGATGGTTCGTCGATCGGCCCGAAGCGGCCGGCCGCCAGGCCGAGATAGCTGACGCGGCTGGGCTCCAGGCCCATGATGCGGGCAACCGTGGCGTCGACCGCCGGCAGGTTTTGGCCGACGCACACCAAGCCCATCTGTTTGAGGCTCCCCAGGATCGGACCATCGCCTTCCATGCAATCGATGCCGTCGACGATGGCGAGCGTGCGAGGCAGGGTGGCGAAAATGTCGACCACCGTCTGCGGAATGCCGGCGTGGTGCAACACGTTTTTGGGCCAGCCGTATTTGATCCCCGGCAATACGCCGTAGAGATTCTTCATGCTGCAGGTGATGCCGACCCAGTGATGCGTTTTCATCTTGGGCATCGAAACAACGTAGTCGGCCTCGAGCACCGACCGCGGCAGATAGATTCCCTTCAACGGGCTAAGTCGGCCGCGGTTGCGGCGCCAGTCGACCTCTTGGTAGTTCAAGTCGGCAAACCGCAGACCCGCGTCGCGGAGTGCCTCGCCTACGCCCGACTCGATGAGTGCCATCTCGGTGTCGCGAACGTGCCCGGGAGCTTCGCCCACGGTGACGGTCGCGCCCCAATTGCGAAACAGGTCGGCGGCGGCGTTGATTACGGCTGGGTGCGTCGTCATGTGCGGAATCAGTCGCGTTGGCTCCACCAGATTCGGCTTGAGCAGAACCCGCTTGCCGTGTAGCTGCTCCGGCTGCAGGCCGCAGGCGACAAGGCCGTCGTGAATCGTCTTTTCGAGTGGGCCGTCGTACCGTTGATTTCGCGCGACGAAGACGGCCGCCTTCCGCCGGTCGGCGGCCCAGTTGGCCAGCTTGGCGCCCGCCACACCGGCCACGGCAACGCCGCCCGCGGCGAGCACCGCCCGACGACTGGGGCGAGCCTGTTCCACCTTCGGTTTGTGGTCCGAGTTGCGACTCATGAAACCAGTTCCTTAGCCAAGCGGAGCCAGTTTTGGTGAGGGCAGGCTGCCAGGGCGATCAGGGCCCGCTTGTAACAGCTTGTCCCGCGATCTGCGAGGCGACCGACCGCTTCTTCTAGCCAAGCCGAGGCTTGCACCGGCTCCCGGCCATGCGCGGCCATTCCCAGCAGTCCGTAGCAGAGCGACGACGTGGAGGTGTCGCCGGTCAATTGGTCTTGGAGATAGGCGAGCGACTTTTCGATGCGAGGATCGCTTGCGGTTTCGCCGGCGAGCGCCAACATTGCCAACCCAGTCGGTTGCACATGCGGAAACAGCTCCTGGCCCAACACAATCGTATTGCCATAGTTGCAGCCCCCCTCGGGCAGCAGGCGATCGACTATCAGCCGAACTGCCTCACGGGTCCGCTCGTGTTGCGTCTGCCCAACGGCCTTGAGTGCCATGACAAACATGCAAGTCGGTTCCACCCAGGCATGTGTGTCGGCGGCCCACGACCAACCGTTGAGCATTGTGTCGTGCCCGACGTGGGCCTGCTGAGGCGCCGTCGTGCCGCGGGCTTCGAGACTCCAGCGAATGGCTCGGGCGCTGGCCGCGGCGTATTCGTCTTGCCCGGTGGCCTCGGCAAGATGGTTCCAGGCCAAGATCGCGAGGCTCGTCGGCCAGGCGGGTGTTTCTTGTGTGGCGTTGACGCCGACCGAGCCGTCTCGGGCTTGGATCTCCACGAGCCACTGGGCGGGAAGGCGGGCGGCGGCGTATTGCTGGTGACAGGCCAGTGCCAGGCAGGCCAGTGCTGCCGGTTCCGCGGCCGAGGGCCCGTCGAGGTGGTAGCCCCAGGCGGTGTCGGCGGACAAGAGTCGCAAGTTTTGAGCTAGCTGCGACATGAAAAACTCGGTGGGTGGCGGTTCGCCATGTGGTGGGTGTGGCAGGGAGCCAGCGCGGTCGGCCGGGCGAGGGGTTTCTACTCAACTCTAGGTTGCCGAAGCTCAACACGACGGGTCGCGCGCCGGCGTTTTCGGTGGGGCGCAACCGAGCTATGCCGGTTGTAGTGGGAGCCAGAAAAAAAGTGGCCATCGCCTCGCCAAGAGATTTGACATCCGAGGTACATGACATAGGTTTCAAGTGTGGTTGGTTCTGACAGGTTGTCAGGTCAGCCGCAAAGGTGAGTACCGCAGGGTGCCCGCCAGCAACGCTTCTCTTCTCCTTGACCAGTATCTGGTTTCTCACGGAAGTCTTTAGGTGAGAGTAGTTGAGCGAATGGGCCTGCTGCGAAATCATCCTCGAAAGGGCAAACCGATCGAAAGGTTGGGGCGCAAAGCCATGGGACGCGAGACTTCACGGTCGACGTCAGCCAGGCTACCGAAGGGATACACGTTTCGCATGAAGCGAACGCAGCCTTACGAGATGATTCGCATCACTTGTGTAAGTTTGTGTTAGGTATTGGCCCTGCGAGTTGCAGGCTCAGCCCCGCCGCAAGGCATCAGGGTGCAGTGGTCATGCCGAAAACCGGGAGCGATCAGCTTTTCATTGGAAGCTCCCGACAACCCAATAGGGTGTCGCCTCTCTGAGGCTGGCATCGAGAATCGGAGGAATGCTATGAAGAAGTTTGCTAAGAAGGTACAACGTTTCCTCGTCTCGGAAGATGGGCCTACCGCGGTCGAATACGCTGTGATGCTGGCGTTGATCGTGATTGTTTGTCTTACGGCCATTCGCAGCGTTGGTACGAATGCCAATGCGACCTTTACGAGTGTCGCCGCACAGTTGGGCAGCTAAGGCCCCAGTTAACACCCTATATGGGAAGAGAAATAATTGTTAACGAATTCCTCTCGGGGCACCTTGTGTCCCGAGAGGTTTTTTTGTGAGTCGAGAACAGTGAGCCGAACGCGCTAGCGTCGGGTGAATTCGTCGCGAACGTCGCCCCAGAGGCTACCCGCGGCTAGCGCCGTCGGCTCACTAGTTTGGAAACTCTTGACCAATTACGCCGTTTATGGGGAAGGAAGGGGCGAGATTCCGCTTCGCAACTTCATTGCCTAGGTATTTCCTAAGCTATGGTTCGATAGCCTCGTGGCCCGCTGTGCCGGGTTAGGGGGAGAATCGCACTGAGTGGGTTCACTGTCATGAATAACCTGATACCCGAACAGTTGCTGGCCACGACGATCGAATTGGCGTGCGTTTGTATCGCCGCCTTCTCGGCATTCGTGGCCTATTTGCTGGTGCCTCGCGGTTGAGATCGGGCCTCGAGCGGACCGAAGTCGCGAACCACGATGAAATCACCTGTCACCTACAGCCTTGTGAGCGGAATAACGTCTGATGTTTGAAAACAGCGAGTTGTGGAGTTGGTTTGCCGACACTTGGCACGTTTGGTTCGTGACGATCACGTTGGTGGTTGCCGCGGTGATCGACGGCCTGAAGCTGAAGGTGCCCAACTGGATTACCTATCCGATGATTCTCAGCGGCTGGGTCTACAGCACTGCGTTCTCCCCCTATGCGGGGTGGGACGGGCTGTGGTACAGCTTGCTCGGCACGGCGGTTGGCCTGGCCCTGTTGATGCCGGCCTACGCCATTGGCGGCATGGGCGCGGGCGACGTGAAACTGCTAGCAGGTGTCGGCGCCTGGATGTGGCCCTCGGTCACTTTCTTCGCCTTCGCGGTTTCGGCCGTGGTGGGCGGAGTAATTGCCGTGGGGATGATCCTCTGGACCCGCACCTGGGACAAACATCGCAGCCAGTTCTGGCTGATCCTGAACGAAATAGCCACTGTCAAAGATCCGGAGAAACTCTCCGAGATTGCCGCCGAGCGTAAGCCCCGGATGTTCCTGTTGCCCTATGGAATTCCCATCGCGATAGGCTCGATTGCCTACTTCGCGTGGCATGGCATGCAGCTCTAGCACCGCTAGCATAACAGTACGATTGGGGGTGCGAAGCAATCATTCCGGCCGAATAGCCTGGACCATTCGAGCCGGCAGTGCCGAATAAAACCGACAAGCTGTGTAGCCTGCACGACCTGCGAGGCAAGTTCTCGCGGGCACAAGGGGACGGTAAGGCTGACGAACGAAGAAGAGTTTCTGGGCAGCCCCAGATTTCGGGAAGCATGGGCCCTTAGGTCAGGCTGTGCTCACCCCGGATAAATCAGGAGGTAGGGAAAGGCTCACGAAGAGCCTGTTGTGGTGTCGCGGTTGGAAACCTCCCCGACGCCGTTTAACAGTTAATAGACCGATCTTCATGCCAGGGGGGTATGATGCGTCCAAAATCACTAATATTGTTGGCCCTTGCTTTGGGTTGCGGCCTCGTTGCGTCGATTGGCATTAGCCAGGTTCTCGATAGCAAGAACGGTCAAGTCGCGGTCCTCGAGACCGTGCCTATCTACGTCGCCCTGCAGAACATCAACCTCGGTGATCCCATCGACGATGGGATGGTGTCGCTCGAGGAATGGCCCAAGAGCAAAGTGCCCATGGGCGCGATTACCGCCTGGGAAGATATCGAAGAGCGTCGTCCTCGAGCAGTGATCTTCGAAGGCGAACCGTTGATGGACAATAAGCTGCTACCCAAGGGGCAGCGGCACGATCCCATTGCCGGTATTCCCGATGGCATGCGGCTGAAAACCGTTTCGGTCGACGCTCGCAAGAGCGCTGCCGGTCTGCTGAGCCCGGGGGACCGCGTGGACTTACAGATCTTCGTTCACCGCAACGAACGGGAGAATATCCCGCATCCCTTCACCAAAACCTTCCTGCAGAATGTTCGCGTGTACGCCATCGACTCGACCGTGCAGCGGGGCGTCGACGGCACGGAAGCCCGGACCGTGGCGAAGACAGTTTCGCTGTTGGTCACTCCGCAGCAAGCCAATCGCATCACCACCGCGGAGAATTTGGGCGACATCAGTCTCATCCCCCGTCACCCCGACGACGACTTGATCGTCGAGGACTGGGATACCGACTCGTCGGACATCTTCGCTCGCAGCGACTCCAACAGCCGCGAGGAAGAGCGTGAAGGCAGCGAAGAGGACGAGGACAACGGCCTGCCGACAGCGATTCAGAGCGATATCGACCGCTTGGCCAGCGAATTTGAATCGGCCTTCAGGATGAAGATCATCTACCCGACCGAAGTGGCGGAAGTGCGTTTCCACAACGAAACGGGCGAGCCGCTTGACGCAACAGACGAGTCTCTCACGAATTTCCCCGGCTTGGTAGGAGCACCCGCTGTTCCGGCGCCAGCCGAGGGTGGCGAGTCGGAGACCGAACCAGCAGGCGAGGAAGATTTTCCCATCGACCTGAACAGGAAGTAACGAACGTTTATCACCAAGGGGGTTCGCGGCAGGGAAGTCTCGAACCGTCAGGCTCGACTGAGAGTTTCGCACGGATGCGAAGCCCAATCGGTACGAGTCATAGATAATGCGAAGGAAGTACAAGGATGTACGCCAACGACTCCGCAAGACGGCTGTCTGCTTTTTCTCCAGTGCTGGCTCTATGGACGCTTGGATGCGCCCTGCTGCTGAGCACATTCGGGAACGCCGCGGTGGCGCAATCCCAGGTGATCCGCAACATCACGCAGGCCAGCGAGCGGCTTGAGTTGACCGTCAACACGAGCCGGATTCTTACGCTCGAGAAGCGTATTCCTAAAATGCAGGTCAACAACCCTGAGTTGGTGACCGTCACCGCGCTTAGTGCGAATCAGGTGCAGTTGGCGGCCCGCAAACCGGGCGTCACCCAAGTGAACCTGTGGGACGAAGACGGCCAGGTCTTCACCGTCGACGTGATGATCTACGGCGACGTGCGTGAATTGGAGCTGGCGCTGGATCGGATCTTCCCCGGCGCCTCGGTGAAGGTGCTTCGCCTGACCAACAGCCTCGTACTGGAGGGCTTCGTGGAGCGCCCCGAAGACGTGGGCCCCATCATCCGGCTGTCCGAGGACTATGCTCCGAAGATCGTTAACAACATCACCGTTGGCGGAGTTCAGCAGGTGATGCTGAAGGTGAAGGTGATGGAAGTCTCGCGGACGAAGCTGCGCCGGCTCGGTTTCGATTTTGCTAACATCGACGACACCGGCAGTTATGTGGCGTCGTTCATTTCGGGAATGCTGGATAGCGTGACTCCCGCGGGTGCGTCAGGAAGTGGCCAAACCGCCGCATTTTCCATTCTCAACAACGGTGACAGCTTCTTTGGATTCCTTGATGCCTTGCAACAAAACAACATGGCCAAAATCCTGGCCGATCCGACGATGACCACGGTTAGCGGCCGACCAGCAGAATTTGTCGTCGGAGGAGAGTTGCCGATCGTCGTTCCCTCAGGCTTAGGCCAGTCAACCATTGAAT
>CAXMSB010000024.1:0-3433 GCA_964195615.1 uncultured Granulosicoccus sp. | reverse complement strand
CACGACGTGATGGGCTACACCGAGATCACGGTCAGCCCGCACGCCTACAGCAGCGGGCTGATGTTCGACGAATCGATCGCCATGAGCCGTCGGCTGACCGAGCTGGCCGCCTCGCGGGGGCTGGGGTTCGGGGCGAAGTTCTCCAACACGCTGGAAGTGAACAACCACCGCGATTTCTTCTCGACCGACGAGAAGGTGATGTACCTGTCGGGGCTGCCGCTGCACGTGATCACGATGACGCTGGCCAACGAATATCGCCAGCAGATGGGCCCGGCCACGCCGATCTCCTTCTCGGCGGGGATCGATCGCAAGAACGTCGCCTCGGCGGCCGCCTGTGGGATGGTGCCGATAACCACTTGCACCGACCTTTTGAAAACGGGCGGTTACGGTCGTCTGTCGGCGTATTTCAAGGAACTTGCCAAGGCCATGCAGGCGGTCGGGGCGCGGACGATTAACGATTACATTCTCGACTGCCACGGGCAGCGCGACGCGGCGGACGGCGATCCCGTGCAGGCGGGGTTCTTGAACATGCCCCTGGTCGTGGCCGAGACGCAAACGGATGAACGGTATTACGCGGCCAAGAATCGGGGAGTCCCCAAGAAGATTGGCTCGCACTTGGTAATTTTTGACTGTGTGACCTGCGATAAGTGCATTCCCGTGTGCCCCAACGACGCCAATTTCGCCTACCACACGGGCGAAACCGAGTTTACTTACCACGACGTAGAAATCGGGCCCGACGGCATGGTCCGGCCGGTGGGCGACGAGCAGACGTTTCGGCTTGAGCAGACCGAGCAGATCGCCAACTTTGCCGATTACTGCAACCACTGTGGCAATTGCGACACGTTTTGCCCGGAATACGACGGACCCTATCTCAAGAAGCCGAGCTTCTTCGGCAGTCGACAGGCCTTTGAAGAGGGCGCCCCGCACGATGGTTTTCTCGTTGAGGGCGCGGGGGGCTCGCTCGTACTTTCCGCCCGGATTGACGAGCAGCCGTACCGCCTGCAGCAGCAGCTCGGCGGCGCGTTTTTCTATACAGACGGCGTCGCCAATTTGCAGATTGCCCCAGACGCCACGATCACTGTCGACGCAGCCGGCCAGACGCCTCATCGCGTCGACATGGGCCGCTACCACGCCCTGCGGACGCTGCTAGAGGGAATCACCGATCCGACACGCGTTCACGCCGTCAACACGCAGTTGCTCGTGGGCGAAGAGGCTTGAGAAGTGCCGGCGGCCTACTTTGCAGTGTCTTCCCACGACAGATCTACCCAGACCAGCCGATGATCGCTGCTCGGGAAGGGATGTGTGCCCACTAGGCGGAACGTCGCTTCGTCATCTTTTGGCCAAAACACGGCAGAGGCGACAGATTTCAGATTTTTCGAGGGCAGAACGTAGTCGAGTCTCAGGTTTCCCGGCCCTGGGTTGTCGGAAGCGTCGAGCGTGTCGTGACGCGGATTTCCCTGGTGAGCCTCGTTGGCCCCTTCCTGCAAGCTGGACTGCTGTTGGCCGCCGTCGCTCTCGGGAATCGGCACCGGGGCCACCCGAGGGGAGGCTAACAGGCGCGCGATGCCCTCTTTGCCCTGGCCGTCCTGGGGGTCGCCGTTGAGGTCGCCCATGACTACGAACGACGCCCTAGGCCGTAGCCCGCCGTGCCGCCCGTTGTCGTCGTAGATGTACTCACTCTGCTGGGGGTCCGCGATGTAGTCGACCCAGAAGCGGATTTCATCGTGGTTGCGACGCCCGTTGCGATCTTCGGGGCCGTCGAAAGTGGGCGGCGTGGGGTGCGAGGCCAGCACGTGGATTGTGTGGCCGTCGACGTCGATCGGCACGTCCCAATGGCTCTTGGAAGAGAGCGGAAACTGCTCGAGTACAGCAGCCGAATACCAATCGTCCGGGGCTTCGGTCGACGGATCGTCCGGCAGGCGTGCGGCGGGCATGTCTTTCCACAGGAAGGTGCGGAACGTTCGCACTGCCGCCGTGTCGATTGGATAGCGGGACAACACCACCATGCCGTACTGGCCTGGATAGCGACCATAACCCCAGCAATCGGCGCCGTGGGCGTTGCTGCCCGGGTTCGGATCGATTTGCCCGTTGTGGTCCAGATCGGCTCCAGAATGAACTCCGGTGTTCGAGGGTCCCAGGTAGCGGTAAGGGTATTTCACTGGCTGGGCGGGGCCTTCGGGCGACTCTGAGACATTCTGTCCAATGGCCAGATAGTTCTCTTGGAACTGATCGACGAGCGTGCCGTTGGGGTCGTAATCGACCTCGTTCAAGAGGAGCACGTCGGGACGGAACCGTTGGATAATCTCGGCCAGGACGGCGGCCTGGGGGTCGTCGGTGCCGCTGAGTCTCTGCTGGACTTCTCCCGCCCCGTTGGCATAGAGGGAGACGTTGAACGTAGCAAAGCGGACTGGCTGGGCCAGACAGGCTTGGGACGCCAGCGACCATATCGCGGCGAGCAGCAGCAGCTTTGCCAGGCGGTGGGAGTGTGAGATCATCGGATCCTATGCACGGCGGTATCGAAGCCGATACTCTCCTTCGGTTTCGGTGGCTGCTCCCCTACTTGGCCAACAGCCTGAGTTATGGGCTGTTATCTCTTGCGGTCCAGTTCAAGATCGAGCGTCTGCTCTCCGGGCGCAACTTCGACCTTCAAAGGAGTATGCGCGGAACTTCCGTACGATGCGTGAATTCGAACAGGCCGACGTTTATCCCGGGCGTTTTCCGCGGCGATATCTTCGATGACCACCCGGTGCCGACCGACGAGCGCCCCTTTGGTTTCCGGATCCAGCGAGTAAATCAACTCGTAGTTCCCGTCAGCGTCCGAAATGCACTCCGAATGGGCGCCCAGATTACCGGCCACTGTGTCGGGAAGGAACAGCACGAGGACTTCATCCAAGGGTTTCCCGTTCAGCGACACCTTGCCACTGACGTGGCCAAACTCAAGCGGTTCCTCGCACCCCACCAGCACCCCCGTGAAGCAACACAACGCGACGCAGAAAGACCGGGAACGAAACAGTGACTTCATGGCCAACCCTTAATCCGATGATTCAAAGTGCCAGTGACCTATTGTGCAAATTAACGCCCAGCCAACTGTGCCACAGAGTACCCGTCGTGTCAATCGGCTCAGGGTCCGTCGACGGTTTCCCCGCCTCTTCTAGTGCTCAATGCCTGGAGAGTAATCAGGTCGGCGCCCTCCACCAGAAATCTGGCGGAGCCGTCGGCCATCGTAAAATTGGCGCCACCAGGATGGCCGCTGCCGAACGCCGACGTGCGGAAGTTCACATAGGGATAACCTTCTGCCGAGGCTGGCGTCGTGTAGTTGATGGCAACTCGGGAGCTACCAAACAGATGAGTCGTGCCATTGCCGCCACCCGTCCATCCCCAAGCTCCCCACTTGTGGAGCGGATAACGACTGTTTCGCCCCACTTTGAAGAGC
>CAXMSB010000023.1:0-8548 GCA_964195615.1 uncultured Granulosicoccus sp. | reverse complement strand
GCCTTGGCCACGAGCCACGTGCCCGCCAGCGAAATCGGACACGTCAACGCCCACGGATTGGGGACCGTCGAAGACGACGCTACCGAAGCTCGGGCGATTCAAGCGGCGTTGGGCGACGCGCCGGTGACCGCCCCGAAGAGTTTTATCGGCAATCTGGGCCCGGCAGGCGGGGCGGCCGAGTTGGCGATCAGCTTGCTGGCGCTTGAACGGGGCGTTGTGCCGCCGACCTTGAATTTCACGAAACCCGACCCGGCGTGTCCGGTGCAGGTGAGTGCCGAACCACAGGTGGCCCGATCTCCCGCGGTGTTGGCCCTGAATCACAAAATCACGGGACAAGCGGCAGCGCTGGTGGTGAGCGCGGAGGCTTGAGTTGCCGGGGTCGGGGACGACCCGGCTCGCTCTTATCGTCGACGCATCTCGCGATCCATATCCCGCTGCATCACCTGTTTCTTCAGCGACTCGCGCTTGTCGTATTGCCTCTTGCCGCGGCCGATGCCCAAGAGCACCTTGGCCCGTCCCCGTTTGAAATACATCTTCAGCGGTACGAGCGTGAGGTTTTTTTCAAAGGCCTGGCTGGCGAACTTGCGGATTTCGCGGCGGTGCATCAGCAGCTTGCGGCGACGTTTGGGAACGTGATTCAGCTGGTGGGCGTGCGAATACTCTTGAATATCGCACCCGACGAGCCAGACCTCGCCTCGATCGACTCGGCCGTAGGCCTCTTCCAACGAAAGTTGCCCGTTGCGCAGGCTCTTCACCTCGCTGCCGGTGAGCACAATGCCGCATTCCAGCGTTTCGAGCACGAGGTAGTCGTGGCGGGCTTTGCGATTCTGGGCGATGACGCGTTCGTTCTTATCGACGGTCGCCTTTTCTTTTTTCTTCCTGGCCGTGGCTGGAGCCCTCCCGAGAGAAGATGGTCTGCAACACGGGCAAGATAACACGCCGCAAACAGATAAGCGAGCCGGGTCGTCCCCGACCCCGGGGTCCAGGGTCGGGACGAGCCGGCTCGCTGGGGGACTCGCACAGGTCTAGTCCTGCTGAGCGGCTTCCAACTCGGCGGCGGTGTTTTCGTATTGAGTCGCCAAACTGCCGCGGTCAAGTCGGTTGGCAGCGATGGCGCCGCCACGGAACGCCTTGGCGTTCTTTTCGTCGAACAACGTAGCCAGTTGGAAGGAGTTGAACGCCTTCTCGTGTTTCTCCAACCACATGTAGGCAACGCCCCGCTTGTAGAAGTGTTCGCTCTCGGTCGGCTCGAGGAGAATCGCCTCGTTGAAGTTGTCGACCGCCTTCTGATAGTCCTCTTCCTGGATGTAGGCCAGGCCGCGGTTGACATAGGCCGAGGTCTGACCGGGGTTCTTGGCGATTGCCTCGCCGTAGCTGTCGATCGCCTTGCGGTACTCCTCTTCCTGGGCGTGGGTAAGGCCAACCCAGAAATAGGGCAGGGGATCTTCGTAGTTGAGCGAAGCGGACTGTTGGAAGTCGCGACGTGCCAAATCGGGTTCCTCCTGATTCAGCCAGCAGATGCCCCGTTTGAGATAGGCTTCTCCCATGTAGGGGACGTCGCCGCCGGAACTCATCTGGATCGCGTCGGTGAGCGTCTTGATCGCCTCGCCATAGCGCAACAGCATTCGGAGGGCTCTTCCCTTGAAGTACATGGCGTTCCCCGATTCGGGCATCCGATCGGGAAACTCGTCCAACACGGCCTGAGCGTTCTCAATAACGCTTTCGAAGAGCTGTTCACGCTGTGCCTCCGAGGTGTCTTCCTCGTCAGCCAACTTCATTTCCGCGTCGGCGCGCATCAGGTAGCCGCTGATGAAGATGTCCGGATCGGTGCTCTCTTCGGGCTCGTAGTACTTGATCGTGTCGGAGAGCGCTTCAATCGCGTTGTCGTATTCTTCGAGAAAGAGGTAGATGTTCGCCAGTCGGAAATAGGTCTCGTGATTCTCGGGATCGAGTTCGATCGACTTTTTCAGATCAGCAATTCCCTCGTCGGTCTGTCTCATCTGGGTGTAGGCCCAGCCCCGATCGAGATAGACCTCGGCATTGTCCGGGTCGAGATCGACGGCCGAGTCCAGCGTCCGCAGCGCGTCGGGGATATTGCCCAATTCCAAGTAAAGTTTGCCCAGATTGGCGGCAATTTCCGGGTCGCGTCGATCCAGGTCGATGGCGTTCAAGAAGTCGCTCATGGCCAAATCGAGTAGTCCCAGTTCTTTATTGCACATGGCCAGTCCAAAATTGGCTCGGGGCAAGTTCTGGTTTCGGTCGCGGGCCTTGCGGTAGCTTTGGATGGCGGCTTTATAATCTTCCAACTGTCTCAGCGCCTCGCCTTGACCCAGATAGGCCTCGGCAAAGGTGTCGTCGGCGGTCGCCTTGGCGAACTCGACGATCGCTTCCTCGTATTTCTCCTCTTCCAGCAACTTCATACCGGCGTCGTAGGCCGCTTGTACTTCCGGATCGCGCGAAAGTTGTGCCTCCACCGGCGCCGACAGGCCCAGCAACACGCAGCAGGAGAACATCACAGACAGAACTGGTCTCAAGGATCCCATGGAATCAAACCTCGAAGCACTCAAACAGGACGAAAACAGTGAAAAAACTCAGCATCCCCCATCGGCGTGACACGCCGGCGGGTGGGGCACGAAAACGAAAACCCTTATCATCGTACCACGTTGCTGCGCCCGAGAGCACGCGATTGGAAACTGCCGGGGGCGTTTTTCCGCTTCGTTGTGTCGATTAGGCCGACCGAGCCAATCGCAACGGACAGCTCCGTCGACCTGTTCTCACCGGGAGGCGTTCCGCAGCGCATTGCAACACTTTTGACGATTGCAACGACCGCTTGGTTCCGCTCTCCCCAAGAGGGGACAACGAAGACGAACCGCCGCGACAACACTAGAGATGCGGCTCGGGTTCTTCGTCCTGCTGGACCGGCACCGCGTGTCGGCTGTAGGACTTCGAGGTGCGGTTGAATTCCTCGGCAAACTTGATCGAGTCTTCGTCGGTGAATTCCCGACTGATGGTTCGCTTGAATTTGCCAAATTCGTAGATGTGCACCACGTGATCGGTGGGCGGCCCGGGAGGTTCGGCGGCCTCCTCCGGCTCGGCTTCGGTCTCCGCCTCAGGGGCTTCCTGAGGAGCGTCGTCTTCTGCGTCGTCTTCTGTGGCGTCGGCTTTCTTCTTGGCGCCCCGCCCGCCGCCCTTGGAATTGCTCGCCTTCGCGGGACGACGCTTCGGCTTGGGCGGTTCTTCCTGCTCGATTTTGGAACTCTCCTCGACTTCGGAACTCTCTTCGACTTCGGAATCGTCATCATCGACGAAGTCGAATTCCTCTTCAAACAGGTCGTCTTCGTCGTCGTAAGCCATGAAAACACATTCCAAACAGCAAGGGGAGAGAGAACGGGCGCCGGTCAGCGACCGGGAGTTCGCCCACTAGCGGAGCGAGGCGCGAGATCGCCTAGTATCCGCCTCCAAGGCACATGCGTCAACGGGCCCCCAGGCGTTCCGGGAATCAGCGTAGGGCTCTTGTGGGAGGCGTCTCCGACGGCGATCTGAGCGTTGCCCTGGGACTGTCGCCGTCGGAGACGCCTTCCACAGGCAGTTTTCTACTGCTGAACGGCCTCAGCATGTGTCTGCCTGGTTCGTGCCATTCGGCTGCGGGCGGCCTCGAGACCGGCCTCCAGGATGGCGTCGTCGGCCAATTTGCTGACGTTCGCAAGTCCTGTGGCCGTCGGACGAGCGACGACATGTACCGTCTGGTGCGGCTCGACGCCCCGGTGGCTGATCGCCGTGCCGTCGGGCGAATAAAACTTGGCGGTGGTCAGCCGAATGCCGGCTCCCGCGTAGCCCAGTGGGAAGATCCCCTGGACCGAGCCTTTGCCGAAGGAGGTGTTGCCCACGATGCGGCCCCGCTTGTTGTCTTTGATCGCCCCGGCAAAAATTTCGCTCGCGCTGGCGCTGTCGCCGTCGATCAGTACGACCAGAGGCACTCGCCAGGTTCCACCGTAGTGGGCTTGATAATTAAAATCTTCTTGCTTGCTGCGTCCTCGGGTCGAAACGATGTTGCCCTGCGTGAGGAACTTGTCGGCGACTTCCACCGACGAAGTCAACAGCCCGCCCGGATTGCCTCGCAGGTCGAGGATCAGCGACTTCATCCCTTTGCGATGCAGATCCCAAAGGGCGGCTTCCAGATCGCGGCTGGTCGTCTTTTGGAACGTCGGAATGCGGACGTAAGCGATCCCGAAATCGGGGTCGATGATCTTCACGTCTTCCAGGCTGGGCACTTCGACGTGCTCGCGGCGTACGTTGAGCACCCGCGGCTGTTGGCCCGCCGTGTAGACGGTTACCCGCACCCAAGTCCCTTCGGATCCGGTGAGCATCGAGGCGGCTTCGTCGGTCGACATTTCGGCCGTACTCTTGCCGTCGACCGCTACGATCCGATCGTTGGCCACGATGCCCGACCGTTCAGCAGGGCTGCCGGGGATCACGTGGACGATCAACAGGGCTCCGTTCTCGGCTTTGAGCTCGACGCCCAGGCCGACGAAGTTGCCTTCAATCTGTGAATAGACCTCGCGGAGTTGATCCGAGGTGAGGTAGGCCGAGTAGTTATCCAAGCCGTTGGCGGCGGCGGTGACAAACTCCAAAATGGCCGTGGCGGGCGTCAAGCCGGTACGCGTCTCGGCCAGGTGGGCCACGTCGCCCGCCACCGCGACCAGATCTCGTGAGCTATTCACAGGGCGTTGGCCCAGCATCTGATACATGTCGCGACGGAACTGGGCGATTTGCTCGCTAGAGGCCTGCAATTGGTTGACGGAGAGAAACTCCTTGTCCGCGAGGGCCAGGTCCAAAGCGGTGGCCCCCCGCGTGGCCAACTGACGCCAGGGCGGCGTGTTGACGTAATGCGAGTTGGTCTTCTGCAGCAGCTCGGTGTAGAGCGACAACGCACTGCGTCGGTTAAGCGCGGAGATCGACTTCAGGAAGCTTCGATCGTGGTAGCGACTCTCCAGGCTGTAATGCAGCTTGGCTAGGTCGTATCGCTTGCGCAATGTCTGATCGTTGCGGTGCTCGCGCAGCGCGTCTTCGTAATGGGTGAGGGCCTCGCCCCAACGGCTGTTGGTTTCCAACTCGAGCCCCTTTGCCAACACGCTCTGCAGTGTGTCGGACGGGAGCGGTTCGGGGAGGATATCTACCTGCTCGCCGGACGAGGTGAATTGGCAGTAGGCCGGTGCGGTCAGAACCAGTCCAACCAATGCCGAGATCAACAGCCCGGCCAGGAATTTGCCTGGGCGAAGTGCTGAATAGAGTTGCGCGGAGACCCGTAAGTGCATCTGATGCTCGCTGCGTATGTGGGGGAGGTCGCGTCGCTCACGCTTCGGGGCGCTTGCGCACATTCGGCGATTCTGCGGACCGGAAGCGGGGACTATTCCAGCCTAGTGCTTTGTCATTTCCATCAATTGTGAGAGTTGTCAAAGCACTCGAACTTTTGACAATACCCAATCCTGGATATGGACAAAGCACTCGGTGCGCACTGGGAGCAATAATGGGGCCTGTATGCTACCCACAATGAATATAGTGCGCGGTTTGGTGCTCGTCAAAAAACTTGACGGGTAGTTTACCTCTACTTTTCGAGAGGGGTTCCGCGCGACCGTCACAGTCCGTGCCGTGCTCACCTTCGCAGGCCGATCACAGCTCTCAAAACGATAAGACCGCTTGGTACGGTCCTGCCGGCTGAGCCGATGATCGCGCCTGTGCGGAATCCTCGCATGCGGGTGCGACGCGATGGGACAAGAGCATCCTGCCAGAAAGAACCGGCAATTCTCTTTGCCGGCGACGTTACTTGATTCTACGCACGCCGTGCGTGTTGGGTTCGGTTGGATTCTTGGGGCTCATTCCCTGTGTGCGGGAAAGTTGCTATCGTGGCCTTCCGCGGCGCCGGGGTCGGGACGATCCGGCTCGCTGAATTTCAATCTGCACTCCCAAATCCCAAATCCCAAATGAACTCCCCTCCTGTAAAACGTGCTCTGGTGAGTGTCAGCGACAAGACGGGACTCGCCGAGTTCTGCACTGCGATGGCCGAGGCCGGCGTGGAAATCTTTAGCACCGGCGGCACCCGTCGCCACTTGGAAGAGGCGGGTCTCACGGTATGCGACGTCGCCGACCACACCGGTTTTCCCGAGATGATGGATGGTCGCGTCAAGACGCTGCACCCCAAGGTGCATGGCGGGCTCTTGTGTCGGCACGACAACCCCCAGGACATGGCCTCGGCGGCCGAGCATGACATCGTCACTTTCGAGCTGGTGGTAGTAAATCTCTATCCGTTCGAGCAAACCATCGCTCGCGAGGACGTGTCGGTCCCTGAGGCGATCGAGCAGATCGACATCGGCGGACCGTCGATGGTCCGTTCCGCGGCCAAGAACCATGCGTTTGTCACCATCGTGACCGATCCGGCCCAGTACGACGTGGTGCTGGAGGAGATTCGCGCGGACGGCTGCACGACGCAGCCCACCCGGCATCGGCTGGCGGGCGAGGCGTTTGCCCGCACGTCGGAGTACGATACGGCCATCGCCGGCTATTTTGCCCGCTTGCGGGAAGGGAACGTTGAACCAACGCCCCCACGGGTGATTCTGCCGTTGAGCCGGCGGGCGTCCTTGCGCTACGGCGAGAATCCGCACCAGTCGGCGGCGCTCTACGCGATGCCGGGCGCTGGGCCGCACAGCCTGGTCAATGCCGAGCAACTGCACGGCAAGGAACTTTCGTACAACAACCTGCTCGATTTGGACGCGGCACTAAAGATCGCCCGTTCGCTGCCGCAGCCGGGCGTTGCGGTGCTCAAGCACAACAACCCCTGCGGCGCGGCCACCGGCGGCACGCTGGCCGAGGCCGTGGAAAAGGCATGGGCGGGCGATCCGGTCAGTGCATTCGGCTCGGTGCTGGGCGTGAACGTGCCGGTCGACGGCCCGATGGCAGAGTTTCTCGCCGAGCCGGGCCGGTTTGTCGAGGCGATCATCGCACCCGATTTTACGGACGAGGCCGTCGAGGTGCTCACCACCAAACCGAAGTGGAAGGCGAACGTGCGGCTACTGCGGGTTGGCCAAATTGAGCCGGGCAGTGGCGCGGCCGAGTTTAGGCAAATCGACGGCGGCATGCTCTGCCAGGCGGCCGATGATCTGGCCGACGACCGCTCGGCCTGGAAAGTGGTGACCGAAGCGCAGCCGTCCGACTCTCTGGCCGCCGACTTGGCATTCGCCTGGGCCGCCTGCCGATTCGTAAAATCCAACGCCATCGTGCTCGCCGCCGATGGGGCGCTTGTCGGCGTTGGGGCGGGCCAAATGAGTCGCGTTGATTCCGTGGAAATCGCGATCGACAAGTCAGGCGGGCGGGCTCGCGGCGCGGTGTTGGCCTCCGACGCGTTTTTTCCCTTTGACGATTCGATTCACCGGGCTGCTGAAGCAGGCCTCGCCGCGGTGATCCAGCCGGGCGGTTCCCGCCGCGACGAAGAAGTGATCGCCGCCTGCAACCAGCACGGCCTGCCGATGATCTTTACCGGTGTGCGGCACTTCCGTCACTAGGCCGTCTGGCGACCAGTCCCAGCGCGCCCAGTAGGACGAGGCAGAGCGTTGCTGGCTCGGGCACGCTGGTGATCGCGGCAAGCGGTGCGCCAGCGCCGTAGTTGTTCTCCCAATCGGCCAGATCGCCGACTCCGTTGTCGCGCTGCCACAGTAGGAAGTCGTTGCCGTCGACGACGCCGTTTTGGTCGAAGTCTCCGGGGGTGCCGAATGTGATGTTTAGCACCGGCTTATCCGCGGGTGTGAAATTGTCGAAGCCTGCCTGGTTCCCATTACCCGAACCCATTAGCATCAGTCCGAGATGAGTCGCAGAGTCGTCGATCAGTGCCGCGATGAAATCGACGTCAAGTTCGATGGAAATCGGGCCCAGATCGGTGATCGGGGCGCTTGCCCCGAGCAGATCAGCAGTCACGGCTGCGTCATCCACATCGGCGATGCCGTCTCCTTCATAGCCAAAGACGGGGACTACGGGGAACACGTCGGGCAAAAAGGTATAGACACTGACGTCCAGATCAAGCGTCGCCGCGGTAATCGGCGAGCCAGACGGCACCGAAGCGAGAGAGAACTCAAGAATGCTTCTCTTGTCGATGTCGCTCGAAAGAATCTGTTGCGTGAACAACGAAAAAGAGCTGTCGACCAACTCGAAACTTCCTTCGGTCAATTGCACATTGGAAGTAAACGTTGGACTGAGCGTTTCCGTCGTCGCCAAGCTGGCTTGGGGGGCGACCACCAAGAAGACTCCCAAAAGTCCTATCAGGCAATTCGGGGCAGGAAGGTGCTTTTTCATCGAGTCTCTCCGAGAATGCAGTCAGCGGGGCGGTGCAGAATCAGTCAGTCCAGCATGGCTTTTCAGGCCATTCCCCCCGGGAAATCGGCTTGTTCCGAGCCAGGCAGGAGGAGTTGCTCATTGTAACAGCGGATCCAGACCGTGTCTCGCGTCCGAGATTCTTTCCCCGTCGCGCTGGCTTTTTCGCCCATTTTCGGCGATAATTCCG
>CAXMSB010000022.1:0-2128 GCA_964195615.1 uncultured Granulosicoccus sp. | reverse complement strand
TCCTGGCTGAAAGCAATTTTGATTTCAGTACCAGAATTCAGGCTACAGAGGAAGAACTGCTAGATCAAGTGGGAAGGAGACAATATCTTCCCGTCGCATCATCATGTCGGTGAGCCAGGGGAAGGTCTGTTGGATGACCGTGCCCGCTATCTCGGGGTCGGGGGCGACCTGGTTGGCGAACCACATGTGGGCGAGATAGTGGGTGGTGCGATCCTTACTCAGCAGGAAGACGAAGCAGCGATCCACACCGAGGAACTCACCTGCCGAAGCAAGGGCGCGCTCGATTTCGGCGTCGAACTCGTCCGGTTCGAGATTGATGATCGAGATAGGGGGGAGCCTTTCGGCTCCGCCCCTCTCACACCACCGGGCATACGGGTCCGTACCACGGCGGTTCGATTGGATTAAGCGTGGTAAGATTCGGCTACTCTTGGAAGGCCGATCGAATCGAAATAGTTATTGCGCAGCGCGTGTTGCACCGCCGGGTGTCCCGACATTCGCCAGAATCCCGTCGGTGAACCAGCCGCAATCGCCGCGCGGAACTTTGTTATGCCACGTTGGCGTAGTTCTTTGAAGCGGTTGCGTCCGTTTTTCCACTGTCGCCAGAGGTACATACGTAATCTCCGGCGAATCCACGCGTCGAGGTTGGTAAGCACTCGTGGTGTTTGGCAGAAGCCGAAGTAGCCCCGCCAGCCAATCAGATAGCGAGCCAATGGCTCCACTAACTTCGAGAGGCTTACACCACGGGTCCGCTGCGTCAGTTCTCGTATTCGCGTCTTGAACTTGTCGAGAGCTTTGGTCGAGATTCGACGTTCGCTCCCGTCGTTCGAGATTGTGAAGCCGAGAAACTTCCGCTCCTCAGGGCGAGCAACCGCACTTTTCGATTCGTTGACCTTCAGCCGTAGCCGTTCGGTCAAGAAGCGACACGCCGAGTCCATAACCCGTTCGCCGGCGCGTTGACTGCGAACATAAATGTTGCTGTCATCCGCGTACCGACAAAATCGGAGCCCACGTCGCGTCAACTCCTGGTCGAATTCGTCCAGCACGAGATTACTCAATAAGGGCGACAGAGGACCACCTTGCGGCGCGCCTTCTGTTGTCGGACTGACCAACCCGTTTTCCATGACACCGGCGTTCAAGAACGCACGGATCAGCTTGAGTACTCGCTTGTCGGATATCCGTTTGGCAACGCGCGCCATCAAGATGTCATGATTCACTTTGTCGAAAAATTTTTCGAGGTCAATGTCCACAACATGCCAATAACCCTCGGCAACGTAAGATTGTGCCTGTGCCACTGCCTGATGAGCGGAGCGTCCCGGTCGGAAACCGTAGCTGTGCTCGGAGAACGTTGGGTCCCATTGCTCTTGAAGAACCTGCAGCAGCGCTTGCTGGATCAGTCTGTCGACGACGCAAGGCACGCCGAGTTTTCTGACTCCGCCGTCCGGCTTGGGTATTTCGACCCGTCGAACCGGTTGCGGCTGGTAAGTTCCGTCGAGCAGCTGAGACCGTATAGTCGGCCAATGCTCACGCAGGTATTCCTGGGCTTCGTCGATGGTCATGCCATCGACGCCAGGACTACCCTTGTTCCCACGAACGCGTTTCCACGCTATTTCGCAATTGTTTCGATCGCACACCTCCTCCATTAGACGTTCTTCTTCTGCCGGGCTTTCGAGTGCTGGCTTCGCCGCGGGTGGTTCGGTCCCTTCGTGTTCGGCGTCCGGGGATTCACCCCGACCTTCCGAACCAAAGGCCAGAAGCAATTGCTTGTGTTGGATTTTCTGCCGCTTTCCACTCATGAGTTACCAGTCCTACTTGCCACTTCCAATCGTTCGGGCCTTGGTCCACCGTTACCGGCTCGGCCTATCTGTTGCTCCGCCTTTCGGCATTGGAGTGCCTCAATAGCCTCGCCGACAGCATGGGTTAATATGCCCTCTGCTGACTTCTGCATTGAGATCAGTTCACCTCACGGTTCCCTCAGCCCCGAATTCGGGACACAACGCAGATCTCCCCAGGTAAGTTTGATCGCCTTCCCCGCACACCTGCCGGATCTACAGCCTTGGCTCTTGATGGATATGGACTTCGCGATCAGTTGCCCGCTCGTCCAACCAAGGATGCCTCGTATCCGATTTCT
>CAXMSB010000021.1:0-36828 GCA_964195615.1 uncultured Granulosicoccus sp. | reverse complement strand
GTGTCCCCTGATTTCTGACCTCTCTCATTCTGATCGTTCTCAGCTATGGCACAAAAAAAGGCTCCCCGAAAAAAGGTGCCCAAGGAGTTGGCGATCATCAACGCCGACAACTGCACGGGTTGTGAATCGTGTATCGAAGTCTGCCCGGTCGATTGCATCGAGCTGAAAACGATCAATCGCGGCGCGGTGAAGGGTACGCAGCAGTGGTGCGAAATCGATCTCGAACGGTGCGTTGGTTGCGAAGTGTGCGTACACATTCCCGGCAAGAAGTCGAATCCCTACGAGCTGTTGGTCTGTCCGTGGAACGCGATTGAAATGGTGCCGACCGAAAACGCGGCCGTCGTGATGGCCCAGGTCGGCGGCCCGCCCGAGTACATCCACGAGCACTGGGACCGCCTGGTCGGCACCGCGCAGCAATTGGCCGAACTACGGGCCGCGACCTAACGGGCACTTCTTTCGGCTAGAAACCGGGAATCTAGCGTAACTGCTTGAAGGTGCCATCCGGAATCGATATGATGGCCGCAGCATGAACATGCGCCCATCGGTCTTCAATCCCAAATCCCAAATCCCAAATCCCAAATCCCAAATCCCAAATCCATCATGTCACTCAAGTCAGGGAAGATCCATCAGGGCGATTGCCTTCAATTGATGCAGAAGGTGGACGCCGGCAGTGTCGATCTGGTGTTCGCCGATCCGCCATTTAACATTGGCTACGAGTACGACCAATACGACGACCGCCAGGACGACGAAAAATACATCGCGTGGTGCCAGAAGTGGATCGCCGAAGTGCATCGCGTGCTGAAACCGTCCGGTACGTTCTGGCTGGCGATCGGCGACGAGTACGCGGCCGAACTAAAAGTGGCCGCCCAGCGGAAGATCGGTTTCACGACCCGTAGCTGGGTCATCTGGTACTACACCTTTGGCGTGAACTGCAAATACAAATTCAGCCGTTCGCACGCGCATCTGTTCCACTTTGTGAAAGACGAAAAAGAGTTTACGTTCAACTCCGACGACCCGGAGATCCGCGTCCCCTCGGCCCGGGCGCTGGTGTACGGCGACAAGCGGGCGAACCCCAAGGGCCGGCTGCCCGACGACACTTGGATCCTGCGACCGCAAGATTTTCAGAGCGACAAGTACGGCTTCACGCCGGAGCAGGACACTTGGTTCTTCTCCCGCGTCGCGGGTACTTTTAAGGAGCGGCAAGGTTTTCACGGCTGCCAAATGCCGGAGCAGCTATTGGGGCGAATCATCCGCGCCAGCTCGAACGAAGGCGACCTAGTGCTCGACCCGTTCTCGGGCAGCGGCACCACGATGGCGGTCGCGAAGAAACTCGGTCGCGACTTCCTTGGCTGCGAACTCTCCGAAGACTACGTCAAATACGCCTCCGACCGGTTGAAGTCGATCAAAGTCGGCGACCCGCTCGACGGACCCGCCGACCCGATAGCCAGCGCCCCCAGTACCGCAGCAGGTGTAAGACTTGATTCAAAGGGCCGAAGAACAAGGACGAAGATTATTTCAGGAGCCTTGGAGGATAATCAGCCGTCAATTGGGCGAAAGCCACTGTCGAGCAAAGGTGACATCGAAGAAGCAGTAAGAGAAGCATTTCATTCAACTCATGAAGGCTTTTCCGTCGACCGCGTAGTAGTTGATCCACACTTGAATCATTCCTTCGTCGAGCGTTGCTCCAGACTGGGGATTCCTGGCGAGGCAGCTGATTTTAATCGCCTCCTGATGCGTCTTCGCAAGAATAGGAAGCTGGGAACTAAATTCACCTCTCGTAATATTACGATTTCACATGAAGAATTCGATTGTTATAGTTTCGCAGCGGAAATTGCATGGGGGTTAGTTCGAAGCAGATACTCAGGAGAATCATTGGACGAAATTCTTTGTGATCCCAAGAAGGTCCAGCTTTTCGATTCCATAGCTAGAGATTTCGCTCCAGGTTTCAAGCCGGTCGAATACCGGTGGGCGGCGTTACATATTCGGAAAAAAGGAAGCGATTTACGAAAGTCACTTTCGATGCGTTTCAAGTTTTCACGGTTTAGCCCGGCCAGGAGCCTTGAAGACTTTGAGACCGATTCGCTCAGGAATGAACCGGGAATTTATATCCTGAGGAACTCAGACAAGAATGATTTGTATCTAGGTGAAACGAATAATCTTGCTCACCGGCTTGAATATCACAAGAGGGCGTGGTCCCAGGTAGAGCCACCAGAATTCGTTTCCTTACTGCCTCACCAAGATAGATTGGAGCAGAGAAAGACATGTCTCGTGGCACGTCGGCATCCTCAACTGAATGTGGACCTAAAGGAAGTGCTGAGCTAAACAGAACAGTTATTGCATCCTTTCGAGAAGTCCATCAAGATTACTCTCCTGATCGAGTTGTAGCGGACCCCGCTCTGAATGCACAATTTCTTGATCAGTGTCGTAAGGAGTGGGCTGGTCTTGACTCCCGCTCTCTGAATAAGCGCCTTCTCAATGCTCGAAAGGCAGGGCTTCTAAAGGGTGTAAAGTCGAGTCGACGGACTAGCTTTGCTGATGAGGATGATTACAGGTATGCGAGTGAGATAGCAGCTAGATTCCTAGAAAAGAGATATGATGTCACGCTTGATGACATCATATGTGATCCGGCTCTAGCAGGAGAATTTGACACAATAGCTGAAGCCATCGTCCCAGGACATTCCGTTCTGCAATATCGCTGGGCAGCCCTCAATTTGAGAAAGTCTAGCAAGCTCAAGCCTGAACTCATGTCCCATGTCGTTCGGCCTGTGGGGTTGAGGCTGGGTAGCGTCTCCGAAATAGACGTTGATTCTCTTCCTATGTCGCAAGGGCTCTATGTCTTTTACGGAGGAGGTGAGACGCTGTACGTTGGTGAGGCTAGTGTGCTACGAAATCGAATAACAAAACATCTCGATCATTCCGATAGAAAAGAACTCGCAAGATGGTTTTGGGAACACGGTTTTTCGGATGTGAATCTCGAAATTCAAGAGCTGCCCGCGGACACCTCCAAAAGGGTTCGTCGTGCATTAGAGGCAGAGCTAATTTCTACACGGCACCCGATATTTAACGTAAAGCGGACGTAGGGTGTTCGGCGGCTAGGCCTCACGAATCAATCCTCATCCCCCGAAGGCCCGTACATCCCCGGCACGGGGATGTCATTCAACCGCAGGTAGACGCAGAGAATCGCTCGGTGGTGGATGGCGTGGTTCATGACGAAGCTGCGGATCACGGCCGCGCGGGGGAGTGTGATCAGCGGCTTGCCGCCTTCGGTCAGCGACCACGTCTCGCCCATGGCCTCGTCCTTGACGTCGGCCAATGCCTGCCGAGCTTCGGCGACGTTTTTGTCGAACAAGTCGAGAATCTCCTGCCGAGTGGTCAGCTTCGGCGACTGATATTTCTCGCCGCCCTCTGGGGCGATGTCCCACTCGGCTTGCGTGAGCGTCCCCTCGACCCAGCCGGGGATTTCTGCCAGGTGGTTGGCGTTCCAGATGATCGACTGCGACTTCGGGTGCGCCTTCCAATCGAGCTTGTCTTCAGGGATCCGTTCCAGCACCTTACGCGTGTTGGCCATTTCCTGGTCGAACTCGGGCAGAATTGTATCGGCATAGCTCATGGTTGGCTCCTCTTTCTCTGGGTTTCAGCGGTCCACCGCCCTCGGCAGTGGATAGTGTACTAATGTATAGAACACAAGCTCTCACGACAAGGGCGTTTCCAGTGCACACGAGATTCCTCGGCGGACCTCGGAATGACACATTCTTTCAGTTGGTCGGTAGAGCAACCCACCCGCTGGACTTACCGCTTTCCACCAGCGATTCGATTACCTGCATGTTGGCCACCGCGTCGGACAGCGGCGTGGGCACGGGCGTGTTGTCGAGCACCGCGCGAGCGAACAGGTCGCCTTGCAGGGTGTACTGATCGCAGGTGGGGAGGAAAATCTCTTCCGTGTATCCTTCCTGCTCGTGCCAGATTCTGCACGGCTCGCTGGGCGGGGCGTTGAAGGGAATTTCGATTTCGATCCGCCCGGTCGTGCCGAAAATGTTGACGCGTTGGCGAGGCACGAGCTGCATCGAGCAAGTGAAGGTGGCCGTGCCGGTGGGAAACTCCAACATGCCGGAGGCTAGACGATCGATTTTTAGTTGTGGGTCGTAATCAATGAGACCGCAGACGCGGCTCGGCTCGGCGGCGAAGATCAGCCTGGAGAGCGAGATGCAGTAGCAGCCGATGTCCATGAGCCCGCCGCCGCCGATGTCGGCCTGGTTGCGGATGTTCTGCGGGTCGTCGTTGAAATACGAAAAAAACGATTGAATGGTTCGCAACTCGCCGATGCCGCCCGCGGCAACGATTTCCACCGCCCGACGCCACTGCGGATGGTGGCGATACATGAAGGCTTCCATCGTCTTTAGTTCTGGATGGGCATCATCGGCGGCCACGAGTTCGCGGGCTTCGGCCACCGAGAGCGCGATCGGCTTCTCGCAGAGCACGTGTTTTCCCGCGGCCAGGGCCTTGAGCGACCAGGGGACGTGCAGGTGGTTGGGCAACGGGTTGTAAACGGCGTCGACCTCGGGGTCGGCGAGCAGCTCTTCGTAGCTACCATAGGCGCGAGGGATGCCGAGCTCGTCGGCGGCGGCTTGGGCGCGCTGCAGATCACGGGAAGCAATGGCCGTCACTTCGGTAAATTGCCCCACCTGCATGGCGGGGATCACTTTTTGGACACCGATCTTCGCGGTGCTCAAGATTCCGAAACGTAGTTTTCTCATGGAGGGCATCGTATCAGGCGCGCGGGCGGGACGCCAGCGGCTAACGTTAGCCGGCACCGTCCCGGTGCCGTGAGCGATTCTCGCGACGCACCAATTGCCCGCAGGCGGCGGCTATGTCGGCGCCCAGCGAGTAGCGAATGGTTGTCGTGAGGCCGGCTTGCTTCAGCACGCCGGCAAAGGCGTCACGCTCGGCTCTCGGCGTACACGAGAGTTGCGGGGCGTCGTCGATTGGGTTGTACGGAATGAGATTCACATGCACGTTGAGATCCCACAGCCATTCTGCTAGCGCGTGGGCATCGTCCTCAGAGTCGTTCACCCCGACGAACATCAGATACTCTATCATCACCGGCTTCTTCTGCAGCTTGTTGAGCTGAACGAGCGTCGCACGCAGTTCGTCGAGCGGATACTGCCGGGCCAGCGGAACGAGCCGTTCACGAACCTCTTGTTGCACGCTGTGCAAACTCAGCGCGATGTTCACCTTCGGGAAACGCCGAGCGCAGCGAACCATTGCCTCGGGTATCCCGACCGTGGAGACCAGGATTTTTGCCGGTGAGTGATGGAACAACTCCCCCGCGGTGAGCGATTCGAGCGACTGGTAAAGATTCTCTTCATTGTGCAGCGGTTCGCCCATGCCCATGAAAACAATGTTCCGCAGACGTCGGTCCTCGGCGGCGAGCAATTGGCCGGCCTGCAGCACCTGGTCGAGAATTTCGTCGGCTTGCAGGTTTTGAGCGATGCCCATTTTTCCGGTAGCACAGAACTCGCACGCCGCGGCGCAGCCGACTTGGCTGGAAACGCAAAGCGTGGTCCGCCCGGTCGCTATCCGAAGGATGACCGCTTCGATCAGCATCCCCGAACCGGTGCGCAGCAGAAGCTTGGTCGCCCCGTCGACTTCGGAATCGTATCGAGAGACGGGCTCAAGCGAATGCAACGCGAGCTGATTGGCGGCGGAGAAACGCTTGAGAACTTCCGCGTCGGGCTTGAAACGCTTGAGCAGATCGTTGCGCAGTTGGCGCAGGCGCTGTGCGTCGAGACCTAGCTCTTGTTGTAGCTGTTGAGCATCTTGGGTGTTGTAGAGATTGGTTGGCATGGTGTGACGCGCGGGCGGGGCGCCGGCGGTTAACGGGGCGTTAATGAAGTGGGACCTTGCTTGACTGGTTGGGAATTTCTTGGACGTATTTAGGAACCATGTATCCCGGCAGACTGACGCGGAGTTGGTCGATAAGCGTTCGGCCTTGTTCGACAGGTACTTCGAAGTGGGCAGCGCCGGCGACGCGGTCGAGTTGGTGCAGATAGTACGGCACGACGCCGATCTCGACCAGCCGTTCGCTAAGCGAGGTGAGCGCCGCGGCTGAATCGTTCACGCCCCGCAGCAGCACGGCTTGGTTCAGCAGCGTCGCGCCCGCCCGGCGAAGTCGGTCGACGCTAGCGGCAACCGCGTCGTCCAATTCGTGGGCATGGTTGGCATGGATCACCACGACCGGCGTGAGCCGCGTGCCGGTGAGCCAAGCGATCAGTTCGTCGGTCACACGCGACGGAATCATCACCGGCAGCCGCGTATGTACTCGCAGCCGGGTGACGTGCCCAATGGCGGCGATCTTTTCGACCAACATCGCCAGTCGATCGTCGACCATCATTAGCGGATCGCCGCCGCTGAGGATCACCTCGCTGAGCGAATCGTCGTCCGCGATGGCGGCGAGCGCCGTGTCCCAGGCGGCGGTGCTGTGCGGCACTTGCTCGAAGGGAAAATGTCGCCGGAAGCAGTAGCGGCAATGCACGGCACAAGCGCCGGTCGTGACCAGTAACGCGCGGCCGGCATACTTCTGCAACAGGCCCGGCTGCAGGGTCGCCAGCCCGTCGGCAACCGGATCGCGCGAGAAGCCGGGGGTTTCGGTCGTTTCGTCGACCACGGGCATCACCTGCCGCAGCAGGGGATCGTGCGGATCGCCGGGCTGGATGCGGGCCAGATAGGCGGGCGGCACGAAAACGGGGAACTGCCGCGCCCCGCCCGCTGCGGCGTCAGCCAGTTCCGCAGGCAGCCCCAGCCGACCGCAGAGCTGGTGGGCGTCGCGGACCGCATTGCGAAGGTCCATTTGCCACGCGCTCTCTGGGGCGGGTTCCCCCTCGGAAACGGCGCGGACAGCCGGCGGTTTTCTGGTTAGAATGCTCACTTCGCAAGAACCGGTTTTAAAACCGCCTTAGGAATAGGGGACCGTGGTTTTAACGCCGGTTCTAGTGTACGCGATTCAATCAACGACGCACAGAGACGGGAACAAAACTAGTGGGAACCTACAGTACCAACGAATTCAAGAAGGGTCTGAAGATTCAGATCGACGGCGTGCCCTTTCAGATGATCGAAATGAATTTTCGCAAGCCGGGTAAGGGTGCCGCGCTGTACGAATGCAAGCTGAAGAATCTGTTGCGGGGCACGGTCACCGATCGCACTTATCGAGCCGGGCAGAGTCTGGAGGAGGCCGACGTCGTCGAGTTCACTGCTCAGTACTTGTACCAGCAGGGCGAGAGCTTTGTATTCATGGACAACAACGACTACGAGCAGTACGAGCTGACCGCCGAACAGGTGGGCGATGGCGCGGGGCTGCTGAAGGAAGGGTTGGACTGTCAGTTGATTGTGTTCAACAACAACCCGATCGGCGTGACGATGCCCAACCACGTGATGCTGAAAGTCGAGTATTGCGAACCGGCCGTCAAAGGCAACACGGCAACCAACGTCTCGAAACCGGTGAAGCTGGAGACCGGCGCGGAGATCCTCGCGCCGGCGTTCATCAACATCGGCGACTGGCTACGCGTCGACACCCGCACCGGGGAGTACGTCGAGCGGACCAAAGGGCCGGATGGCTGAGTTTGCGACGGGGCTGGTTCAACGCAGAGAACGCGGAGGGACAGAGGGCCGCGGAGGAACAGGGATTTGTTCTGGACTCGCCACAAATCTTGTCGGCTTGATCTTGGGTGACTGGGCACCGAAATACTAATTCCCTCAGCGGCCCCCTGCCACTCTGCGGCCTCTGCGTTGAATAATCCAAGTCTTTTTCTGGCAAGATTTGTGCCCTGCCGACGAATAGCGGTCGTACCCCTTCGGGTTTGCAATCGCTGGCCGAAGGTGTACGCTGAGCGAATCCTCGAAGCCATAAAACCTCTCGCAAGGAGTTTGCCATGACGCCCTGGATTATTCTAGCCGTCGTTCTTGTTGTGGGTCTGCTGTTGGTTATGTACGGTGTGGGGATCTACAACCGGCTGGTGACGCTCAAGAACCGTTTTGAAAATGCTTTCTCGCAAATCGAGGTGCAGCTCAAGCGGCGCTACGATCTGATTCCCAACCTGGTGGAAACCGTCAAGGGTTACATCAAGCACGAGCGGGAAACGCTGGAGGCGGTGATCAACGCCCGCAACCAGGCAGTGGGCGGGTTGAAGCAGGCGGCAGCCAAGCCGGGCGATCCGGCCGCGATGCATGCCCTGGCCGGCGCGGAGCAAATGCTTACCGGCTCGCTAGGCAAACTGTTCGCCCTGGCAGAGGCGTATCCCGACTTGAAGGCCAATCAAAACATGGCCCAATTGACCGAGGAACTCACCTCGACGGAGAACCGCGTCGCGTTCGCCCGACAGGCGTACAATGACTCGGTCACCTCCTACAACACCTATCGCCAAACATTCCCGGCGGTTGTGTTTGCCAACATGCTCGGGCACGCGACCGACGCGGAGTTCTTGGAATTCGACAGCGAGGCAATCGCCGAAGCGCCGAAGGTATCTTTCTGAGGTGGGGGAAGCAGTGGTCGGAGATCAGAGGTCAGTGAACCACCCTTTTTGATCGTAAGCCGCGAGGCGCAAGCCGAGCGCTCGGCTAGCGCCTCGCGGCTTACAGAGATGAAAACGTAACGCAGCAGAAAAAGAGTCGTTTCATTCCTCAGTCCGCCCCCTGATCCTCAACCTCCGACCCCTACTCCCCTTACACATGTCTACCAATTTCTTTGACCGTCAGAGTGATGCGCGCCGCTCTACGAAGTGGCTGGTGGTGATGTTCGTATTGGCCGTGGTGGGCATCGTGGGGGTGGTGACTGCCGCGACGGCGGTGGCTATTCTGTCGTCGGGCGAAAAAGGTCCGCAGGGCTTGGAGCAGCAGATCGGCATTCCGCTTGCTGCCGGTGGCGCGACGCTGGCGTTGATCGTGCTGGGCAGCTTGTACAAGGTAGCTGCGCTGCGGGGCGGCGGGACGAGTGTGGCCGAGGCGGTCGGCGGCAAGCGGATTCATACCAATACGAGCGACCCGGTCGAGAGACGTATTCTGAACGTCGTCGAGGAGATGGCGCTCGCCTCGGGCGTGCCCGTGCCGCCCGTTTATATGTTGGCCGAAGAAAAGGGCATCAACGCGTTCGCCGCCGGCTATTCGCCCAGCGACGCGGTCGTGGCCGTCACCCGAGGCACGGCCGAGCAACTCACGCGCGACCAATTGCAGGGCGTCGTCGCCCACGAGTTCAGCCACATTATCAATGGCGACATGCGGCTGAACATCCGGCTGATCGGCATCTTGCACGGCATCTTGCTGCTGGGGCTCATCGGGCAGATTTTGTTTCGCATCGCCGCACATAGCGGGCGCGGTAGCAGGAATTCCAAGAACAATGGGGCGATGTACCTGTTTCTGATCGGCCTGGGGATGGTGATCCTTGGATTCCTGGGCACGCTGATGGGCGGGATGATCAAGGCGGCCGTTTCTCGGCAGCGGGAGTACTTGGCCGACGCCTCGGCGGTTCAGTTCACGCGCGACCCCTCGGGAATCGCCGGGGCGCTCAAGCGGATCGGGGCGGCCGTGTTCGGCTCGAAAATCGAGCATCCCAACGCGGCCGAGGTCAGCCACATGTATTTTGGCCAAGGCGTGCGCGAAGGATTTTCTGGGCTGATGGCGACGCACCCGCCGCTGGAGAAACGCATCGCGGCTCTCGATCCCGAGTGGGACGGAAAATTCCCGCCGCTGCCTGACACACCGTCGGCGTTTGTCGAGATCGCCGGCGCCGCGGGTTTGGTGGGCGCCTCGCCGCTTGGTGATCGCGTGCCGGTCGACGTGGTGGAGGACGCCGCCGACCAGATTGGCAATCCGACTGAGATTCACCGCGCCTACGCGCATGAATTGGTGGAGCGTTTACCGGAGACGATCGTCACGGCCGTGCACGAGCCTTACGGCGCCCGAGCAGTCATTTTTTCACTGCTGCTGGATCGGGACGAAGCAGTGCGCAATCTGCAGTTCGAAACACTCACGCGGTTCATGCCGCCTGACATAGTAAAACTCACCCGAGAACTTGCGCCGGTGGTCGACGGGCTCGACGTGCGCGGGCGGTTGCCGTTGGTCGACATGTCGCTGCCCGCGTTACGGGCGATGGCCCCGCCGCAATATCGGGAGTTTTCCCAAGCGTTTCAGGAGTTGGTCGCGGCTGATCGTCGCGTGGCCCTGTTCGAATGGACGCTGCACCGGGTGTTGCTGCGACATCTGCGGCCGCAGTTCGAGTCGGCCCGACCTCCGAGGGTGGCGTATTATGCGCTGACTCGACTGGGCGGACCTTGTTCGGTGTTGCTTTCCGCGTTGGCCTACGCGGGCAATGCGCCCGACAAGGCCCGCGAGGCGTTGGCCGAGGCCGCCTCGCATCTGCCCAAGGCGAAAATCGAATTGTTACCTCCCGAAGAGTGCGATCTCAAACAGCTTGACGCGGCCCTG
Source organism: uncultured Granulosicoccus sp. (assembly GCA_964195615.1). GTDB lineage: Bacteria > Planctomycetota > Planctomycetia > Pirellulales > Lacipirellulaceae > Bythopirellula. The sequence continues at coordinate 26,355 of CAXMSB010000021.1, read as the reverse complement.
ACCGAGTTGGCCCGAGTCGCCGCGAAACATCGGCAAAGGTTGGTCGAAGCCTGCGCCGCGGCCATTTGTGCCGACGACGAAGTGAAGATCCGCGAAGCCGAGTTGCTACGGGGCATCTGCGACATGCTCGACTGCCCCATGCCCCCGCTGTTGCCCGGACAGCCTGTCGCGTGAGTGCCATATTGCATGTGCCGGGGTGGCCGGGGCAAAGTCCCGCAGGGCGTGCCCCGGTGACGCAGAGACCGGGGCAGATTTCGCTCTGCCTCGGCCACCCGTGGACATTCGCTAGCCCAATCAGCGAGAATTCCTGGATGGATACGAAAACCGAATATCTTGCGCGGCGTAGCGATCTGCTCTGTTCGTTGCGGCTGTTCTTCTTGGAGCGAGACTTTATCGAAGTCGAGACGCCCCTGTTGTCCGAGGAGGTGATTCCCGAGCTGCATATCGAGCCGATTCGCGTCGCAGGGGCTCGCGGGCCGCTGTGGCTGCAGGCGTCTCCGGAATTGCACATGAAGCGTCTTCTGGCCGAAGGCATGGAGTGTGTCGAAGCGATCTTTCAGATCACTCGTTCGTTTCGTGGCGACGAACGGGGCCCGTTGCACAACCCCGAGTTCACGCTTCTCGAATGGTATCGGGTGGGCGACGACATGCAGGCCGGTATCGAATTCGTCGATGAGTTGCTGCAAGCCGTGTTGGCGTCGGATCCAGTCACGCGGACCAGTTATGCTGCGGCGTTTGAAAAACACGTTGGCATCGATCCCCATCAGGCGACTTGCGAGCAGCTTGCCTCGCGCGCAGCGGAGCTGGAACTTGCCGCACCCGCCGAGATGACCATCGACGATCGCGACGAGTGGCTCAATCTGCTATTGGCAATGAAAGTTGAGCCGGAGTTGGGTCGCGCGGGGCCGGAGATTCTGTACGACTATCCGGAGAGCCAGGCGGCGCTCGCCACAGTCACCCAGCGAGAAGACGGCAAGCGCGTGGCGGAGCGGTTTGAGTTGTATTGGCACGAGGTAGAATTGGCCAACGGCTATCATGAATTGACCGATGCCGAAGAGCTGCGGCAACGTTTGGTTGCCGTCAACGAGGCCCGCGCGGCCGACGGTCGTGAGCGGTTGCCGCTGCCCGAGTCGCTGCTGGCCGCCATGCAACGGGGCCTGCCCGCCTGTGCCGGCTGTGCTCTGGGCTTCGACCGCCTGGCGATGTTGGCCTGTGGCGCGGAATCGATTGACGACGTGATCGCTTTTCCTTAGAAATAAGGGCCGTCAGGACAGCCGAGCACACGCTTTGTGCCGGAAGCAGGTGACCTGGTGGTCGTTGACCATCCCCACGGCCTGCATGTGGGCGTAGACGATTGTGCTGCCGACGAACTTGAAGCCTCGACGCTTGAGGTCTTTGCTCAACAGGTCGGACTCCTTGGTCGTGGCAGGAATGTCTTTGAGCTTACGCCATTTGTTCTGAATTGGCCGGCCATCGACGAACTGCCAGATGTAGGCGTCGAACGTGCCGAATTCGGCTTGCACTTCCAGAAACAGGCGGGCGTTGTTCACCGCGGCGGTAACTTTCAGCCGATTGCGGATGATGGCCGGGTTCTGGAGCAGCCGTTCGATCCGCTTGTCGGTGAAGCAGGCGACCTTTGCCGGGTCGAAATCGGCGAAAGCCTTGCGATAACCTTCGCGTTTGTTGAGCACGGTCCACCAGCTCAGGCCTGCTTGGGCACTTTCCAGCGTGAGATACTCAAACTGCGTGCGGTCATCATGCACCGGCACGCCCCACTCCTGGTCGTGATAGGCAAGGTACAACGGCTCGACCTTGGCCTGCGTCCACTCGCAGCGATGTATTTCTTTCTTCGCCATGGGGCCGAGGTGTTCCGTTACTTCCGTTGCCAGATTTGATACGTGTGCGGATAGTCGTTCTTCTCGTCGGAAGCATGGTGTTCTTCCTCAACCAGCTGCCACGCATCCCAATTGACCGGAGGGAAAGAAACGTCGCCCTCAATCTCGCCATGCACCCGTGTGACCAACAGCCGATCAGCTCTCGGGAAGCACATTTCATAGATCCGCGCTCCGCCGATGATGAACGCTTCGTTAGCTTCTGATTCAAGGCGACGGGCCTGGGCCAGCGCCTCGTCGAGATTCGTGGCCACGAGCACGCCGTCGTGCCCCGGCCGATAGTCGGCCTGACGTGAGATGACGATCGAAGTGCGGCCCGGCAACGGTCGTCCGATCGACTCCCAAGTCTTGCGTCCCATGAGAATCGCCCGGCCCATCGTTAGCCGCTTGAATCGCCGTAGGTCGAACGAGAGATGCCAGGGCAACTGCCCCTCGCGGCCGATGACGCCGTTTTCTGCCACCGCGACGATGAGAGAAAGGTTCATACGGCTACGGGCGCGGAAATGTGGGGGTGCGGGTCGTAGCTTTCCAGACGGAAATCCTCGAAGTGGAACTCGAAGATCGAGTTGACCGCCGGGCTGAGGTGCATCTTCGGCAGCGAACGAGCCTCGCGGGTGAGTTGCAACTGGGCCTGCTCCAGGTGGTTGTCGTACAGATGTGCATCGCCCAGCGTGTGGATAAACTCGCCCGGGGCGAGCGACGTGACGTGAGCCACCATCATCGTTAACAGCGAGTAGGAGGCGATGTTGAACGGCACGCCCAGAAAGACATCGGCACTGCGCTGGTACAGTTGGCAAGACAGCCGACCTTCGGCCACGTAGAACTGAAACAACAAGTGGCACGGCGGCAGGGCCATCTGTTGGACGTCGGCAACGTTCCATGCGCTGACGATCAATCGGCGGGAGTCGGGATTGTGGCGAATTGCGTCGATCACTTCCGAGATCTGATCGACCGAGCCGCCGCCGGGCACAGTCCAGCTTCTCCACTGCTTGCCATAGACGGGTCCCAACTCTCCGTCGGCGTCGGCCCATTCGTTCCAGATCGACACGCCGTTGTCGTTCAGGAATCGCGTGTTCGTTTCGCCCCGCAGAAACCATAGCAGTTCGTAGATGATCGACCGCACGTGCAGTTTCTTGGTGGTGAGCAAAGGGAAACCCTCGCTCAAGTCGAACCGCATCTGGTGGCCAAAAACGCTCCGCGTACCGGTGCCGGTCCGGTCGGACTTTGCGACGCCGTTCTGCACCACATGATCGAGAAGGTTGAGGTATTGTTTCATAGTGTTTCTGCAATGTCATTCCGAGGTCCGCCGAGGAATCTAGCTTGCCACGCCAATACACCTTGAGACGAGATTCCTCGGCGGACCTCGGAATGACAGTTGGCGATTATTCTTTCCCCATGAAATCTTCCACCATCTTGGCGACCAACGCCGGGTTGTCTTGCCCGACGATGTGCTCGATCTGGTCAGCTTTGACGCCGAGTTTTTCCATCGCGGCAGCGGCCTGTTTCCATTTGGTGGCCCGGCTCTTGCCCTCGGCCAAATAGAGGTCGGTCACCAACTCGCCCAGCCGCTGCAACGAGATGGCATCGCGGTTATTGTAATAGTTCTTGATGATCTTCTGCTGGTATTTGGAATGCTGTTTTGCCATCTGAAGTGTTCTTCTCCTGCAGCGGATTCGATCGTTTTCCCGGTGGCACGGCACCGGGAGGATACCTGTTAAATGAGGGTTTGCCTGCCCCCGGCGGCGCGGTAGATTATCTTACTCTTTGGCCGGCGGAAACGGTAGCCGCGCCCCCTGATTGTGGTCCATTCTTCCGAAGGTGTGGTTTTCCGATGCCCGTCGTCAAGTTCACCAAAGAAAAGAAAGAAATCGAAGTTCCCGCGGGCTCCAATCTCCGCAAGGAAGCCATCAAGGCCGGCGTCAACACGCACCAAGGCCTCAACGGCATTGGGGCCGGCATGAACAAATTCGTGAACTGCCATGGATTCGCCCAGTGCGGCACTTGCCGGGTGCGGATCACCAGTGGCATGGAAAATGCCAGCAAGATGGGCACCGTCGAAAAACTCCGGTTCAAGTGTCCCGTGCCTACGCCGGTCACCCCCGGCGGACTCGACCCGCTACCCGCGATGGCGTTTCTCGGCAACGAGGAAACGATGCGTCTGGCCTGTCAGGTGACGGTGAACGGCGACATGGAAGTGGAAACGGGCCCCGAGCTAGATCTGTTCGGCGAAAACTTTTTTAGTTGAGTGGGGCTGTCGGCTGTCGGCTGTTAGCCGTCGGCAAGAAGAAGCTGATAGCCAACAGCCGAAAGCCTCTCTCCATGAAACAAGTCGTCGCGATTGTTAAACCGTTTTTGGCCGAGAAGATTCTCGACGGCCTGCGACGTGCGCCGCTGGAGGCGTTCGAGGTGACAGAAGTGAAGGGCATGGGACGCCAGAAAAGCTATCTCGATCAGTACACTGACAGCGAATACGCCGAGGCCTTTCTGCCGAAGGTGCAGATCACCGCCTGGGTCGACGACTCGCGGGCCGAGGAAGTGATCCGCAAGATCGTGGAGATGGCCCGCACCGGTCGGATGGGCGATGGCAAAATCTTTGTCCTCTCGGCCGAGTCGCATGAAATGGTGTTGGGCTAAGTCGCAACGTCGACGACCACGCTAACCCCGCTCCGCCGCATTAAAAATACGTAGAAAAACCACTCGGACGTCGTGGAACGTCTGCGCGACTTCGTCCGAGAGTGCTTCGGTACTGGAGTACCCCAGCAGGAACGCCAGCTTGGCCAGCTCCAACGGGTCGTCGGGAAACTCGTGCCGGCCCGAGGCGTTCATCAGTCGGATGCGGGCTTCGATGCTGCGCTGGAATTGGTAGGCCTTCCAGAGGAAGGTGGCGTCGCCGGTCGCCAGAATGCCGGCATCTTCCAGGGCGCTGAGACCGGCCAGCGTGCCCGGCACGCGCAGCTCGGGTCTTTCCTTGCCGTGCTTCATTTGCAACATTTGCAAGACGAATTCGGTGTCCATCGTGCCGCCGGCGCCCCGTTTGAGGTTGTGGGGCGAAGCCGATTCTTGCAGCTTGAATCGCATCGCGCGGATCTCGGCAGCGTCGCTCGCCTGCCACGGGTGGCAATAGGTCGCCGCGCTCACCGCAGCCATGGTGCGCTCGACGGCCGCGGGCGAGCCGGTGATCACCCTCGCTTTGCACAACGCCTGCCGTTCCCAAAGTTGCCCGCCGCCGTTCTGGAAATAGCGGACGAAACCCTCTAGCGAAACGGTCAGCGCGCCGCCGCGACCTGTGGGACGAAGCCGCGGATCGATCTCGAACAACCGGCCGTACGGGCCGAATTGGTTCGCACGTTGGATGATCCGTTGTCCCAACTCGCTGAAGAAGTGGTTGTTGGTGGTCGACTTGCCCCGACCGCGGCGATCGGCAACCGTGTTTCCCTCGGCTTCGTAGAGAAACACCAAGTCGAGATCGCTGTGGAAATTTGGCTCTCGGCCACCCAGTTTGCCCAGGGCCAGGACGATGAATTCGCACGGCTCTCCGACGCGCTCGCTGCCTGGGTGCCAAGCGGCGACGTGGCCGTTTCCTTCCGCCTCGGGTGGCTCTCCGACGCGAGGTTCGCCCAGCTTGCCGACCAGTCGCACACGCTCCGCGGCGATGATCTGCTTGAGGCACGCCTCGGCAATGTCGGACAGAACGGCGTGGGTCGCCTCGATCTTATCCTTGCCCAAAATGTCTCGCACGCCGACGCGCAGGTGTTGCGAATACTTGAAGCTGTGCAGAATTGGCTCGACGTCTTCGGCCCCGTGCGTCAGATCGGAGAGCGACTGTTCCAACACGGGCAGGTCGGGAAGATGTCCGATTAGCAGACTGTCCAACAGCTCGTCGATCATTCCCGGATTGCTGGTGAGTATTTCCGAGAGGTAGGGACAGGCCGCGCAGAGCGTCACGTAGAGATTCAGCGTTGGGTGATTGCTGCTGAACAGTTCCCAGAGGGCCGCCTTGCCTCCCAACGAGTCGCTCACGCGGCTCAACGTGACGAGCGTGCCATCGGGGTCGGGCGTTTGGGCGATCGACGCCAAAAGCCGCGGCGCGATGGCGGCCAGGAATAGCCGGCAACGGCGCGTGGAAAGAAACGGAATCGGCTCCTCCGCCAGCGACATCAGATTGGCGTAGGCAGCCCGAATGTCGGTGAACGGATAGCGACCCAAGACCTTTGCAATCGTCTCCGGCGAGGGGTCGGGATCGTTGACAAGATCCACCTCGGGCTCGATGGTGGCATCGTCGCCGAACGCGTCGTGCAACAGATGATCGAGAATCTTGCGGTTTACCTCGGTGCGATGTTGGTAGTCGTTCTGAAATGCCGCGAGTGCGGACACGTGGGGCGTACCAACGAAGCCCATGCGACGAGCGATCTTTTTGAGTTCTCGATCAGCGGTCGGCAACTGATGCGTTTGCAGGTCGTACATGATCTGCAGCCGATGTTCGAGCTTGCGCAGGAAGGAATAGTTCTCTTCCAGCAAGGAACGCTCCTGATGCGTGAGGCTACGTGCATGTTCCAGGCGGTCGATCGCTTCAAGTGTATTGCCTGTGCGAACCTCCGGCAGGGCCCCGCCGTTGAGTAATTGCAGGAATTGAATCACAAACTCGATGTCGCGGATGCCGCCGTGGCCCGTTTTCACGTCGCTGAGGCTGACGCCCCGGTCGAGAGCCCGATTTTCGATTTTTCGCTTGAGTGACTTGATGCCCGTGATGTCGGCCAGAGAAAGGTAGCGACTGTAGACCCAGGGCTCGAGCTGTTTGAGGTACTCGTGGCCCAGGTCCATGTCGCCCGCGATCGGCCGCGCTTTCACGTAGGCCTGCCGTTCCCAAGTTCGGCCGCGGGTGTCGTAGTAGGCCAAGGCATTTTCCACCGTCGAACAGAGCGGGCCCTGCCGGCCCTCGGGTCGCAGCCGCATGTCGACCCGGTAGGCGAAGCCCAGTTCGGTCGACTCACTCAACAGTCGGATCAGGTCTTGCGACACTCGGCAAACGAAATCGTGGGCCTCCAACTGGTCGTGCGACTCGGTCGCATTGAGCGTCTGGTAGAGAATCACCAGATCGATGTCGCTGGAATAGTTGAGTTCCAGTCCGCCCAATTTCCCCAGAGCGAGCACCACGATGCGGGGGATGGCAAGCTGTTGGCCGTTGCGTTTGAGCTGTTTCTCGCGGACGTTCCGCGTAGCGAAGGCGAGGGCCGCCTCGACGATCGCATCAGCCAGATAGGAGATTTGACGAGTGATCTGTGCCACCGGCAACTGTTGAACGACGTCGCCGTACGCGATGCGAAGCGTCTCGCGGCGTTTAAATCGACGTAGCGTCGCCATGAGGTCGCCTTCATTGTCGATCGACCCTACATCGGTCAGTAGCTCGTCGACGAGCATTTCCGTCGCCACCGGCTGACCCTCGGTCGTGCGCAGCAGTTCGTAGCTTTCGGGATCTGCACAGAGTTGATCGCTGAGATACTGGCTGCAGTTGAGCAGCATCAGTAGGTTGGGCAGCGATCTGGCGTCACGCTCGAACAGCGCCGCCATCGCCAGCGGACTGCGGGCCGCCTGGAGAAAACGCTCCAGATTGTTCAGCGCCATGTCGGGGTCGGCCAACTGCGGAGCCACTTCGGCAAATTGATCGCAGATGACTCCCAACAAGTCGAGCGGCACGCCGGTGGTCGCCAGCCGAGTGAGATTGGCATGTGCCGTGCGCACGTCGACGATCCCCAGCGGCTTCAGCCAGCCTGCGGCTTCACTCTCGGAATCGAGCAACGTGTGGAGGAGGTCGGTCTGCATAAGAAGCTAGTTTATCAACTATCTGACCGACGAAATAGAACCGGAATGGAACGCGGATTGCCACGGATTGAGCGGATTCGCGCCGATCGGAGGACAATTGGAGCAACCTCTTCTTCCGTGTAAATCCGCCAAATCTGCGTTCATCCGCGTTCTATTAAACAGATTGCTCGAGCGAAAACACCTCTGGCCCGATGTGCTGGGTGACGACCGTGCCGAACAGCGTGTGGGCGTTAGCGTCGTAGATCGTGACCGGCAGAACCTGCCCTATTTGCCGACGGTTGCCCTCGAACACCACGATCCGATCGCACGTCGTCCGACCGGTGAGCTGAACCTGCTGAGCCTCCGGGTCCTCGTGCTTGGCGCCCGCCTTGCTGAGCCCTTCGACCAGCACCTGCACGTCGCGGCCGAGAAACAGTTGGTTGTCTTCTTCGCTAATCTCGTTCTGAATGGCCAGGAGTTCGTTGTTGCGACGTTTCTTTACCTCTTCGGGGACGTCGTCAGGATACATGTCGGAGCCCCGGGTGCCCGGCCGCTCGCTGTATTTGAAAATAAAGCTGTTCTTGAACCGCTGCTCCCGCACCAAGTCGATCGTCTGCTGGAAGTCGTCGTCGGTCTCGCCGCAGAAGCCAACGATGAAATCGCTCGTCACCGCCGCGTCGGGGATCCTCGCTCGGATGCGGTCCATCAATTCGCGATAGTCTTCGACCGTGTAGCCCCGTTTCATCCGTTGGAGCATGCGATTCGATCCGCTCTGCGCTGGCACGTGCAAGTAAGTGGCACACTTGGGCAGATCGCGCACCGCGTCCAACAGGTCGTCGGACATGTCTTTGGGATAGTTGGTGACGAACTTGATCCGCTCGAGGCCGTCGATCTCGTGCAGGACATGGATCAAGTCGCTGAGCCGCCATTCGCGCCCCTCTTCGCGATGGCGATAGCTGTTGACGGTTTGGCCCAAGAGAATGACTTCCTTGCAGCCTTCGCCGGCCAACTGCCGCGTTTCGGCAACGATCTGGCTCGGTGGTCGGCTCTGCTCTGGACCGCGCACGCTGGGCACAATGCAGTAAGTGCAGAACTTGTCACAGCCGATCATAATCCGCACGTACGCCTGATAGGGCGTGGTCCGCATCTCGGGATCGCGCAGCGGGTCGAAACTCTCGTGGCTCCGCTGGATATCGGTCCGCGCGCCGTCCTTGCGGCCGAGGCTCACCTCCATGCGCTGTTCACCGCCGTCTGAAATTTCAGCGATCAACTGCGGCACCTGGTGCAGCTGGCCCGGGCCGACGATCAGGTCGACGTAGGGCGCCCGCTGGAAAATCAGTTTCTGGTCTTTCTGCGCCATGCAGCCCAGCACGCCGATGATCTTGTGCGGATGGTCCCGCTTGGCGTTCTTAAGCCGGCCCAGGGCGCTGTAGATTTTGTCTTCGGCATGTTGCCGAACGCTGCAAGTGTTGAATAGGATCGTGTCAGCGCCCTCGGTGTTGTCGATCAGCTCGTAGCCGTCTTTGCGCAAACTGGCCACGACAAGCTCGCTGTCGAGCACGTTCATCTGGCAACCGACGGTTTCGATGTAGAGTTTCTTGGTCATACGTCTTCAGGCCCGCGATTCACGCGGATGTTTTCCAATTTGTCATTCCGAGGTCCGCCGAGGAATCTCCGTCGCGATGCCAAGTCAGGCCGCACCGCGGTCTTCCTGTTCGGGCTGATCGGCGGCCTTGATCTTCTTTTTCTTCTTCGGTTTCTTACCCGTTTGCTCGGCAATCTGCCCGCGGATCTGTTCCAGCGATTGGTTGCGACGGCGAGCCATCAGCCGCACCAACGACATCACGGCCACGTAGCCGGCCACTAAAATGAAGATTACGTCCCAGCGATCCATGCGAGAACCTCCGTGCGATGGGATTGCGAGCACTCCATGATACACGGCGGAGGGTGTTCGTCGCGAGCCGAAATTAGGCTGCTGGCAGATGTCGATCGCATGAGAATGGGCCCATGACACCAGTAGTTCGGCCAACGGTCGTCCGGCTCCTGGCCCCTTTGGGCTGCTCCGAGCCTTGCACGCAGGCTTCCGCTGGGGTACCCCAAGCTGAGGAGCGAGTTCGTCGCCCTGCTCTTCCGCCGCGTGACGGCGGTGGATTCGCTCACGGACTAACTCGCACCACCTGGGCAATCGGTAAAAGGCGAGGGTTTTAGACCCATCGTGGAGACAATAAATTACGACGTGTGCTGAGCCACTACAACGCTGACACGAAGAACTTGTTCAGCAAAGCAGGACGAGAGTACCTCGCCACGATTGAACTTTCGGAAGCAGATCGCTTTACTGTTGACTTGCCCTGCGAAGAACTCGACCAACACAGCGAGCGACTCAAGCGGGTAGTCAAGCAATTGCAGGCGTTCGCCAAACAGGCACCCGTTGCCGAGCAAGAAGCCCTCGCGGTACTGGAGAGCATGCCGTGCGTCGGCCTGGTGACGATTGAAGTCGTGCTAGCCGAAGCAGGTGACATCCGCCGATTTGCCTCCCAGCGCAAAGCGACCGCCTATGCGGGCTTAGCTCCTGGCATTCGCGAAAGCGCAGGCAAAGCCAAGCAATTGGGGATTACTAAGCAAGGGTCACAACTGCTGCGGACGACTCTAGTCGAAACGGCTTGGCGGTTGGTGCTCAAGACCCGCCGCTGGGCAAGCGTGTACGAAAAACTAACTGCCCGTTGCACCGCGAAAAAGGCGATCGTGGCAGTGGCTCGCCGCGTGTGGTGCGTGATGGTCTCGATTATGCAGAACGGGCAGAAGTATCAACCAATGTAAGCTCCCAACTCACCAACTCAACTACCCAATCATCCCGGAGAAAACAAAGCGATCCTTTGCAAACCAGTCCATTTGTCGTTCTCCTTAGCCTATTGTTGTTCTGATACGCTTCGATTAATTAGTGTTGCAGGCGATTTGTTTAGTGAGCCATAAAACTTCTATCACAGCAATCCCCTTTCTCACGTACATTGCTTCGAACCCACGTCGCATGATGGCATGGCTACCGCTTGGTCGACCGGCAAACCAGCATTTGACCAAGCACTCAAGCCACCCGTCATGTTGATGACCTTACGCCCTGCTGCTTGCAGAATGCTGGCAGCTATCGCAGACCGTCCGCCCGCTTGGCACTGGGCGACGATTGGCTTATCGCTTGCGATGGCATCCACGTTGTCGAGCAAACGTCCAAGGAAGTGGTGATCCGCTCCAGCAATTCGTCCGTGCTTCCATTCGTCGTCGGAACGGACATCAATCAGTCTGAGATCGCCCGAGTCGATACGGGGCTTTAGTTCAGTGGGCGTCGCCGACTCGTAGCTCTCCGTTGCGAGTCCTGCGGCACGGACTTTCGAGGAATCAAAATAGCCACGCACATCGTCCACACCGATCTTTCGCAGCACGCGAGTCGCTTCGGGAAGCTGGCTCGGTTCGGCGATCAAGTACGCTGGCTTGGAATAGTCGACAATCCATCCGGCCCATCCAGCAAGCATTCCAGCCGGGATGTTGAGCGTTCGTGGAACATGGCCATCGGCGAACTGGTTCGATGGAGAGAGATCAATAACGATCGCTGAATCCAACACAGAGTTCAGGTCGTCGATGGGGTGTGATTCGGGCAGACCCTTGTGACCCAGCACCGCTGGACCTTCCTTGTTGACTCGTTTCATCACTGCGAAATACTTCGGGGCTTCTGGTTGATCCGACAGGATGTATTGGATAAATTTCTCTTCGTCCGTGTACTGTAAGGCGGGATTGAACAGCTTTTCGTATCCAACGGTCGACGAAGGAATCGCACCCAGTCCTTTGCCACATGCACTGCCTGCTCCGTGAGCTGGCCAGACTTGCAGGTAATCGAGAAGATGCTTGAATCGTTCTGCTGAGTGGAATAATTCACGAGCACCGGGTTCGGCTGTGTTCGCTAAACCAGCAGCTTCTTCAAGCAAGTCAGGACGACCGATCGAACCAACAAAGACGAAGTCTCCGGTAAAAATGCCCATTGGCTTATCAGCACTTCCGCCCTGATCGGTTAGCAGGAAGGAAATACTTTCAGGTGTATGCCCAGGGGTGTGCAGCACGTCAAACTTGATGTTCCCAATCATGAACGAGTCGCCATCCTTGAGCAGTTGATGGTCGTACTGGTCAGCGAACTGGTACTTCCAATCGGCTGGCCCTTCATTCGACACATACAGCTTTGCTCCAATCCGGTCAGCGAGTTCACGTGCACCTGACACGTAATCGGCATGAATGTGAGTTTCCGCGATAGCGATCAGCTTGAGTCCTTCGCGATTGGCCATATCCAGATACTGGTCGATGTCCCGACCGGGATCGACCACTACTGCTACCTTGAGTCGCTGGCACCCGACCATGTACGAAGCGTGAGCAAGAGCTTTGTCGTAAAAGTATTTGAGTAACATATTCGGATCTCCTTTGGTTTATAAAACAACAGTTTTGACGATCACGAAAACGGCGACCATTACAACCGCGGTCGCGAAAACCTTCTGTAACGTTGGCCCATTCAGCTTTTTAGCAATCAAGCTGCCTAACCAAATACCAACCACGCCTCCAGAAAGAAACAGCAGCGTCAATTCGAGTGACAACTCTCGGCCAGCCGCCACATACGACGTGACGCCACTGATACTGATCAGAAAGATAGCCAGAAGCGATGTTCCCACTGCTCGGTGAATCTCCATTCCGCTGAACAACACAAGTGCAGGCACGATGACGAAGCCACCACCAACGCCGAACATCCCCGACAAGATTCCGGTGACAAATCCAACCAGAACCAACAGACGGGCACACCTTGAGTTCAATCGAAGCGTTCCGTCCTCATCACGCTGACACGCCGAGCGATTGTGCAAGGCCCTACTCTCAGTCGCACAAACGCCGATCACTAACTTTGGATTCCGAGTCTTCGCCCACATTCGCCAGGCCACAACCAGCATCAAACAACCAAACATTACCAATAGCACGGTTTCGGGAATGACTGTTGAGAGGTACGAACCGACCGGTGCCCCGACCATCCCTGCGATAGCGAACAGCATCCCGGTTCGCATTTCTACTTCACCTCGCCACAGACGAGGCACGACACCGGCGAGGGCCGTTCCACCGACCGACGCTAAAGAAATCCCGACGGCCTCTCTTGGGGCGATGCCGAGTCCGTATACCAACAGTGGCACCGCGAAAACTCCACCACCACCACCGGTCATTCCCAAAGCGAATCCAACTACAGTTCCAAATAGGACTGCTAGACCGAACATGACTCACCCTTACATCGATTCCACGACATCTTGTTAATCGGCATACCGGATTATTTATTCGTAATATCGCAAGGCGGCGATACTTAGTTGTAAAAAGAGTACTTCTATAGCTATCCGTTCGTTCGCCTTGCATCTGGTCGGAACCGATTTTCGATGCACTTCATGATCTCCTCCAGGTGCGGCTCGGCTACTTGGTAGTAAACTCGTCGTCCTTCACGTTCACTCTTGAAGAACCCACAACGCTGCATCAACCGCAGATGTTCCGAAGCCACGTTGTCTGGCACATCGCAGTCTTCCGCTAGCTCGCCAACGGCGTAGCGGCCATGCAGCAGGAGTTGCACAATCCGCAGACGCACCGGGTGTGCCAGTGTTTTCAGGCATTCTGCCGCCTCAGCAAACGCAGCCGGATTACCTTTTGGCTTCACTGTTGACTTTAATTTTGTAGCCATCTTAGATCTTATAGTATCAATATATCGATACCTTACGATAAGTAAATAAGTATTTTTCTGAAAGGTAGTGAAAAAGCTGATAATAGGTGGGACCAGCCTTTACCCACTAAAGCGAGTTCCAGGGCCGAGAACGGGTTCATTCGATGAAAATCTCAAGCTTCATAGATGCAGTCGGTGAGAATGTCCAGCGGCTCTAACAGCACTTGGTCATCCAACTCAGGGCATCGTCCTGGCCAGAAACAGCGACCTTGCCGCAGGAGCAATGGTGTATGTCGTGGTCGAGGAGTTAATCCCTGAAGCCGAGCGAGGCGGCAACGTCGACCTCGCGACGCTCAGTCTGATGCTCGGCTTCGTCGTGATGATGGTGCTCGACGTCGCGCTTAGGTAGGGGAATGCAATCAGAGGTCGGTAGAACGGGGCTGAGAGGTTCTCCGGAGAGGATTCAGAGATTCTCTGACGCTATGAGCGAGGCCCCGATCTGTCTTACTCGTTTTTACGACGATTTTGAATGTTTAACATCATCGCTGATCTAGAGCAACGAAGCAAAGTCACCAACGGCGAATAGCTCATCGAGCAAATCTTCATTCAAGGAGTCATCTTCTGCATCTTGATTGAGTCTGACGTTGATGGACTCGTTGGCTGGGTCGAGTGAGGCATTATTTGCAACGCCACTTGAGTATTGCCCGACAGGCTCTTGTAACCATCTTGCTGATTGCGATACCCAATCGAATGGTTCTTCTCCGAGAGGTGCTGGCGGTGCTGAACGAGAGCCAAACTTCGACCATAAGGCTAGGTCCATGGCAATGGCTGCGTCCACCAGTTCCGCTGAAAGCGGCCCGGTTGCAGGAGCAGCGGCTTGCGATTCTTGAGCGCTAACGATAGCTGGTTCACTTGCAATGGTCATCATAACCAGTTCTCGCAGGAGAGCAGTACACCTCACAAAGTTTAAGATCAAGTAGCGAAGGCAGTAGCGCGGCGGAAGCTGCCCAGAGCTAGTAGTCCACCCAAACAGAGTAAGGCCAGCGAGTTCGGCTCGGACACCGCCGCCGAGGTTGCGGAGAGCGTCGCAGCTGAGCCGTAGGTTGTTTCCCAGTCGGCCAGATCGGATTGGCTCAAAGGATTAGGCGACCCACCCGTTGCCACTTGAGAAAGTCAGAACCCTCCACATCGCCATCGAAATCGAAATCTCCAGCGAAGGTGGAAATCAGCTCGACCGATGTGCCACTATAATTGACAAACCACCTTCTTGTACAAGCATGAGGTAGTATCGCCAATCGCGCTACTTTAGGCTCAACCTGCCGTTGATCCGGCACAGGGTCGCGACTCTGACTTTCTCGTCGTCGGCGACATTGAACATGTGTGCGTCTCCGGTTCTCTCCGCTGATCGGCCCTTTCGGTATTGACTTGGCCTGATACCGATGGCCCGTGCATTCCGCTCTGGCCTTCTCTCCAGATTTGTCGCAACAACTCTTGTCGTTTCATCGTTCGTTGTTCTCGTTCAAGCTCAGTCTGGAGCTTTACAAGTCTTGTGTTGTCCATCGTCCTCTCCATCCGATCAACCGTTAGTTCCTACTAATCTAGGGCAAAACCCATGCCATCACGGCCGGCGGCAATGAATTTGTACACTCCAGCCACCAAGGATGGTGAAGATTCCGTTCTGCGAACTCTAGTGAGCCGCGAACTGGCTGCAGCAAACTCATAATCCCTACAACACAACATACTGCTGACAGGATAACACTCGGATCTGTCCCGAACTGTCCAAGACCAAAGAGTCCTAGTCCTTTGCCACATAGGCCTCATTATTCCAGAGCCATACTGTCCTTTACAGAAGATCGGGAAATTTAATCGATGGCGGTCACGCCGTTCGAAACCTGTCATCACTCAAGCTGACTGAGCGCGAGGAGGCGGGATTTGTCGCCAAATGAAATGTATTCTTTGCTTCGGTTTTAGATCCCTGGATCTATAGGCCTTTCGGCCGTTGCGCAAAAAAATGGGGCCCAGATGTGCGATTCCGCACAGCTGTTTCAGGTTGACGCGCACCTACCGCTGGCCACCCTTCCACAGATTACCGGCCAAGACAACTCTACGTGGGGGTCGGCAACGGCAACTATTGGGTTACTGACAGATCCCAAGTTAGATTCAGCGAATAGGTTCTGGGCCCTCATCTCGCTAGGGAGATTCTTACTTCCAACGGCTATTCGGCTTTCGTCGGCACCATCGATACCGCTGGAGTCTCCAGCTTCACGCTGGTGACTGGACAGGAAGATGCCAACAACTCTTTCCAAGAGATCAACATCGACGAGCTGAAATGGGCGACCTTAGCGGTTATTCCCGAGCCCTCCAGTTTTACCTTGCTTGGCTTGGGCGTCCTCGTCATGGCCGGGCACGGCAGACGTCTGTGTTGACGCCAAAACCGTTTTATTATTCATCAGGGCAGCTGCTCTCTGGCGGCCCTTTTTTGCCTCTATCCCTTCCTCGCTAGAAGCGCCTCGTAGCGGCGACCGCACTCATCGCCCAGCAGTCCGCCGACGGCTAGCAATGCGCCCCGCGTAATCGCGTTCGTAAACGCTAAACTCGGCCCACACAGGAAAATGATCCGAGACCTCGAGTGCCCGCTGCTGTGTGACGTTGAATTACCGAGTTATCGCAATGTGGCCAGAACTCTTTCCATGGAGTAGAATGAAGTGCGTAGTTGCCTGTCCGCTGTACTGGATCCTAGGCCAATATTAAGATGCCAAATATTCCGGACATCTCCGAGCCGTATCGATTGTTCTTCTACAGCTTCGATTGCAACGAACTCAAACATGTTCACGTGCGTCGTGAGCGAATGACTTGTAAGTTTTGGCTTGAACCCGTAAGTCTTGGCACAAACAACGGATTCAAGGCAAATGAACTGAACCGTATTCGAAAATTGATCCTCAAGAATTTAGATCGCATTGTGGAGGCCTGGGATGAACACTGTGGGGAGTAATGAACCACGAATGACGGCGATGAATGTCACGGAAGATTTGATCATTGCGGAGCTTGAGGATGGACGCAGTATTAGCGTTCCACTTGCGTGGTCTTGGCGGCTATCCGAGGCAACCCCCGCGCAGCGCTCTAACTTCGAGATCATTGGCAATGGAGAGGGAGCCCATTGGCCCGACATTGATGAAGACATCAGTACGCGTGGAATGCTGCTTGGCGTGCCAGCACGTCCTTCCAAGAAGAAGGTAGCCACTTCGTAGTTGGGCGATGTCAGAGAGGTTGCACTTCTCCAATGCCCTCAACGCCCAGAAGTCCGCCGGCGGCTCGCGATGCGCCCCGCGTAATCGCGTTCGTAAACGCTGAACTCAGCCCACACCGGAAAGTGATCCGAGACCTCGAGGGCCTGTTTCTGCGTGAGGTTGAAGTGCCGCATTACGTCGAACACGCCGGAGCGGCCCGCGAATTCGGTCGTTGACGGTTGATGAATGACGATGTTGTCGTACTGTTTGTTCTGTCGGGTGTTCGTCCACACGCCGGCAATCAGCGGAGAGACGCCCGGCAATTGTCCCAGTCGGCCTAGATGCCGATCGTCGGTATTGAAATCGCCCAGCAGAATGATGTCGTCCTCTCCCCGGCTAGAACGTCGCACCACGCGGTAGACTTCCGCCAAGGCGTCGAGTTCCTCGGGCACGACGTCGGGATCGGTGTGCGTGGCGACCAAAGTAAAAGTAAATGCCTCGTCGGGGTCGACTCCGCGGGCTTGAAACGTGGCTACGAGCGGCTCGCGATGCAGCAGATTATCGGGATCGCTGATCGTGTAGACGCTCTGACGGTCGATCATCACCCGCTGGGTGTCGAACAAATAGGCGTATTGTTCCTTCGACTTGGTGTTGCCAAGCCGGCGGCCGATTACGTGGTCGTACTTGCGGCCCGATTGATTGATGAGTTTCACGAAGTTCGGAATCAGATACTCGTCCTTGGTTCTGATCTCTTGGATGGCCACGATGTCGAACTGCCGCACGATGTCGGCCAGCGTGTGCATCACGTACGGCTTGCTGGCCTTGGAATTGCCAAAGTGCTGGATGTTGAACGCCGCGATGCGCAGCGACGGTCCGCTGCTGGGCCCGGCGACCGCTTGGCCGTTAGAAACTGCTTGAAAGCTGTCCGCATTTCCAGCGGGACCTGTTGTCGGCCCTGCCCAGGATCCGGGCGTTTGGTATGGTGCCGGCGCGTTGGCTGGAGACTGTTTGCGCGGCGCAATGGCCAATTGGCCGAGGTCTCCCCCGGTGAGGACAAGATAGCCAACGCCGCCCAACAAACCCAGCACTACTAGCGAAAACAATCGTTGCACGAATCCCCTCCTTGGGTAATGTGCGATTGAACAGCCTGCCACAAAAACAGACGCGGGAGAGTACCGCACCCTGTGGAATCAAGCCAGAGAGATTGGCTTTGCTAGCAGATAGAGGCGTAGGCTGGCCTACGTGACCTTGAACTTGCTGTCATTCCAAGGTCCGCCGAGGAATCTCGGTTGCGACACGAGTTGCCGGGGCGACAGAGATTCCTCGGCGGACCTCGGAATGACACGCGCCAACGGTGCTAGCTCTTGGCCAGCGAAACCAAATGGCGCAGCTCGGGCAGAATGATTTTTTCCATGGCCAGCCGCACGGCGGCGGTCGAGCCGGGCATCGTCAACACGACCGTCTGCTCCACCAACCCGCCCATTGCTCGGCTGAGCATCGCGGCGGCGCCGATTTCCTGATAGCTGAGCATCCGCAGCAGCTCGCCGTAGCCGGGCAACTGCCTGGTGAGCAATCGGGCCACCGCGTCGGGCGTTTGGTCTCGGGCGGCGATTCCCGTGCCGCCGGTCACCAGAACCGCGTCGATGTCTGCGTTCTCCGAGAAACCGCGCACCTGATCGCTCACCAGCGCCGGTTCGTCGGGAACAATCGCCCGATCCGCGATCTCATGGCCAGCCGCCTGCAGCAGCTCGACGATCGTCTGTCCGCTTCTGTCGTCATCGAGACTGCGCGTGTCGCTCACCGTGAGCACAGCACAGCGCACGCTCTGGGGCCCCTGGTTGCGGTGTTCTAGGGCCGATTCGCTGGAATAGGAGTTGGTCATTTTTTGTATCGTCCTCGCCCATGGGTAACAGCTATAATTGAACATAGCGCTGGCCATCAATCAACTGTCCCCTCACTGCCGCAAGATGAAACCGCTACACCTTTCAGCGCCGGCCCTGCTATTGTCGCTGCTCGCCCCGATGGGCGCGGTGCGGGCCGATGTTTTCGACCTGAAAGATGGCGGCCGGGTGACCGGGGTGCTCGTCGAGCGAGGTTCGGACGAGGAGTATGTCGTCCGCACCGACAGCGGCGCGGTGGTAACGCTCACCAAGGCACAGGTCTATAAGGTTACCGAAGTGGACGACGATCTCCTGGAATACCGGCAGCGCAGCCGCACGATGCCTGACACGGTCGACGCCCATCGCCAACTGGCCCAGTGGTGCCAACAGCATCAGCTCACCAGGTTTCGCAAACACCATCTGCAGCGGATCCTCCAGCTCGATCCCAACGACAAGGAAATGCGCAGGAGTCTCGGCTATCAAATGCACCGAGGGCGCTGGCTCACGCGCGATCAATTCATGGAAGAGCGCGGTCTGCGCAACTACGAAGGCGCGTATCGCACCGAACAGGACATCGCCCTCCGCGAGCAGGAGAAACAACGCGAGGTGGCCGAGACCGATTGGCTGCACAACATCAATACCTGGCAACGCTGGCTCGGTAAACCCCGCACCGAGGAAGCGGTGCAAAACATCCGTGAAATTCGCGACCCACTGGCGGCCCCGGCGCTCGTGAAACTACTCGGCCGCGAAGAAGACCTTCGAATACGCGAGTTGTACCTCTCCACCCTGGGCGAACTGAAACATCCGGCAGCCGTCGAGAAACTTGTGCAACTGTCGCTGGAAGATCCCGACCACGAGGTGCGACAGCGATGTCTCGACGATCTCCTGCGAGTGCATCAGCCAATTAGCATCACGCCGTATGTCATGTCGCTCAACGAACGCAAGAATAGTAACGACGTAATTCAGAACGCCGCGGAAGCGCTGGAGCGGATCGGCGATGCCGCGGCGATTAGCCCATTGATCGACGCCCTGGTCACCAGGCATCGAGTCGCCAATCCGAACGCGCCTCCGGGTGAAATGAACGTAACTTTCAGCCCCTCAGGCGGAGGAGGCGGCATGAGCATGGGCGGCGGGAAGAAAATCTACAAAGAGGACCTGCAGAATCCCTCCGTCCGACGGGCTCTGAGAGAGCTTTCCGGGGGCCAAGACTTTGAGTACGACGAGCGGGCCTGGCGCCGTTGGTTCGTCAATCAACAAGTGCATGAACACGTCGACGCCCGCCGCGATGAATAACCCACTCAACATGAGCCGTACGCGCTAGCGTCGGGTGAGCGGCGCAACTCGGAGGAAACTGCATGTCTCAACCCACCGTCGCCGTCATCGGCGCCAGCGCCAACCGCGAGAAGTTTGGCAACAAGTCGGTTCGAGCCCACGCGGCACAGGGCTATCGAGTGTTTCCCGTGAATCCCAAAGGGGGCCTGATCGAAGGCTTTCAAACTTACAAGAGCTTGGAAGAGATTCCCGTCGAACGGCTCAATCGGATAAGCCTCTACGTGCCGCCCGCGGTGGGGATAACGCTGCTAGAGCAAATCGCCGCCAAAGGTTGCGACGAGCTGTGGCTCAACCCGGGCAGCGAAAGCGAGGAACTCGCCGCCAAAGCCCGCGAGCTGGGCCTGGAGCCGATCATCGCCTGCAGCATCGTCGACGTCGGGGTGAATCCCCACGACTTGGACGGATAGCTCATCTACGTCTGCGCGGCTGCAATACTGGTCCGCCGACGCGCGCTCCACCAACCCTCGTTGACCTTCGTCAGCGCGGTGCGATCCTCCAGGTTGGGCCGGAAGATCGTCAGCAACAACAGCGGTAGATACCAGGCGATGAAGATCCCGCCGTTGTAGGGATTCCAGAATTGGGCGCCCAGCATGATCGCCGCCGAACCGGACAGCAGCGTGGCGAGATTCTTCCGCAACGGCCAGATGGCGAAACAGACCGACATGGCCACGAACACCGCCAAAACCGGGAAGCGATAGTAGTGGCTCCACGTCTTCCAGATGCCTTCCATGTGCGTGGTCGTCGGCAGACGCAGACCGAGCATCTGCAGCAGCTGATCGACGAACTTGTCCGGACTCGTTGCCGTAAACGCCAAGGCCGCCACCAGAACCAAGATCATCAGCAGCACGCCGGTGACAAATCGTTTGACGCCGCGCTTCCAATAGAAACTGCACCACAACGGCAGCAAGAAAGAGGGATAGTAAACGGTGCCCGAGGCTAGTCCGACCATCATCCCCGCCAACAGCGGAAAGCGGTAGAACACCACGGCCCACACCAACAGCGAGGCCGGCAGCGCGTGCTTTACGTCGCCGGTCCACAAAGCCGTGTACGGCAACATCAGATACAACGTCGCCACCGCGATTCCGACCGAGATGCTCCCGAAGTGCCAATGGCCGATGACGATCACGCCCACAACGATCATGACGTGTGCCAAGATGGCCATCACCCGAATTGTCGCTTCCTGAAGTTCTCGTTCCTGCTCGACCTGTTCGGCGGGAGTAGCAATTTCCGGAGCCTCTTCCGACAAAATGATCTTCTGAGTCACGATTCGCGGCGCACGAAACAACAGCCAGAAGCCCGGTCCGTCCGCGGTGAAACTGTCGGGCTCGGTCTCGTCGATTCCTTCCTCGCTCTCGGCGCGAATCTCCTCCACGGGCCTGGCCGGCGAGAGATCGCCCGGGCTGGGCCTGCCGGTCACCACGTTGGCCATCAGGAAGAACAAGAGGAATCCTCCCATCAACGTCAGCCCCGCCGTGTTGAGATTCGGCTCCAACAGGGGACGGCGGACCATGGCCGAGTCCAACAGCAACCGCGCCAACAACAACCCACTCGCAGCAAACAGCCAGAGAAAACCGAGGTATTCGATCTGAGCCGAGCGCTCGGCCAGGGCGGTGTTCTCCCAGGCCCATTGCACCAGCAGCAGCCCCGGCGACAACGTCACCAACAGCAGCAGATCAAGATTGCGAACGCTCCACACCCGGTTGAACTTGAAGTAAATCGCCAGCATCAGCAGCGACGACAGATAGGCCCAACTGGTGGGGCTAACCCGCTCGTAGTGAAACAGAATTTCAGGCATGCGAGATTCACTGCGGCCAGAAACTGCTCTCCTAGCAAGTCAAGTGCTCCGAGAACGCATCGTGCAGCAGCCCCTTGTGTGACGTTCGCGCTATACACACTAGAATAGGCGTTTACGCGCTAAGTGCAACCTGCGGCCGGCCGCGAATCCGCCTCACTGGGCCGGTGTCGAGACTCTCGGCGGCTGAATTTCGGCCTGGTCAAGCCGCGACCGGGCCATGTCGGCCCAGGGACTTTCCGGCGCCAAGGCCAAAAAAGTGTGCCAATGCATCTCCGCTTCGTCGTGCTGGTTCAGCCGATCGAACGAGTTGGCCAGATGGTAGTGTACGTCGGCGTAATCGGGATGAAACGCCAGCGCGCCCTGAAACGCGGCCACGGCCAGCTCCAATTCGTTGTTCTCCGCCAATACGCAGCCAAGATTCGCCCGCGCCTCGACATACTCTTCATCGAGTTCCACCGCAGCATAAAAACGCTCGCGGGCGGCCGGCAGATCACCCATGCGATAAAGCAAGTCAGCCAGCGCAAAATTGACTTCCGCCGCGGGCCCTCCCGCCACCAGCAACGTGCGATACGCTTCGGCGGCTTGCTGCAACTCGCCCTGATCCTCCCACTCCAGTGCCGCTTGCCGCAACTGCTCCAAAGTCGAGAGCCCCTGCCCTTCGCTTGCAGTTTCGCCAGACGCCGCGGGGCGATCGATGCTCAACAGAAGATTCTCTTCGTCGACGGCCTCCGAGGGCTTGTCAAAATCGATCAGCACCTGCCCACCCGGCTCGGTCAGGTCGTCACCCCGTCGCAAGAACAACCGACGACCTTCGACCACCACCGTCGCGTCGGCCAACGGCCGCGGCGTGTCGGGCATCACCCGCGCCAGTTCGGCCAGCTTGCGATCGATCACCCGCAGTGAACAGCCCGCCTGGAACAGCTCGGCCAAATGCCGGGCCACCGCCACTTCGGTGAAATCAAAATAGGGCAACCGTCGCACGTTGCGACAGGCCACCAACACGCCGCTACGATGCCAACGACGCACCGCCGTGGCCGGCACATCCAAAAGATCGGCCAGCATGGCCGGCGTGTACAACCGCTGTACCCCCTGCTCTTCGTCGACCAAACCAATGCGTTTCCAGAGTTCCGATCCCCGCAACAACGTGGCACGACCCTCGGCCACGTCCTCGGCCAACTGCCGCGGAGCCAACTTATCGCTCGCCAGAGCACTCTCCAAATCGGGCTGGCTATCGCCGATCACCACGAGCGTCGCCGGTTGCGACTCGTCTGAGAGAATCTCCGCCCCACGCGCGGCGACCAGCTTGGCGGCTTCGCGACGCGTCATGCCCGCCAGCTTGCCGACGAACGCGATCCGCTCACCCTCGAGGGGTCTTAGATCGAGATCATCCTGAGGAGGGACAGCCATGTCGGGACCAAGCACGGAGGAGGCTACGGAAACTGATTACGTAGTCTCCGGCACGGGGGCTTGGCTGTCAACGCTCTGGCCTGATAACTGGGGGAACTGACCATGTCATTCCGAGGTCCGCCGAGGAATCTCCGTCGCGGTGGAAACTACCAAGGCAAGAAGATCCTTCGGCGGACCTCAGGATGACAAGTGTTCGAAGGCCGCTTAGCTCTGCTCGGTGCTCGCCAAGGCGAACTTCGGCGACTCGTCCAGATCCTCCGGAGAATCGACTGGGTCGGCCGCGGCCGATTGTCCGCAACAGGGCTGGGCGACGGGCACCTTCATGCGAATGGTCCGCGGCACGCGGTAGGTGTAAGTCACCGGCACTTTGCGGCAAACCTTTCGAGAGACGTTCACCGTTTCCTGCTTCTCGACCATCCGGCAGACACGAACTTGATAGGGCTCAACCCGTTCTTCCTGCACGAAGCGGCAGACGGTCACCGGAACCTTGCAGACGCGCTCTTCGGTCACCATCCGGCAAACCTTCACCGGCACCTTGTGCTCAACGCGTTCGACCACCTGACGGCAGACCGTGTACGGCACTTTGCGGACCCGCTCTTCGCAAACCATCTTACAAGTTCGCACGGGCACTTTGCGGGTGATCTGCTCGGGCACCTGCCGGCAAACCTGCACGGGAATTTTTTGCACGATCTGCTGGGGACAGTATTGCGTTACGGGAACCTGGCAGGCCACGAGGTTTGGCTTCCACACCTTCTGCACCACCTGTTGCGGCGGCGCTTGTACGTTGGCCCACACGAGGCCTGGCCGTTGATACTGGAAGGTACCCGAGACCGGATTCATCACCGGCGCGGCCGGCATCCAGGACAGCCCCCGCTTGGCTGGCGCCGAAGGAGCGTAGCCAACCTGCTGCACGTAGCAGCCTTGGTCGACGTAGCGGGTTTCGTATCGCGTTACGGGACGCATCACCGTGTAGCAACGCTCCCGCTGGACCGTCTCTGTCACTTGCCGCATGACGGTGTAACACTCTTCTCGTTCGGAAGTTTCCCACACGGGTCGTTGAACCGTGTAGCGCTCCTCGCGTTCGGCGGTTTCGGTGACGTTCCGCACGCGGTTGTAGCTACAGTCGCGAATCTGGGTTTCCCAGACGGGTCGCTGCACCGTGTAGCGATCTTCGCGAAAGCTCGTTTCGCGCACGGGCCGGGTCACCGTGTAGCGCCGCTCGCGCTGTTGAGTTTCCCAGACGGGGATCTTGCGCGTCACCTGCACTTGTTCGCAGACGGTATCTTCCACAAGACGATAGGCGGTCACCTGCCGCTCTTCGTAGACAGTTTGACACTGCACATGGTAAGCCGGCTGGACACAATCCGCACACTGAGCCACGACAGCCTGCTGGCCACCAGCGCTCACAACGGTCGCCAAAACGGCGCACGACATCCAACAGCGTAAGCTGTTCATACTTCTATCCCCTGCATTTAGTCGATGAGATCTTATGACGGATCTTTTCTTGGTCTTATCCGTCGGAACTAGGCCCTCTATCACAGTGTTGCGGACAAACACTCGCGAGGCAAATTATTTCGGAGTGAAAAACGCAGCTAGCAAGCTGTCAGCTCACAGGACGACCCCGCCTTTCGGCACGCGCGCTGCACTCCACTTATTCCAATTTGCACGAGCTAGCAGCACCTCTTCAATGGGGAAACGACGCACCGCAGAGAAAAACGCCCGGCAAGGGCGATACAGGCCTCATAACCGGTACAGTTTTACAGCGAGGCACGATGACAGGAAGAGAAAGCGGGGGGTTGATGACTGGGTATCAGTCCCCAAGTACAGCGTCAACCATCGGCAACAAGGCTTTACAGGAGTTGGCAAATAGATCGACCGCTTTGGGCGATCGGATCAAAGGGCACTCGTAACTGAATTGCACTTGAATACTCATTTGCATGTTCGACTTCTTCTGAGAGATAAGTTCGAAGACGGTTTCCACCCATTGAGATTGATACTTGATGCCGGACCTTTCACTGGCCACGATGGTCCTTAAATCAGCCTCCAGGCATGCATCGTAAGTCGGAAGCGATTTCCTACTTCAGAAATGTCTCTGCTGAATGATAATCAAGGGCTTCGCATTCTTGGACTTGACGATAATTGGGCGCAATCGCCTTTCTTGCATTACCATTTGTTCGAGAAACGTTTCTGCTCCCATCTCCCGGAATCTCTTTCGAAATCCTTTCATTCCGTTGGGAAAGGTTACCGCAGCTACGGCATAGGTCGATTGCAAACCAATCGTTAAATGTGGGTGCTTTGTGAAGTGTTTGCCATCTGCCTTTCTTAGCGGCAAGAAGTCCCAAACACCATCAGCGAGTTTGCCAGTAATCGCCGAGCGGCGTTTGCCTTTGGGAGCGACTCCGCTCTTGTGTAGATCGGAACGCTTTTGCAGTTCATCGCCCAGCAAACGAATTAGTCGCTTGCCTTCTCGATAAGTGTAAGGCGTTTCTTCATCGAACCGTAGCCCGTCAAACATGGTAATTGTTCCTCGTATGCCGTAACCTTCGTCCAACATCTTCCGTTCAAACACTTCCATGTAGCGGACGAATTCTTTCGTCCAGTGCGATTTGTTGGCGTGCTTATTGAACCAACTGTACACCTGCCGCCAGCTGACACTGGTTACACCCTCAGGCAGGTTCGGGTTCTCGTCGACTGCAATAACTACCAAATGTGGTGTTTCAAAGCCGTGCCGCTTTGCCGTCGCAAGGTGTCGTTTGAGTTGGTCGAACTTAACCGAGTCCTGGACTTTACACTCCAGCATCAGGAGCCAATCATCGTCGGTATAGAAACAACCATCTGGCAGTCCTTTCGATTCCAATTCATTGGCATCGACGATTGCCGCGCCTGGAACACCCTGTTCAGCCAGTAGGATATCTGACTTTGCGGGGAGGTTGCGAGCCTTGAGCCACTTTAGAAACGGGCGTACAAGCTTTTGCTCGCGATCAAGCGTCGTCATCAACGCATGCGTAAGCCGGTTTTCAGGCTGATCGTATTGATCGAAGACATTGCGCAAAGTATTTTCGTCTCACATCAAGAAGAAACGAGAGGGGCCTTTCAGCCGGGATTTCTCATGGGGATGCATCTGAAACTGTTCCAGGTTCGGAATGTCGCCTATTGTAACCGTTCGCGAGCTACTCCCCTGCCACCGCCCGTCGGTCAAGCAACTCCCGCCCCTGGTCGACCATCGCCTCAAGCGAAGAATCATAATGCTCCCACTTCGGCGCCGTCTCGACAAATCGCTCCACCGCCGTGCGCAGCTCGGGCAGATCGA
>CAXMSB010000020.1:0-2978 GCA_964195615.1 uncultured Granulosicoccus sp. | reverse complement strand
GCCGCTGACTTCAATGAGGATGGATTGGTCTCGGGGTACGACTTCTTGATGTGGCAGATCGGGCATGGAACCGCAAACGCGACAAAGGCCGACGGTGATTCCAATGCAGACGAGGTTGTCGACTCGGTTGATCTTGATAATTGGGCATTGGCGTACGAGGGTGCTCCTCTGAGTGCTTCGCAGTCGGGCCCGGCGCCCTTGGCCGCGGCAGCCGTCGCTGCCGAAGAGCCCCTGGCAATGGCCGTCATGACGGAGACTTCTCCCGCAGTCGAGAGCAGCAGCGTGACGGAAGTTGCCTCTGCTCAAACGAATTCGGCGAACCAAGCCCCAAGTAGCGTTGTCATCCTGGGACTTGGGAGCGCAACTCCCGATCTGTCGTCTCCGCAGACGATGGCCAACGAAAGCGAAACATCCGCGATTGACGAGTCCTTGGCTCAGTTCGGAGACGATTCGACGGTTGATTCCCCACGGGTGGGTGGCTTGAATGATCTCGATTTCGTGCTCCCAGCTGCGGAAAGCGAAGGATCCGAGGACGAGTATTCAGCGGAAGATTCCGTGTTTGAAATGTTGGGTGAAGAGCTCGTTTAGCTAACATCGAAGCCCGGCGCTCGCTAGCACATTCATACATCGGGGTCCGGTTAACCCGTGGTCGGCGGGTGGAATTGTTTTCCCACTGGTTCGGTTATAAGCCCTGTTTCGGGGAGGCAGCTCGCATTGGTATACTCTTCAGAGGGCGGCTTACCGAGCGTTGAGTGCTAAACTAAGATAGAGACGGATTCAACAGCAGCAAATCTGGAGAAGTTTTCCACTGGTGACATCAATCGACCGCAAGCCGGGCATGGATAGCGAATCCGCCGTATTGGTTGGAGTCCAGCTGTCCAATTCCTCCGCGCCCGCCGCAGCGCTACACACCGATGTCTTGGACGAGCTCGCTGGTCTGGTGGAAACTGCCGGTGCGTCGGTCGTCGCTCGCCTGACGCAGAAGCGCGATGCCCCGGACAAGACCGCCTACATCGGCCGGGGCAAAGTCGAGCAGCTCAAGCAAATCGTCGAAGCCGCCGATGCCGATATTGTTGTTTTCGACAATGATCTCTCGCCTGCCCAGACGCGTAACCTGGAACAAGCCGTCGGCGTCAAAGTTCTCGACCGCACGGAAGTGATTCTCGACATCTTCTCCGGTCGCGCCCGAACGCATGAATCGCGTTTGGCGGTGGAACTGGCGCAGTTGGAATACTCCCTGCCACGGCTCAAGCGGATGTGGACTCATTTGTCGCGCATGAAAATGGGCGTCGGGATGCGCGGTCCTGGTGAGAAGCAACTGGAAACCGACCGGCGGTTGGTTGAAAAGCGCATCAGCGACCTCCGCCGAGATCTGGAGCGAATCGAAAAACGCAAAGAGCGTGAGGTTGCCGCGCGTAAGGATCGCATGACCGTGTCGCTGGTGGGCTACACCAACGCGGGCAAAAGCACCTTGATGAACCACCTCACCGAAGCCAAGGTGCTGGTCGAGGACAAGCTGTTTGCAACGCTCGACACCTGCACACGCCGTTGGCACCTGTCGGGCTGGGGTCCCGTGCTCTTGAGCGACACGGTCGGTTTCATCCGCGATTTGCCCCACCACTTGATCGCCAGTTTCAAGGCAACACTCGAGGAAGCCCGACAGGCCAACCTGTTGATTCACGTAGCCGACGCGAGCAACACGGCTGCGCTGGATCAGATCGTGGCTGTTTACGAGGTGCTCCGCGAATTGGGCATTGAGGAAAAAGACACGATCCTAGCCCTCAATAAGATCGACCAGGTGGAAGACCCGCCGCGGATCGAGTCGCTATTGAATCGCTATCCGAACGCCGTGGCACTGAGCGCTCACACGGGCGAAGGCCTGTCGAGACTATCCAGCAAGGTGAGCGAGGCACTGAGCAGGGATTTTCTCGATCTGGAGGTTGATCTCGACGCCGGCAACGGTCGCCTGCTGGCTTACCTCTCCGAATTCGGCGAGGTGCTCAGCCGCACCTTCGCAGAGAATCGTGTGACGGTCCATTGCCGCATCGCACAGAAGCACATGGGGCCGCTCCGCGATGGCGACGACGTTCACGTCCAACCCTATGCGGGGCTCAACGGAAAGTCTCCTGACCAGGCCCCCTCAGCGGACAGCTCCCGAATCGACGAGGTCGCCTGACACGCCACATGAGCCAACGCTCACTTCACGAACGTCGCGTGGTAATCACCGGAGCATCGAGTGGGGTCGGTCGTGCGCTCGCCTTGGAATTGGCGCCCTATTCGCCCCGATTGATTTTGGTTGCCCGTAGCGAGCAGCCACTGGCCGAGTTGACCGCCGAGCTCATCAAGCGGGGTGCCGCTGCCGCCGAGGCGGTGGTGGGAGACGTAACCGATCCCGCAGTTCGAGATAGGATCGTCGAGCGAGTGAGCGATCCCTGGGGCGGATTAGACATTTTGGTGAACAACGCGGGCATCAGCACGCACGCTCGTTTTGCCGACAGCAGCGAGGCGACCCTGCGGCAGATCATGGAACTGAACTTCTTCGCCGCGGCGGAACTCACGCGGCAGTGCTTGCCGATGCTCCGCGCCGGAGACGATCCACTTGTGGTGAACGTCGGTTCGGTGCTTGGCCACCGGGCCGCGCCGCTCAATAGCGAGTACTCTGCCAGCAAGTTCGCATTGCGCGGTTGGAGTGAAGCGCTGCGGGCAGAGCTCAGCCGCGACGCGGTCGGTGTGCTGCTGGTCAGCCCGGGCACAATCGACACCGGCTTCTTCGACCACCTCGTCGGACAGGCCAAGCCGATGCCTTGGGGCAAGCAGAAGGGCATCACACCCAAGGCGGCGGCCCAGCAGATTGTCCGAGCGATTCGCCTCCGACGCCGCGAAATCTTTCCCAATTGGCGGGGGCGGCTGCTGGCGGGGCTCAATCGTTGTTGCCCTGGGTTGGTCGATCGGCTGATGAGCCGTTATGGTTAGGGCAT
>CAXMSB010000019.1:0-5444 GCA_964195615.1 uncultured Granulosicoccus sp. | reverse complement strand
TGCTGGAGCCAGGCCATCCCCAATCCCATGTCAGGCTCGTGCACGCCGCCGTCCACCGGTTGTTGCGTCTGGAAATTGAAAGCCTTGTGATTGAAATTGGGTGCGATTCCACCTGCGGTCAAAACGTTCACGGCATCATAGAACGAGTCGTCGACGACATTTAGCACAGGGGCGAGTTCGGTCTCATTGGGGTAGCGGTCCGCGATGCTGTAGAAAAGGATACTGGGAAACGTCTCATACCACGCCGACCCCCCCGAGCCATCGAACGGCCCGTTAAGGATCAGTGGTAGACCCCGCATGTCGCCAGAAAACTCACGGGTCATCGAGACCCAGTTGTGCGGCCCGGAACTCTTGTCGATCCCAACCAGCGATCCGCCGAGCACCGCCCCCAGGGTGGAGAGCGACTCGAACACCGGTTCGCCGTTCTCGCCCCACGTCCGAGTCTCGCCTACGTAGGCTGCGATGCCGAAGGACTCTTGCAGTAACGGATACTCCGGGGTCGGGTCTATCCGCGTCAAAGGCAAGTACTGCCCGGTTGCGTTGACATCAAACACCAGGTTGTCGAACTTTTGGGCGACATCCTTCCAGTCTCGCATCTGATAGGAAGCGACACGGTTGGGCATTCGATCAACACGGTCAATGGGGAGTTGATTCAGCGAGCCCTCCAACTGCCACAGCTCGGGAGTTGATGCTGAGATGTCGTCCACAAACATGGTGCCCGTCTCGGTCTGGGCGCCGCCCGCATCTTCCGTCGACTGGAAGATGATGTCGAACGATGCGTCGGTCGCGCTCAGCGGGATGCTCGCCATGAAGTTCTGGAAGCCGCCGCTGTTGGCACTACCATCGGTGAAGAAGACGTGGTCCGTGATCGTACCGCCGAGGTCCAGCGATGAGGTCGGGGAGTTCGAAATCCGGACGAAGGCGCTAAACTTGCTACCACTGGTGATGTCCCAGTTCCAGTTCCAGTTCAGGTCCAGGACACGGCCGGTCGCGCCCACACCGGAGATATCCGTCGCAAAGCTGCGCATCTCTTCCAGGCCAGCCGCATTGGTATCTGGAATATACAGCGAGTGGATCCCGCTGGTGACCGGGTCGGTCGTCCCGTTGCTCCATGCCGCGGACTGGCTGTGGTGCCAGTAATCCGCGTAGCCGTTGGGGTGGTCCACGCCGGGGGTCCCGTGGGGGAGAAACCGGCTTATGGTTTCTATGTCCCCGTTCTCCAACAGTTCTATGGGACCGGCCGACGAGCTCCTCCCAGCCAAGGCGATAACAGCCGCAGCGGTCACACCTAAGAACATCTTCATCAAATTCCTCATCACATCCTTCTCTCAAGCATAGAGGAACACCCCATGACGAAGGCGCAGAGGGCGACCAGAATCAGTGCCGATTTCATGTTCTGCCCTTTCAACCGGGATTCCCGGTTTGGACGTGCCTGAAATCCCTCCAGGCTCGGAACCTCGCCCATTGCAACGGCACGCCTCTAGTATCTCCGAAATGGTCCAAGGATACCAGTAAATTGTTAGGTCCTAGCTAGCCGGTTGTAATGGGGAGCTGACTCTCGCCATGCCCTGCGACACCGACAAGCAACAAATCAGCCAGCTATCGAGAAATATCTTGGTGACATCCACGAACTTCATTTCCTCTGTCGACCAAAGTGGAAGCTGTGGGAACCATCATCTGCACCCTCGCCGCCGCCACCGACCCTTCCAGCAGACCGACATAGCGGCGGAGCAACTTGCCAAGCTGCGTGCTCGCGTTTCCCCGAGAAACCCGCGGCGACAGGGAGAACCGTCGCCACATGGGCGTGCAGCCTGCGTCAGCACTCTGCGTAACCCTGAAGAAGGTGTTCTTACGAAAATTTCCGAAGCGCGGATTTCTGCGGTTTACCGGGCCAAATAGTGGGGCGATACTGCAAAATGGCGGATAATTCGTATTCCGACGGTAAATCGTCGGTCGTACGTCTACCAGCGACCGTGGATATCGGCGACACAAATCGTAAGAATTGGGGGCCCAGTGTTCTCTTATTTAGGCAGTATCTTCACACGGGGAGCCTTGAATCTCGATGCCCAGCAAGAAAACAAACGATGACAACGAGGCGTTTGTCGAGCTGATGACGCGTTACCAGGGCCATTTGTATGGATATGCCTTGTCGCTCACGGCAGACCCCGAGGCAGCAAACGACCTGCTGCAGGAGACAAATGTCGTCCTGTGGGAAAACTGGCGAGAGTTTGAGCCCGGAACAAACTTTAAGGCGTGGTCGTTTCGAATCGCGCATTTTCAGTTCATGGCCCTGAGACAGCGTCGTTTGCGCGATCGGCTCTGTTTTGGCGACGGTCTCGTGACGACGATTGCCGTGGAAGCCAAGGAGTTGGATGAAACCTATGAAGAGCGCGTCGCTTCGCTAGCCAGTTGCCTCAAACTATTGAGACCGCGGTGGCGCGAGATCATACGATTGCGTTACTCGGAAGGGTTGGCGGTACAAGGAATGGCTACCAAGATCGGCCTCAGTGCCAACGCGATCTCGCAAGTGCTCTTTCGTGCTCGGAGATCATTGATCGATTGTGTCAAGCGTGAGCAAGCCAAGGAGGCTTCAAGGTGACTACCAATTCGCCCACTGAGGAACTTGATCGACTTCTGAGTCGCATGACCGAAGCGCGTCTCGATCCGGAAGAAGGCCGAAGGCTGGCTCAGTTGATCGAAGCGGACTCGGAACTGCGGCAGCGCTATCTCGATTATTGTCAGATGCACGCGATCTTATTGAGCGAGCACGGACTGTTGGCATCCACAGCCGTGCCGAGCAACGATCCTCTGGATCAGGCCGGTTCGCACCGGCGGCGTGCATTGTGGCTTGCTTTGGCTGTTGTCTTGATGATCGCCTGCCTGCCCCTCTTGGGCCTTCGTCCGAGTAGTTCCCAGCCACCTACTCGCGGGGCCGAGGTAGCCTACCTTTCTCATGCGGTGGGAGTCAGTTTCGAATATGGAGCTGCTGGAGAAGCCAAGACAACCACGGGTACCGTCATACCGGCGGGACAATACCTTCTGAACTTAGGAATCGCTGAACTCACCTTTGAGTCTGAGGTGAAGGTGACGATTGAAGCGCCGGCGTCGTTCTTGCTGGTCGATCAGGGCACCATCGAACTGTTGAGCGGCAAGCTCTCTGCGCATGTACCCCGAGATGGAATTGGATTCACCATAGAAACGCCGCGTGCCGCGGTCGTTGACTTAGGGACCGATTTTGGCGTGGAGGTAATGAATCATGACGCGGAAATACACGTCTTTACGGGCGAGGTCCGGGTCGACCTTCATTCCGGCGCGGGGCCAGACCCGCCACCTTTGCGGCTGGTGACCGGTGAAGCGACGAGAATCAACCGACTGACCGGTTTGCCGGCAGGGATCAATCTTGACCGCCAGCGGTTCTGGCGAGGTTTTCAGACTGACGCCATGCAGCCTTATGTCCAGCGCGTGCTGGAGTTGGGGCCGGCGGCGTACTATCAGATGGAACCGACCGAGGACGGCACCAAGGTCGAAGACATGAGTGGCAATCAAGCTAACGCAACCGTTTTCCTGGGACGAGCACAGCGGCCGATTTGGACGGCAGGGCGTTTCGGGGCGGCCCTAGATTTCGGTGGCCCTGCACAACTGACTTATGCCGCCGCGAAGTGGTATCCCCAAACCAAGAATAATCAGCTTAGCGTCGTGGCGTGGGTTCATGCCCGAAGCCGCCCTCGGTGGGCCAGCATTGCGAAGAACTGGGCGGGGGGAGACGACAACCGGGGCCAGTTTCATTTCGGTCTCTACCAAGATTATGGAGACTTGGAGGTACACATCGAGGACGTCAGTGGTGATGAGGTGGTTGCCAGAGAAGACGTTCCCTTGCCTCTGGATCAATGGCATATGGTCGCGTTTGTCGCCGATGGTTCGTATCTGCGGTTATTCCGCAACGGTCAGCAGGTCGCTTCGGAACCGTATCACGCCCTGCATTCCAATCCGCAGATCAAGGCACTAGGCATTGGTACGAAGCTCAACGTTCAAGGCGATGCGCCTGAAGAGCACGATTTCAATATGTGGGACGGCCGGATCGACGAACTTGTGATTTTCAATCACGCATTGTCCGAGGAAGAAATTCAAAACTTGTTTGCCTTAGCGGTGCATTCTGACTGATGCTGCAACGGCTTGACGTTTCTCACAATAGCGTCTCTCGGATAGTGTTTTCTCTCATCTTGAATAGGTGTTTCTATAGATATGGGCAATCAACCTCTAATCACTATACGCCCCATATCGTCCGGGGGGGGAAATCCGGCTCTGTCAACTCTTTTGCACCCTAGCGATGACTACTACGTCGGCCAATTTGTAGATACCTCCGACGCCGAGCTTGTCGGTCGGGTCTACAAGCGAGTGCTCGATCTCGATGAAGGCGAAGTTCGCGATACTCTCCAAAACGCCTGTGAGGAATTCGGGGAGAGGCACCATCAGCTACGCTCCTTATGGAGCAAACATGCGACAAGACTCGCCCGCGTTCTGCCGGACATCTCCACTCTAGACGAGCAACGCCGAGACTTGGTGGGCGCCTACTTTACGATGGAGTATTCGCTCGCAAGTGCGGCAGTGTTCAACCCTTCGATTGTGCTGCACCCCGACCAACGCGATGCCGAGTCCTCGGAGCGTTGTCGAATTCTGCTGAGTCTCAGGGCAGTAGGAGAGGGGCACGTGTCGTCAATCCTCTTTCGCGAGGGCTGGATCGAGGCCGATGGCACGTTGAGTCTCGACGCGGTCTGTCCGCCGTGGACGCCCTATTCGCTCGTCGACGACTCGCTCGACACGGAGTGTGGGCTAAAGCATGAAGCGGCTGCGTCTTTCGACGATTCAGGACGACTTGTGGAGGTCGAACAGGCCGAAGCCTCGCCGCCGTTGCAGTACGAAGTGGCTGTCCCGTCAGACGTACCGCTGTCGCAGTGTGTGCTCCTGCCGGTGCAATATTCAGAGAAAAACGGCATGGAAGATCTGCGGCTGGTCGAGTTTTCCGATGGCGACAAGAGCGTTTACTATGGCACCTACACCGCGTACAACGGGCGACACTACTGGCCGCAAATGATCGAGACAGAAGATTTCCATCAAATCACGGTCAAACGGCTGCGTGGCAAATACAGTCAGGATAAGGGAATGGCGCTGTTTCCTCGCCGAATCAACGGTCGATACGCCATGGTCTCGCGGCACGATGGACACCAGATTCACCTGCTTTGGTCCGACAGCGTTGACACTTGGGACGAACGTGAACCGATTAAGCGGCCATGCATGCCCTGGGAGTTCTTTAAGTCGGGGAATTGTGGATCCCCGGTTGAAACGGAACATGGTTGGCTGTTGTTGACCCACGGCATAGGTCCCATGCGCCAGTACTGTGTCGGTGCGATACTGCTAGATCTGGACCAGCCTTCGCGTGTGTTGCG
>CAXMSB010000018.1:0-14482 GCA_964195615.1 uncultured Granulosicoccus sp. | reverse complement strand
GTCACGCACACGTCACGACAGCAGGAAACCGGTGGCGAGGGGCGGGGAGACTATACTGCTATGGAACCGATGCGCGAAGGGGTGGGGGCGATCCAAAAACACCCCCTTTCGCGTGTGGGGTTCCCAAGCCACGTTTCGCGCCTGTATTCATAGCCTCAGCGGACAGTCCAGGGGGTGGCCAGAAGTGTTGTTCTGGTGGCTCTCCAAGCGAATGGTGCAGTGGGGTGCCGGGCGCTAGTCTCTCAGGTGTGGATCAGCCGCACGATAGCCGCTCGTGCCGCCTCGGGGAGTGTCGGCCACGCCTCGATCACCTCGGCCAGATCGGCTGCGATCGGAGGCGAATCAGTACCAACTGCATGGGATTTTGCAGCGCCTGCAAACTGGCATCGACCGAAGTTGTTGTCTACCCCACGAGTTAGGTCAATCGGTTCGAGTCCCTCATCGCCCACTTCCGGCAGGTTCCGTCGTTCTGTGCTATTCTTCTCTTCCACGGTCGGCTGAGCTATGTTTCCCGAGCGAACAGAGCCCGACTCGCTGGCTCTCAGCCCGTGCGACCTGTTGAGTGCATTGGTCTCTTTGACCGCATTTTGCTGACAAAGCAATTGGGATATCGCACCTCAGCCCCGTCCGATTTGTAAGGATTCGTACATACTTGTAACGGTTGCAACCGCGAGAGCCCTTTACAAAGGTCCGCCAGCGTTCGGAAATCGTCGTCCACGCGTGAAGCTGTGAGGACTGGGAAAGCCTTAGTGGCCTTCTTGGCGTGCATCAGCGCAGTCGCGCGCAGTCAATCACCGCCGGCAAGAGGATTGGCACGGGATTCGCTAGCAGAGAGTTCGGCGGACGACGATGCCGCCTGTGTTGAGCGACACAAGCGAGAGGCTCGCGGGAGCCGGCGGTGAGCAACCCCCGGCCAAAGAGCCTCCCGATAACGTGTCGCAACATGGAGTGTGTTCCAGCGAGTCCCAAGGATTAGGGAGATTTCTGATGATAACACCT
The DNA here is from genome assembly GCA_964195615.1 of uncultured Granulosicoccus sp. GTDB lineage: Bacteria > Planctomycetota > Planctomycetia > Pirellulales > Lacipirellulaceae > Bythopirellula. The sequence goes on along the minus strand of CAXMSB010000018.1, from coordinate 13,483 downwards.
GTCTTGATTGCCTGCGGAAGTTTGGTTCTCTACATCGTTCTCGATGTTTCTCGATATCACGCCTCGAGCAGTTCCGTATAAGACCACGGGCCCACGAGATGGTATCCTTGTAAGATGCTCCATCCGGCCCAGCTATCCGTGGAACAACTGCTCACCGACTGTCGGTTGGTGCGTACGCGGAGATCGGGGCCTGGCGGGCAACATCGTAACAAGGTCGAAACGGCCGTGGTGGTCGAGCATTTGCCCACTGGTATCAAGGGCGAAGCGAGCGAACGCCGCAGCCAGTTGCAGAATCGCCAAACCGCGATTCAACGTTTGCGAGTCCAATTGGCGCTCGTGGTCCGCCATGCTCCTTCTGGCGAACCGAGCGCTACTTGGCTTCAACGAGTCAATGGCGGCCGGATATCCGTGAGTACCGAGCACACGGACTATCCGGCGCTGTTGGCCGAGGCGCTCGACGTGGTCGACGCCCATGGCTTCGACCTGTCTGCCGCCGCCGATCATTTGGGCATTACCGCTTCGCAACTGGTAAAACTGCTCAAGACGGAACACGCCGCCTTGGATCAGGTGAACCGCGAGCGGAATTCTTTGGGTCTTCCCCCCCTACGCTGACGGTTACTCCCGGAAGTGTGCTCACTCGCCAACCGGCGCCGGAGCCTCTACAATGGGCAACCATGTCCCAAGGAGAATCCATGTACGCGGTTTTGTTCGACATCGACGGTACGCTACTGACGACGGGCGGGGCGGGGAAGCTGTGCTTCGTCGAGACGTTTCGCGAGGACTTTCAGATTGCCGCGCCGAACGGCGACGTCCCGTTCGCCGGCCGTAGCGATCGGGCGATCGCTCTCGAGCTGATGAGAGTCAACGGCGTCGAACCTTCTGAGAAGAACTGGCAACGATTCCAAGCTGGCTACTGTGGAAGAATCGTAGCGACCGTGGCCGGCTGCGATGGCAGTGTGCTGCCCGGTGTGGTTGATTTGCTCGACAGAATCGCCGAGCTGAGCCACGTGGCGGTCGGGTTGCTGACGGGAAACGTCGAACACGGCGCACGAGCCAAGCTGGCACACTACGGCTTGAGTGAGCGGTTCGCTTTTGGGGGTTTTGGCGACCGGTACGACGATCGCAATGACATCGCCGCCGCGGCGCAACAGGCGGCGGAGCAGCATCTGGCTGCCAACTCGAACGGCGCCGGGCCGACCCTACGCGGGACGATGGTCATTGGCGATACGGTCAACGACGTGACCTGCGCCCGATCGATCGGAGCGTACGCAGTTGCCGTGGCAACCGGCCACGCCTCAATGGCGGAACTTGCCGCGAGCGAGCCCGATCTGTTGCTGACTGACCTGACCGACACCGATGCCCTGTTGGCAGAACTCCACGCCGCCCAAGTCGCCTAGCATCATGTCCCAGTTGACGCGCATTACCGTCTTTCCGATCAAGTCGCTCGATGGTGTCGAGTTGACATCGGCCGAGATTCTCTCTGGCGGGGCACTGCGTCACGACCGTCGCTGGGCGCTGCTCGACGCCGAGGGAAGTTTCATCAACGGCAAGCGGTGCCAGGCGATTCACCAGATTCGAGCGACGTTTGGCAAAGACTACCAGCAGGTCACGCTGGGCGATGCGGATCGCGAGGCGACCTTCTCGCTGAACGACGAAGCGACGGGCATTTCCGACTGGTGCGGGGAGGTCCTCGGCCAGACGTGTCGCTTGGTGGAGAATGCTGAGGACGGTTTTCCCGACGATCGCGAAGCGTCGGGCCCCACGCTCATCAGCACAGCCACGCTGGAGGAAATCTCAGCCTGGTTCGACGACCTTCCGTTGGAGGAAACGAGGCGGCGCTTCCGGGCGAATCTGGAGATCGATGCCGACGCGCCGTTCTGGGAAGATCGGCTCGTCGGCCAGCGCACCGAGATACGGCGATTTCGCATTGGCGACACGATCTGGCAAGGGCGAGGCGTTTGCCAGCGGTGCGCGGTGCCGACGCGCGATTCGCACAGCGGCGTCGTCTCGCCCGAGTTCGCCCGCCAGTTTTCACGGCTGCGCGAAGCGTCGCTCCCCGATTGGTCGCCCGTCGAGCGATTCGATCACTATTATCGCCTGGCGATCAACTCGAGGCTGGATTCGATTTCTGGAGAGCCGGTGCTCCGAGTCGGAGATCCAGTCGAAGCGATATGAGGACACGCACCTTGCGAGCAACCACTGATTCGCTGGCCACGACTTACCCCGACACAGAACGCCGGAGCTGGGGGTTCCTCCAGCGGCACGGATTGCTGCTGGTCGGCATGTCGCCGGTAATCGCCAACATGGTCGGCAGCATTTTCAATATACTGTTCAATCGGACTCAGATTGAACCGATGCTATCCGCCGCGCAGCTGCAACGATTTGAAGCTTGTTGGCAAGTGTTTAACGTAATAATCTATCCGGTGGCCGTGCTCTGCTGGGTGGCGCCGATTCTCTGGCTGCGCAGTACGCACCGCGCACTGCTACGAGGAGAAGTCGTCGAACCGGCCCAGCTGCAGAAGGCACAGCGCTATGTCGTCAACTTGCCGTGGTGGATTCTATCCGTGGCGGCGGTTGGTTGGTTGATCTGCATTCCAATCTTTCCGGCGGCACTCCACTCCGTTCCGGAGCCGCTGTCGACGGACGTGGTTTGGCATCTGGTTGCGTCGTTCGTCACCGCTTCTCTGATCGCGATCACGCATAGCTTCTTCGCAGTGGAAATCGTGAGCCAAGTGGCGTTGTTCCCGGTGTTCTTTCGCACGGAGAATCCGGCCGATGTTCCGGGGGCGGTGCCGTTGAACCTCACCTCACGCGCCATGATGTATGCCGTTTCGGCGGTCGTCAGCCCCGTTGTTTCGCTGGTGCTGCTGATGTTGATCCCGGATGCCAAGCGGGAAATGCCCATGTTTGTCGTGGCGGTCGGTTTGGTGGCGGTCGCGTTTGGCTTGTCGACTGCCTGGATGCGCGGAAAGCTGGATACCGAGCCGGTCCGAAAGCTGAAGAAAGCCGCTATGCGCGTGACGGACGGCGATCTCGATGTTCGCGTCAACCTGTTACGCGCCGACGATTTCGGCCCGTTGATCGAACGGTTCAATCTTATGGTCGAGGGACTTCGGGAGAAGGAGCACCTGCAAGAGACGTTCGGTTGCCATGTGGGAGAGGAAGCGGCCCGGCAGATTCTCGAACAGGGCGATGGGCTCGTGGGAAAGGAGCTGACGATCTCGGTGATGTTTGTCGACGTGCGGAATTTTACCGAACACTCGGCGCAGCACTCGCCGCAGGAAGTGGTCTCCGCGTTGAACGTGTTTTTCTCCAACGCGGTTGAAATCGTGGAATCGCACGGTGGGATGGTCAATAAGTTTCTCGGCGACGGGTTCATGGCCCTGTTTGGCGTTGGTGCTGCGAGCGACGAGCATGCGCTGCGCTGCGTCGAAGCGGGGCAGGAGATGCTCTGTTGCCTGGACAAAGCAACTAGCGAATTGGAGCGAGTCGGCTGGAAAGACTTCAAAATAGGCATCGGTATCAACTCGGGCCCTGCGATTGTAGGCAGCATCGGCTCGCCCAAACGTCAGGAGTACACGGCGATCGGCGACACGGTGAACGTTGCCGCTCGGGTCGAGGCCCTCACCAAGAGTGTGGGGCACTTGCTGCTTGTCACAGAAGCGACGCGTCAGATGCTGCCCGACGACGTACCGCTGACCCGGTTGCCGCCGCAGACGGTGAAGGGGAAGGAACGACCGCTGCATGTGTTCGCCGTGGGCTAGCGAGCCGGCTCGTCCCCGAGCCCGGCGCCCCCTCGTGCGGCAACCTCCGCCCAGCCGGCAGCACGCGTGCAACCCCTACAGCCTACCTCATAGGTGAATGCGGAAAAACGCTGCCAACTGCTGCGGGCAGCATATCCAGAACACGATAACTACTGCATCCAGCGCGAATAAACCTCTTGCAGCGGTTATTATGTTTCTACGGATTATTGCTATCACTGGTTTCTTAGCGCTCGCGGCAATGGTTGGCGGGTGTAAGTGCCCGTCGGGCGGCTGTGTGCCCCGTACGCCGTGCGCGCCCTGCGTGTACGAACCGGCGGAGGTCGTCGGCGAGCCGACCGATCTGGCCGCTCTCGTCTGCACCGACCGCGAGCTGATCCCCCTGCCCTTGCCGACGGAAACTTACCAACTGCTCTCCGCAGGCAGTTGCCAATGCAGCGCTGCGACCAACGCCACCATGGCCAACATGGTCGAACTCGAGAGGCACTGGGCCCGGGTGGTCATCGAATGCGACACGAAAGCCGTGGGCAAGAACTATCGGCTCGAGCGTGATCTGCTGGCGCTGCATGCAGCGGAACTTCGCAACGAAGCGGCCGCTTCGGCCCTGGAGGCGTTTTATCAGTTGGCCGGTCTCGAGGAACAGAAACGCTTCCTGCGGCTGGCAACCGAGGAAACCGAGCGGACTCTGGAGCGAATTAACAAACTCAGTGAACGGGGAATCACGGTCCCCGACGGCATCGACTACGGCACGGTCGAGTCGCGTTTGCACGAGTTGATAGATCAGCAGTTGCAGCTCGAGTTCCTGCGCGTCCAGCTCAACGGGCAACTGCAGAAGCTTGTCGGCTGCCCGCTCGACGAACACACCTTCTATTGGCCACAGGTCGAGTGGCAGGTGGACCTCGAACCGGTTGACGTTGAAGCCGCCTTGGCCCTGGGTCTGGCGACGCGGGCCGACCTCCGCGGGCTCCAGCTTCTGCTCTGCAAAATGGACAAGATTACTCTGCCGGTGGTCCGTGCTGTGTTGTCGTACGCCGACGGCACGGTGGGCTCGGTCGAGCCTCGCGAGGGTCTGATTCACGTGGCCCGTTGCTACCAATGCAACAAGACCGAGGTGCCCGTGCGGTGTCGGCAGCTCTCGCTCTTCTTTACCGAGACCGAGAATCTGGCGATCGCCCAGATCAAGAGCGCGGCCTACAAGATCGTGCTCCAACAACAGCGGGTCGTGAACTCGCAGCAGGCGGTCGAGAAGTTTCGCGCCCACGTCGAGGAGTTGACCAAGACTCGCCACGTTGAGAACATTGCCATCTTTGAAATCAGCAAGGCCCGCGGCGATCTGTACCAGGCCGAGTCGGATCTCATCAAGCAAGTAGTCTCGCTGGAAGTGGCCAGAATCGATTTGCGTAAGTCGCAGGGGATGCTCGCCCTGGAGTGCGGCTTTGAGCCCAGGCTGTGTTGCGAAGGGTGCTGTGACGGGGCTTGCTGCAAGTGCAATAAGCCGAGCTGCTCTTGTTGTCGGAAATAACGCTGGCGTCTTCGCGAGCTATTGCCGATTGAACAACGCTTGGCGGAGTTCTTCTTCGAAGGTGGCGCTGGTATCGAGCACGGCGCGGAAATCGGTCTTCTCCAGAGCGTAGAATACCGCCCTGTCGTGGGCTACGATCGTGGCGTTACGCGGCTCGTCGGTGATCAGGGCTGCTTCGCCGAAGTATTGTCCCTCTTTCAGTTGAGCCACTTTCTTCTGTTCGGCGCCATCGTCGATCAGCACGTCGACGGTGCCGCTGCGGATCAGGTAGAACAGCTCGCCCGGGTCGCCTTGACGGATCACTACGTCGCCCGGCTGGGACTCGTGGACCATCATTTTGTCGGCTACCTCGGAAAGCGTGTTCGGCGTGAGATCGGCAAACAACGGGAAACCCTTGAGGAATTCGCAGATCACCGAGGTCTCTTGCACCGCGACGTCCGACTTGATGCGGCCGTCGACCATGTTCACGATGCGATCGGCCACGTCGAGGATGCGATTGTCGTGCGTGACCATGATGATGGTACATCCCTCGTCGCGAGCCAACTCCTGGAACAGGGTGACCACCTCGCGGCCCGACTTCTCGTCGAGTGCCGCGGTCGGTTCGTCGGCGAGGATCAGTTTTGGCTTGTGGACTAACCCACGAGCGATGGCGACCCTCTGCTTCTGACCACCCGACAGCGACTTGGGTTTGTAATGCACGCGTTCGCCGAGTCCCAATCGGGTGAGCAACGACTTGATCCGCCCCTCGGCGATCCGCGGGTCGAGCCCCACCAACTCGGCGGCCATGTTGACGTTCTGGAACGCGGTGAGCGACTCGAACAGGTTGTGCGCCTGAAAGATGAACCCCAGTTCCTTACGCAGCCGCACGATCAGATCGCGATCGGCGCCGAGCAGTTCGTTGCCCAACACCCTGAGGTTGCCCTCTTGCACGGTGCGCAGGGTGCCGATCAACGTCAACAGGGTCGTTTTCCCAGAACCGGAGGGACCGGTCATGATAACGATTTCACCGCGACGAACCTCGAGGTTGTTGCTGTAGAGGGCCTGCTTGCGGAGTTCGCCTTCGCCGAAAAAGTGGTTCACGTTCTCCACTCTGACCGTTTTGGGCAGACGAACGTCGCCAACGAACGCGCCGCTGGTCGCTGGTATGGTGGTTTGTGAGTCCATGATGGTCTAGGGTTCAGGGTCCAGGGGAAAGCTAGAACAGACTTGCGGGATCGGCGGCTAGTAGTTTTCTTACGGCAAGCATACCCGATGCAATGCACATGGCGATCGTCGCCGCCAAAACAAAGCCGACGCTGTAGCGGTCCATCTCCATCAGCAGGCCCGTCTGTCCTGCCAGTGAGGAGTAGAGCCAGAGACTGGCGAGTGTGCCTGGCAGAAACCCGACGACCGCCAACAGGAGCGCTTCCACAATAATCAAGCCGATGAAGTATCGTGTAGGATAACCCATCGCCTTGAGCGTAGCGAACTCTGGCATGTGGTCGGCAATGTCGGAATAGATCACTTGGTAGCAAATGACCATGCCGACGACAAAACCGATGATCTTCCCGGCAAGAAAGATCGTGCCGATCGGGGTGCTCTTGTCCCAAAAACGGATCTCTTTGTCGAAATACTCCTGGCGAGAAAGCACGAAGACGTCTTTGTTGAGCGTTTTCTCCAGCACCTTGCGGACATCCGCGACACTGTAATTCGGCTGCACCTTCACGACGCCGATGTCGACGACGCTCAGCGGATCGCCGAACCTCTTGCGATGGGGGAAATATCGAGCGAAATTCTCCGCGCTCATCACCAGGTTGCCGTCATGCGCAAAATCGGTGCCCGAATTGAAAGTGCCCACCAACGTAAGCTTCTTGCTGGCTAGCTCGACACTCGAACGCGACAAATCTTGGTCGTTGTCCATGGGCAGCGGAAACTTCTTGGTCTTACTCTTTCGGTCGATTAGTGCGACACCCGGAGCGTTGAGACGTCTGGTCTGACGCCGGATTTCTTCTGACGTGAAGAGCGGCACATCCAATTGAAAACCGATCGAGCGGATCGGATAACCGAGATTGCCCTTGCCATGTTCCATCTTGCGTAGCACGGAGGTTGTCAGCTCTGAATAGACGGGCGTTGCCCACAGCACTCCCGGACACGACTGCGCCTGGTGGATGCGCACAAAGTCGAACCGTTTTTCCGCGGCCAGCGTGAACTTCGCCTTGCTGACGATAAAGATGTCGCCTTCCAGGTCGGCGATCAGTTTCACTTGACTGTCAAACAGGGCGTTCTGGAAACCGACTTGCGAGAACATCAACAGCACGGCGAACGCGATGCCCATCAGCGCAACGGCCAGGCGACGCCAGTCGTGCGTTAGATTCTTCCAAGCCAGCGGTGTTTTCGGTTTGCGTTTCACAGTGAGCATCAAAATAGATCAACAGGGTCGGCCTGGAACAGCTTTCGCAGTGCGCCCAAGCCTGAAATTACACACATGGAGATCGCCAGCAGCAGGACGACAATCATGATTCTGGGAGTCAGGATCATCGGCATCCCCGAGGCGGCCTCGACGACCATAAACAGAATCCACGAGATCGCCAGCGACGGCAAGTAACCCACCACGGCCAACAGGACCGACTGTTGCAAGACGACTCCGGTAAGATACTTGTTGCTGTAGCCAATGGCTCGGAGTGTGGCGTATTCTCCCATCATGTTGTCGATGTCGTTGGAGAGCACCTGGTAGACGATCGCCACGCCCACGAAGACCGCCACCCACACGCCAATCGTGAAGATCTGGCCCAGCGGCGTCTCGGAAACCCAGCGGTGCTCTTCGCGGTGATTGACGGTTTCACGGGTGAGGATTTCTACGTCGGCGTTGGTCAGATCGGCGGCATCGAGCTGCTCGTACTCAGGCGCACGCGAGTCGACCTGCGGAATGCCGAATATCTTCTGCAGCTTCGCTTTGACCTTCTGGGCCTGACTAGGGTGACGTAGCTTGATCAGTCCGAAGTTGACTTCGTCAATCGTTTGCCAGGGACACGCTCGGACGAATCCAGCGGGGTTGGTGAGACAGGCCCCGTTGCTGGCCATGCCGGTACCCAATTCGAACAGGCCGACGATACGAATGCGACTGGGCCCCAGGGTCGTCTCAACGCCAAAATCTGCTTCGCTGAATTTCCCGTCCCGTTTGGGGCCGTATTCGGGTTTCGACTTGGTATCGACCAACACGAACCGCGGATCGGTTAGCTTGCGAACCTGACGGCGGATATCTTCCCTGGCAAAGCCGGCGTCGTTGGGCTCGGTGCCCATCGTGATGATCGCCCGCCATTGGCCTGCCGGTTTGTCGGGATTACTCTCGGTGTATTCCACCGGCAAGGCGTGTCGAATGGGGGCCTGCCATTCGCTCAAGCCCAGGTAGAACGGCCGGGCATGTGTGACTTCTGGCAGCGAGGCGGCTTGGAACACCCGCATGCGGGAAAACGAACGGGGCTCGGTCAGATGCAAATACGCGGGCGAGCGGAGCATCAGGTCGAAGTCCAACGCGTCGTAGATCTGGGTGGCAGTGCTGGCCACGCCGCCCTTGAAACCCATTTGCATGAAGATGAGAATCACCGCAAAGCCCACACCCGCCACGCCGACGCACGTGCGAACTTTGTTATGGGATAGATTCTTCCATGCGAGCGGGGTGTTCATTGGTTCGCATCGCCATCGTGCTCTCCGCCCTGGGCGGTCTTGTTCTGTTGCGATTTCCTGTCAAACTCGACCGTCACCTGAAGATCCACGAGTGACCGGGCGTGAGCGACCGCTTCGTCGTCGTCGATCGTGATCCGCACTTCGACCACGCTGCGATCAGCCGGCGCCAGCGGATTGCGATTGGCCAATCCCGGCGGAGCAATGATGCTGCCGATCCGCTGGACCGTGCCGCGCATGCCCCCCGCGCGAATCCCCGTCTTGGGATCCTTCTCGCCGTCGGCCAGAGCGCCGGAGAATGAGGGACTGCGAATCGTGACTCCCATTCTCTCTTCGATTTCCTGGACGTCTGCCTCATACACCTCGGCAATGCACACCATCTCTCGCAAGTCGGCCAGCTGGACGATCGGCGTCTGCGTGATGAATTCGCCCTCCTGCAGAAAAACCTTCAGCACCGTGAAGGGTCGTTCCGGGCTGGGCTGTTCACTCTCGTCGTCCTTGTGATCCTCTGTGCACTGGATCCCGAGGACGTTCTTCACTTGGCTCGCCGGGACGTTTGGCGCGAGCAGAACGGAGCGTTTCAAGGTTTCTTCGGCCACGGCGATTTCCTGGGCGATCGCCTGCGAGTCGTAGCCTGCTTTGAGTTGTTCCTCATTCAGATCGGCTACGGCTATGTTCTCGTCGGCTGCCGCAACGGCTTTCTGAGTGGCGTTCTCCGCCGCGGCGACGCGTTCTTGGGCAATCTTGTGATCCTGGATCGCCAACTCCATTTCATTCTCTTGCTTGTCCAGTTGATAGCGGTTTACCAGTTCTGGGTCTTCGAGACTCAGGTCGTGCAGTCGCTGATGTTCCGCTTTGGCCAACTCACCGGCTTCTTTCAGGAGCTTGAGCTTCTCTTCCTGCAAAGGCAGTTCCGAACGCTTGGCCTGGGCCTCTGCCTTGGCGGCTTCGGCTTGTGCTCGTTGTGCTCGGATGAGTTGCAGTTGCTGTTCTCGATTCTTGCCGGCCAGATTCTGTTTCATTATTAGGGCATCAATCTGAGCCTTGCCTAGATCGTAGCTGGCCAACAAACCCAAGATGCCATTGGCGGGAGCTAGCTGGTTCACCTGAACGTCGGGATCCAACCGCAGGAGACGTTCGCCCGGGATCGCGCCGATGGAAACAATCCCCGCAGAAGGTCGCAGGTGTCCCAGGGCATAAATGCCGCGACTCTCATCGTCGTCGCCGGACGGGCCAGGCGACGAAAACCAGCCGCAGCCGGACAGCAGTCCGCCCAGCGCAACCAACAGCATGGCCAGCATCAGGAAAGGTTGGCGATCAGCGGTGCGCATGGCGGTGATCTCAAGCGGGGATGGAGCGAGGCAAAACCGAGGGTGAATCTAGCAAACGTACTGCGCCATCCGTGCCAGCGGGACCAACAGGTCCTTTTTTTCTGGAACCGATCCCTCGGTTGGCGCGACCAGGAAGAGGTTCCCGCCAGCAGCCCTCCCGACTGCTCTATCCACTATAACCCGCGGAAAGGGCCGCTCGAAGCTAGAATCTCTCTCGGCAGGACGGTTCTGCCTGGCCCAGAGCCTCGATTCACGGTGATTCGTATTGCGGCTGGCAGCGGTCCGTGGGTAGAGTTGCCGTAATCAGCCCCGTGGGCAACAGGCTCGCGCGCTCCCGTTTAGCTCCCGTGGTTTTCTACCCAGAGACCTTCCATGAAACGTCTGACGACCTTCTTCTGCGGCATGATCGCCGGCGCGGCATTGCTGTTTGGGGCGTTGAAATACCATGTAATTCGGGCCAATGACGGGCTGCATCTGGTGCCCAAACTCGATGCAAAATTGGGGGCCACCTACGTCGATATCCGCAACTTCACCGTGGCCGATTGGGCGTCGCATCCCGATCTGGCCGCGGCGATGATCAACGATGATCAGCGAGAGCTTGTCGAAGGGGCCGCCTCCGACGCGCTGCAGCAAGGACTCGATCGGCTGCTCAACCCCAATCCGAGCCCTTGAGGGGCGAATCGTTGTTCTCTCACATAACCGGGGATGCTCGGACCGTCTTCCGGCCGAACAACGGTGTCATTCCGCATGGTCCGTTTCAGCGCTGACAGTCGCACGACCGGTACGACTGCTAAGGTCCGCGCGTCTCTGAAGTTGACCTTTCTGGCGGCACGATATTCGTTGATGGACGTGTGATCGCATTCGTGCCAATCGGTCGCCCAAGGTGCCAGAAGATCCTGGCCGGCGTCGACAATTGGCGCCCAGCGGACCTTGCCACAGGAACGACATCGTGGAACTCAACCGCAACCAATATTTCTTTCTGGGCATCCTGGTGCTGCTGATGGGCGTGCAGGTGAGAAACGTCAGCGCCTACGTGCTGACCGAAGATGCCACGCAGTTCCTGGCCGAACGCACCGGCGCGTCCTCCTCCGATGCGGCGATGATGTCGCTCTCCAGCGACGTGGGATCAGGACCTCAGAAAGTGCTGCACCCGCCCGAGTGGCTGGGGTGGTGTCTGATGTCGGTTGGTGCGGTATTGATTCTACACAGTTTGGCCATGAAAAAACCTGATGCGTAGTGCGCTTAGCGCACCCTTCCTACGAAGACAAGTTTCAAAATGGTGAGAACCATGTTACGCAAACACTTTCACTGGGTCGAAGGTCTCGTCGTGGTTGCCTTGCTGTGCGCGGTGGCGTGGCTGAATAGTTCGCACGCGGCTCCGAACGAATCTTCTCCACGAGAGTCCTACACTAACCGGTCCGGATCGAATTTCGGCGATCAAAGCGACGAGACCGAAGACGGCGAACGTCGACTCCGCGAAGGGACCGAGATTTCCGGGCAGACCGGCTACTTTCGACAGGACGGCGAAGGGGCGACTTTCGTCACCGACGACGACCACGAACTTGGCGGGCTACCCAATCTGAATCTCGAACGGATCGTCCGCACACTCAAGACGGCCGATGAACCGGAGACGATTCGCTGGCGGGTCGATGGTTCCATTACTGAGTTCTCCGGCCGAAACTATTTGTTCATCTCACGAGCCGTCTACAAATCGGCCGCTCCCCCGCCGGCCCCCGAGCAGATCTCGACCCTGAGCTCGGAGGAGCCCTAGAGAGCAGCACGCCTCGCGCCTCCGCCGCTTGACAGCGAGGCCTCGACCGATATGATCGGTGCAGCGGTTCTGTTGTGGCGAGGCGTCCTATCGCCGCCGCCCCTCATGCGATCCTCTGCCAACTATTCCTATCCCCACAGATTTCGATAATGGCTTCTTATCAACGCATCGACGTAAGTGAATCGAGCAATGTCAGCGTTGTTCGCTTCAAGGACCAAAAGATCATCGATCCCGAGGCCATTCAGCAGCTCGGCCAAGAACTGTTCGATCTCGTGGAAAAGGACAATCACAAGAAGCTGGTGGTGAACTTCTCGAACGTGGAGTTCCTGTCGAGCGCCGCCCTGGGGAAGCTGATCACCTTCGAGAAACTCGCCAAGCGGCACGATGCCAACTTGATACTGACGAACATCGCCCCCGAAATTTTCCAGGTGTTTGCCATCACCAACCTCGACAAACTGTTCCTGATCAAGGACACCGAAGCCGACGCCCTGGCCGTTCTGTAAGCAAAAAGTCGGTCCGTGACGGCCGAGGTTGGCGACAGAGGTCGCTCGGGGTACGATGGTAGTTGTGGCAGCGGCAAGATCGGCGGCTGTACGACAGGCCCCCTACTGAGGATCATGGTTCGGGGGATCATCATTCGGTCCAAGCCGAGCCGTTCCATGTCTTCCAGTACCACACCGATCGTTCTCCAGCGTGCCCTGCCCAGCACGCTTTCCGCCTATCACGATCTAGTCCAGGAAGTGCTCGTCTCGCTGCAGAAGCTGGGTTGGTCGGACCACGATCTCTTCGGCGTACACATGGCATTGGAAGAGTCGATCAGCAATGCCGTCCGACACGGCAACAAAGAAGACCCAGCAAAGCAGGTCCACGTCGAGTGTCAGCTGGCCAAGAACCGATTCTTCGCCAAGATCTGCGACGAAGGTCCGGGGTACGAGCCGGACAAGGTTCCCGACTGCTGCTGCCCGGAAAACCTGGAGGAGCCTGGCGGACGGGGCCTCAAGCTAATCCGGCACTACATGAACACGGTGGAGCATTCCGACTGCGGCCGCTGCCTGACAATGGAAAAACTGCTAGAATAACAGTCCGAATCGGCTCTTGTCGCTGTCGGAGGCGTCCGATAACATAAAAGGTTCCCGCCCACTCGGCGGGCCCTATTCCTCGGTAGCTCAGTTGGTAGAGCAGGCGGCTGTTAACCGCCTTGTCGTAGGTTCGAGTCCTACCCGAGGAGCTTTTTCTAAGTTCAAGCCGAACAACGAGTTGTGTTACCTGACGATGTTCGTCAGTGCGGCCCAAATCTGCGGGAAAAACCTGTACGGTACAGGTTTCCTCATTTTCGGGAGATTGCACCATGTCGAACATTTCTTTTTTGCGCCCGCCGAAATATCGTCTCCACAAGGCTAAAGGGCTCGCGGTCGTAACCATTCGTGGGCGCGATATC
>CAXMSB010000017.1:0-15721 GCA_964195615.1 uncultured Granulosicoccus sp. | reverse complement strand
GATGCCCAACGGCTCGAAGTATTGCTTCAAGACGCCGTTGGTTGAGAAGCGACCTTTGGTGACCTCTTTCTTCTTATCGTCTTTCCTCTTGGTGAACTGCCCCAGCACAGCGCCGCGCAGTCCCGATAGCTTGCCCGCCAGTTGCAGTTGGCGGAGCATGCGGTCGATGCGGTATGGCGCTTCGCCCACGTCTTCGATCATCAAAATGGCGTCTTGCGTTTCGACGGCGTAGGGAGTTCCCTCCAGCGCCGAGACCAGCGAGAGATTTCCCCCCGTGAGCCGCCCACGCGCTTTGCCGGTTCCCCACGAACGCGGTTGTGGGGCGTCGTCGAAGATCTCGATCGTGTAATCTCCTGGCCGGTCGGGGCAGCTTTGCACCGCGCGGAAGAAGTAGCGTGCCGAGAATTTTGACAGATACTCCGGGCTGCCCAGGCCCCACATCGGTGTGGGACTGTGGTAGGTCACCAAGCCGGCACGCCGATTGAAGGCCGCATGAAGGCCCGTGATGTCGCTGAAACCGATAAACAGTTTTGGATTCGCACGAATCACGTCGTAGTCGAGCAACTCGAGGATCCGCATCGTGCCGTACCCACCGGTCCCCGGGAAGACGGCATCTACCTCGGGATCGGTGAACGCTTGCATCAATTCTTCCGCCCGCCGTTGGTCGCTGCCGGCCAGATAACCGTCGACGGCAAACAAGTCGGGCCGCTGTTTCGTGCGATAGCCGCACTTTTCCAGCCGCTTCTGAGCGAGCTCCATCCGCTTGCGGTCCAGCTCGCCCGCCGGTGCGACGAACATAATCGTGTCGCCTTTTTCCAACAGCGCCGGATAAATCATCGGCCGGGCCGTCTCCGCAACAAGAGAGTCGCACGCAAGAAACAGACTCGCGACCAGAATCAAGCTGGCAAGCATACTATTAGCTAAGCGGACAAGCGACATATCAAATCTGGGCTTCCACATGTTTGGTCTCGATGAGCAATGGTGAAACGGAATAGAACGCGGATGAACACGGATTGAACTGACATTCGCTGATCAGATTGTAAATCGGCGACGATCCGCCTAATCTGCGTTCATCCGCGTTCTATTCCGACGTCTGCTGAGAATCTTGCCCGCCCCGGTAGATGCGTGTCCGTAGCGGGTTGCGGCCGCTGGTGAGCGGGCCCTCGGTGGCGTCGTCGGCCAGGGCGGCGAGCATGATTTGGAATTTCGCATCGCAATCGTCGGCGTAGTGTACGAGCAGCGCCTCGGGCGTCATCGGCGGTTTGGGCGAGCCCCATTCGGGCAGCCGTTGGTGGGCGATGATGATGTGCTCCAGCCGCAGCAGCGTTTCTTCGTCGAGCGGATGCTCGGCGGTCGCCTCACGAATGATGTCGCGGCCCTGCAGGATGTGGCCCACCAGCGAACCCGCGGCCGTGTACTCTGCGCCGGAAGGCGTGACGGTCAGCTCGCGCAGCTTGCCGATGTCGTGCAGCACGCCGCCCGCCGCCACCAGGCCTTTGTCCAAGGGGGGCTGCATGTCGGGGTAAAGCTCGGCATATTTTTCAGCAAGGTAGACGCAGGTTTTGGCAACGCACAGCACGTGCTCCAAAAACCCGCCGATGTGAGCGTGATGGTTGTACTTAGCCGCCGGCAACACCAACAACGCTTCACGATGCTCGGTGAGAATCGCCAGCACAAACTCCGCCAGTTGCTCGTTGTCGACCGACTCTTTTACTAGGTCGGTCAATTCGTCGAACATCTGCACGGGATCGAACCGCGACTGCGGGAGGCACATCGCCGGGTCAAAACCTTCGGCCTCGTCCTCGGGCGTGACGGGCCGAATCTTGCGGATTTCCAACTGCGGCCCGTAGTTCGTCTCGCGATACTGGGCCCGCAGCTTGTAAAACTCGCCCACCGTCCACTGCTCGCGACACGCGGTGCTCCAACTGGTGTCGTTCCAAATCGGAAAGCTCACCTCGCGCCCCGCATCACGGAAAGCAACGCGAAAATACGGTTTGCCATCGCGAGTAGTCAGCTCCTCCTTGGCCGACATCAGGGCAAAGAAGTTCGACTCCTGTCCCTGGATGAGTTCCGAAAGGGGAACCATGTCCGCAGTCATCGAACCACCATTTCCGAACAGCGAGGATTGAGAGTTAGCCATGCGGTTGATTGTAACGCATGGCGAACCGGTTGATTAGCCCCCGGTTGAACCGAAGAAGCCCGGCTTTTTCCGAAAAGCCGGGCTTCTGGGGATGCTGAGTTGAGGAGCCCCGGCCACCCGTAGTTCAAACCAACGGCGATTCCTTCGACAACTCGCCAAGCATCGCCGTAAGCTGCCCGCGGATGCCGTCCATGATGGGGTCGCTCTTGGCCGAGCGGTCGCGGCGGCTTGCTACGGGGATCGCCTCGCCCACTTCGATCACCACGTGAAACGGACCGTGCTGACGGACGTTGTCGGTGAAATCCTCTTCAAACCGTTCGACTGTCTCCAGGATGTGTTCGGGAATGTTTTTTTTGCTCCGTCTGACGTAGTTGCGAGGATAGTGCGACATCTGCTGCACGTAGTAGCAGGCGGCCAGGTGTTTCCAGCGACGTTGTCGCTCGTCTGCGGAAACATCGTTCTTGATCAGGTCGGGCACGATGGCCGTCCGCAGGTTTTTTACCCGGGAGACCACACCCTCGGCTTGATCCTTGACACCCCAGTCGCGTTCGAGCTTGGTCAACACGTCCTCGATGAGCCGGTCAACCCGTTCGTAAAAGTCGCCGCTACGGGCAGCGCCGAGATACTCGATCTCTTTGAGCGACAGCAAAGCCTGGCCGATGTGCTGCAGTCGCAGCCCGAGGGGCTTGTCGCCCTGCGAATACCAAGAAAAATGCGATTCGATTTCTTCGAGCACGGGCGTGACGGTGGCCTGCAGATCGCCTCGGAAAAAGTAGCGGATGGCAACGGGGTGGACGACCACGCCGCCGGCCGTGCCGAGCTTCTCGCGACGCTTGGCGGCGGTACGGGCGATGAAGGCGGTGCCGTCCATCATCGGCATCAGCACGTCGTTGTGACGCGAGACAGCGCCTTCGGCGAAGACCACCAACGGGCGTTTGCCGTCCACGAGGATGTCGACGGCCGTGTTGATCGCCTGGCGGTCGGTCCCCTCCCGGTAGACGCTGAAGGCGCCCATCCGACGGACCATGAAGCTCGTGAACCTGTCTTGCTTGAACAAGTGCCAAGAGGCCATCGCGTGCAGGTTGCGCTTGATTGCCTTGGAGACGCAGCCAAGCGTTACCGGATCGCAAAGCCGGCAGTGATTGGGGGCGAGCAACACGCCGTGGCCCGCGTCGAGCGATGCCTGCAGCGGCCCGACGTTGCGGCATTCCATAGAGTGTACGCCGTAAAATTTCCGCAAGTAGCGCCCCGAGTACAGCCGAATGAGCGACGGCCACAGATTGCCGTACACGGGCGGCACAAACTTGTAGGGCTCTTCGATGACAATGTTTTGCATGGCAGCGGCTCATGGTTCGGCGACGAGGATCGTGCGACCGGCATTCTACCCACCCGCACAGCTTACCGACGCGTCACAGTCGATTCAATGTTTGGTCAAGATTACCGCTTCTCGCCGCTTCTGCCCACGGCAACCTCGGTTGGGCCGCACACGTGGTTCCCGGCTGGCCGATACTGCTGTTGGGAACGCCTTCCGTGGTGTTTCGAGCGGATGTGGACGCGGGGAATACTGAGTGCCTTTTCAGGAACCCTGTTGGGGTGGCCGGGGCAAAGCGCTAGCGTGCCCCGGAGCGCCGCCAACCGGGGCACGCCCTTCGGGACTTTGCCCCGGCCACCCCCGCCGGCAATGTTTTCGGATAAGCTCCAAATGAAATCCAATCGCAAGAAACTAAAACCGCGTCGCGAGTCGGCCCAGCGCGACGCCTCGCAGTGGCAGGAGGATTTTGCCGATTACCTGCGCAGCGAGTGCCATCTGGCCGCCAACACGGTCGAGGCCTACTCCCGCGATCTGGGGCGATTTTTCACCTGGCTGGGAAGGCGGCGGCTGCAGGGCCTCGGCGTGAGCGAGTTGGCCAACTACCCGGCCTGGTTGGCCGAGCAATCGCTCGCGCCCAAGAGCGTGACGCGGCACATTGCCTCGCTGAAGGTTTTCTTTCGGTTCCTGCAATTGGAAGGGGCGCTCTCCGACAACCAGGCCGAGCTGCTGGCGTCGCCCAAGCTGTGGCAACGCGTGCCGCATGTCCTGTCAGAATCGCAAGTGGAAAAACTGCTCGCCGCCCCGCGGCCGGCGGACGCGCATTGGCTGCGCGATCGTGCGATCTTGGAATTGCTGTACGCCACCGGCTGTCGCGTCTCGGAGCTAGCCTCGCTGCGCACGCGGGACATGCACCTCGGCGAGCGGTACTGCAAGTGCCACGGCAAGGGCGACAAGCAGCGGATCGTACCCCTGGGCCGACGAGCCGTGACGGCCGTCGAGCGGTACCTGAAGAAAGAGCGTCCCGATCTGGCGGCGCGACGGGCCGGCAGTTGCGAGCAGTTGATCCTCTCGCCGAGGGGTGCAGCGCTACGTCGCGAGCGGATTTGGGAGTTGATCAAAAAGTACGCGTTGCGCGTCGGTATGCCCAAGGAGATCAGCCCACACTCGCTGCGTCACAGTTTTGCCACGCATCTGCTGGCCGGCGGCGCCGATCTGCGGCTCCTGCAAGAGATGCTCGGCCACGCCAGCATCGCCACGACGCAAATCTACACCCACGTCGACCACACCCGGCTGAAGCAGGTGCATAGAGAGTTTCACCCACGTGCGTGAACTGGCCTTATTCGCTGCACCAGGAAACGCTTGCAAATAGTTCGCTTCCGGCGGATAATGGTCCCATGAGCACCGACTTCACACAGGTCGAACAGTCCGCACTTTCGATGGGTCAATCAGACCGGGCGAAGCTGGCCAGCGCGCTCATTCGCAGCCTTGATCCACAAGTCGACGATGATCCCAAAATGATTGCCGACGAGTGGGAGAAGGTAATCCTCGCGAGGTCGGACGCACTCCATCGCGGCGGGGTCCCGTTCGTCGACGGAGAGCAGGTCATTTCGGAATTGCGGGCCATGACTTCCAAGCCAAAATCGGCGAACGGCCGGTGAAGCTTCCTCGCGTTGATCCGGCGGCTGGAATTGAGCTTCGGGAATCTACGCAGCGTTACCTCGACGAAAATCCGGAAGTGGCCACCGATTTCATCGACCGTGTCGAATCCGCGTTTCGCTCGATTGCTCGTAGTCCTGAGAGATTTCCTCGTATCGAGATCATTCGGACCGAGCGAGAGATCCGTCGTGTTCTTCTCAATCGCTTTCCCTACATCGTCGTTTACGAGATGCTCGATGGTCAGCCGTACGTGCTGGCGGTTGCGCACGCTCATCGTAGGCCAGGCTACTGGCTGGAAAGAAAAGGGGAGGATTAACTTCGGGTGCCTCACTCCTTCAGCGGCGCGAAGCGGACGCGTTCGACCAGCTTGTGCTGTTGGCCGTTGTCGTCGACGTAGCCGGTGATGGCGGTGATCACCCGGATCACGTAGCGGTACTTGAGATTGTAGTCTGCTTCGATCTCGACCTCTTGATCGTCTGAGCCGGGCCCGGCGGCGTCGCCCACCAGTGAGCGGATTTCCGATTGCAATTGAAAGAAGGGCGCTTGGCCGTCGAACACGACGTCGCCCAACTGCAGGCTGGCCAATTCGCGGTCGGGCGTCGCCCGCAATCGGACCCTCAACAGGGGCGTTTCGCTCGGTTCGCTCGTGGTGCTGGCCGAGGCGCTCGGCATGCGAATGTTAAAATCGCCCTCGGGCAGCACTATCTTGAACGTGAACACAAAGAACACCAGCAGTTGAAACACGATGTCGATCATCGGCGTCATCTGTAGCACGATGTGCTCTCGTCGGTCTGTGTTGCGGATCTTCATTTTGTTCGCGCGGCGGAGCCGCGGTGTTTCGTTGGGTGGGGATTACATCGCGCCGATGGTGCGCACTTCGCTTTGCTTGCCGCGCAGGGCGAACCTCTCGAACTCCAATTCTTGGCAAGTTTGAATCACCTGTTGCACGAGCCCCGTCTTGGCGTCCTCGTCGGCTCGAATGATCACCGTCACGTCGGCCAGATACTTTGTCTTGTGCCTGAGGATGATTTTCGTTTCCTGCAACAGAGCCGACCGCAACTGGGCCAGTTGCCGCACCTCGCGGCCGGCGTAGATGAATCGGTCGTCCTTGGTCAGATGGATCGTGAGCGGCTGATCGTACGGCGCGTCGGGCGGTCGGGCCAACTCGCTCGCCGGCAGGGTCACCCGTTGATCTTGCTCGACGTCGGAAAAGTTGATGACCAACATGAAGAAGGCAATCAACTGAAACGTCATGTCGATCATCGGCGTGAGATCGCCTTCTTCGATGCCATGAGGGCCGCGGGAGCTGATTCGCATGTGGTGTGTTCCAACAGTTGTTTAATGGCGAAGCAGGAAGCAGGTCATTCCGAGGTCCGCCGAGGAATCTACGCCGCGCCGGTGTATAAGTGGCCAACTAGATCCCTCGGCGGACCTCGGGATGACAGCGATTCGCATTTGTCATTCGGAGCTCATTTGTCATCAAGATTTCTTCTGAAACCTACTCATCAACCCTTCGCTGACGATGCCCACCTCGAGCACCAGCCTCGCGACGCGGTTGCGGAGCAGGTTGTAGGCGGCCAATGCCGGAATTGCCAGCGCCAAGCCGACGAGGGTCGTGAACAGGGCGGTCGAGATGCCTTCGGCCAGTTTCTGCGGGTTGGGCGCCCCGGTGGCTGTATTGGCGATCTCTATGAACGAATCGATCATGCCGTACACGGTGCCCAACAACCCAATCATCGGGCTGAGCGTGCCGATCAACGCCAGGTAACTCAACCGGTGCTCCAGCCGCATGTTTTCCTCTTCGCCAACCTCCTGCATGGCTTCGATCGCCTGGTTGTAACCATTGCTAGAGGCCTTGGCCAAACCGGCCGTGAGCACTTGGCCCAAGAACGATTCGTCGCCACGCGCCAGGTCGTAGGCTTCTTGAAATTGTTTCGCTTCCAAATGTTGTTCGAATCCGGCCACGAGATCGCTGGGGATGACGTTCTCGCGTCGCGCGGTGAGTAGGTTCATGACGAACAGCGCCACCAACGTGAACGACAAGCCCAAGAAGACCGCGCCGAAGAACAAGCCCAGGGAATCGGCTGCCCAGGAGAGATAGCTGATTTCCACCGGTTCGGTGTCGCTGCCGACGACATCCTGCTCCGCCGGGGCAGCGTCGGCTTCCTGGGCGTGAACCGTCGGGGACGGAACCCATACCGTCGCCACCAGCAAACACAATCCGACCACCAGGATGCGGCCCCAAGGTCGATGTTGAAAGCAGCTTGCGGATAACATATCGGAATTCTCTCCTGCGGCGATGCGGTCGCCTAAATGAAGGGGACACGGTCCCCGATCGTGTTGAAACGAGTTCGCTAAGGACCCTTTCGGATCCCCCTCCCTTGCAGGGAGGGGTTAGGGGAGGGTCCAAATCACCTAATAATTCAACCCCTCTCCTAGCCTCTCCCCCCAGGGGAGAGGGATTGTTGAAACCGGCTCTAATGTAACTTGCCAGGGATAAACATCCAATCGGGAAATCTGCGAGGTTATCGTTTGGCCCACTGGCTCGTGGGGTATTCGTTTTGTAGTCGATCTTTGGCGTCGCGAGCGCGTTGCCGTTGGCCCAGGGCCTCCCAGAGTCGCGACAGTTCGTAGAGCGCCTTGGCGTGTTGGTCGGCAGCCGAACTGAACAGCACGTCGACGTGCAGAAAGGCGTCGCGGGCCGCCTTGGGCCGATCGCTCTGCAGGTAGCAGTCGCCCAAGGCGTTGTATGCCGTGGCCAATAGGTCCGTGTCTTCGACATCCGCTTCGACGATGATCTGCTTCACCGTTGCCGTGGCCTCGTCGACGTCGCCGCTGGCCGATTGGCTGATCGCGCGGTGAAGCGTGGCTTCCAGTCGCTGCGACTCGGCGGCGGGGCTGCCCTGGGCGGCCTCCAGCGCCTGATCGAATTTGGCGAGTGCCTCGTCGTGTTTTCCTGCCTGTTGCAGCAGACGGCCAGTGAGGATTGCCGAACGTGCCTGGAAGTACGGAGCGGGCGCCTTGGCCAGCTTGGTGTATTGTCGGCGTGCTTCGTCTTGGTCGCCATCGATCAAGTGCAAATCACCCAGCAACTCGATCGCGGACGACACATGGTAACTGTTGCGATGTTTCGCGAGAAAATCGGTCGCCAGCCGGATGGCACTGTCGAGACCGCCTTGGCCAGACAGAGCGAGCTTGGCGCGAGCTTCGAGCTGCAGGTAGTCAAGTTCCTGGACGACTTCTCGACGGTCGACCTGATCTCGATTGACCTTGTCGAGCGTCGCGACGGCATCGTCAAACCGACCACGTCTGATAGCCGAGCGAGCGGAGTTCAACTCCGACGGCTCGCCGGCGAAGCGGATACTGCGGATATCTTCGACGGGCACATCGCTTTCGACGCCACTCTTGGAAATGGTGACCGCCAGGGCCGACATGTCGGTGATCTTGCCCGTGTCGCTGCCCGTGCGGCGCCGGATGCGATCGTTCGAACTCTGGGCCACGGCGGTCGTGGTACACGCGAGCAACAGCAGCAGAGCGACTGCGCCGCAGGCTATTCGGGGAAGTTTGAACGAAAGGCCGTTGTAGTTTCGGGGCATCGATGTTGTCCTGTTCTTCAAGTGGACGATTCTGCTTCGATCTGTGTGAGTAGCTCGTCAAACGCCCGCTGCCATTTGGGTCCGCCCAGGTCGGGGTAGAGCCGTTTCATCGACTCGACGTTCTTGCAAGCCGAGTTGAGTTGCTTGGTGCGCTCCGCGCCGCTGGCAATTTGGGCCGCGAGCAGGCGCGTCTTGGCAACGTGGTAACGGGCTTCAAAAAAGTGGTTGTGATACCGCTGAATTTTCTGCTGATTGGGTTGATTGTCTCCAGAACCGGCAGCCGCTCTCTGCTTCGCCTGATCGGCAATGGTCGCCAGTCGCAGCCAACCCCAGACCAGATTCTTCCTGTTCGCTTGGGGCAGCGCTCCGCGGATGGCCTCTTCCAGTTTGTTGCTTTGCTGTTGGTCGTGGCCCCATTGCTGGAGCATCAGAGCGACGGTCCGCTGCACCTCGAACGTGTTCGGATTCTCGCGCAAGATGTCGGCGTACTGCTGGAACGCTTCGTCGAACTTCTGCCTCGCCAGCAGACAATCTCCGAGATTCTTCCTCACGCTGAGAATCGCTCTTTTGCTGGGAGCATAGCGCGAGTCTTTCTCGACTTCCGCGAGAATCTCCCGATAGGTTTTCTCGGCCTGCTCAAGGTAGCGCTGGGCAGCCTCGCCGCGAAGTCCTTCGCCCAGTTGCAGATTGGCCTGGGCGATCCAGATGCGCACCGTCCAATCGCGGGAGTCGCCTCGACTGATGATGCGCTGAAGCAGATCCTCGAAAGCCGCCACGTTCTGTGCCTGGACCGTCTTGCCGGCAGTTGTGAGTTCGGCGACCTGCCGTTGCAGTTGCCGGCCGAGGCTTAGGTAAATGCGAGTCAACTGTTGCGAATCGTCGTTGGGGCCAATCGCTTCCTCCAGGGCAGTCATCATGTCTTGCGCCTTGTCACGCTGGGGTGGCACGATCGAGATGTATGCCCGCAACCCTGCCTTGTAAGCCTCGATGGCAAACGCTGCCTGGACTCGACCATTCTCGACAACCAACAACGGGCCGACCGACCGGTTTTCCAGAACCTCGACCGCGCGGTCGAACTCTCCTTGGGCGAGTAGCAACTGCTCGTAGTAGAGCACTCCAGTTGCGACCTGTGCGGAGGGAGCCGCCGTCGTGGAGAGGGCGTCGTAACCGCCGGACAACAACTGCTCGGCTCGCTCTTTGAGCCGCGCCGTGGTCGGGCTGATTTCGCCCGATTTGCCTGCGGTCAGGTTGAGATAGCGGATCCACATCGCGCCGCCCAGCCTCAGTTGGGACGATGCGCGATTGCTTTCGGGAAGCCGTTGAAGCAACTGCTCGGCCTCCTGAAGCCGATCGTCTCCGAGCGCGATCTGGATGAGTAGGTTCACCGCCGTGCGGGCCTCGGACGACTCGGGCCAGAGCGTCGCCACCAACTCGGCCAGGGAAGCCAGTTGTGCCGCCTCGTAGGTACCGTCTTCCCCCGCCTTTTTAGCTTCAAAATAAAGTTTCTCGTATGCGGCCAACGCCACCTTGGCTGCTCCCACGGCATAGCTGCTTTCCGGATAGCGTTGTGCGAGAAACTGGCCCATCACGGCCGCTTTGTGAAGGAGCCCGTCTTCCCAATAGATCCAGCACAAAAAGTAGCGCACTTCCAGCACGTCGTCGAGCTTCGAGTCGTCGTCGGCCAGGCTCAGCGCGGTGTGAAACAGGTGCCCCGCCTCAGCCTGATAGTGTTGGGCCTGCTGCTTGAGTTCGGCAACCGCGTCGGGATTGTTCTCCGCCGCCAGCCGGGCGGCTAGCTTCGAGGAACTCATCCTCTCCAGTGCCTGCTTGCCGGCGGCGACAGCTTCGTCGAAGCCTGTTACATTCTGCGGCGCACGAGTGTCAGCCTTGCCGGAGGCGAGGGCGGTGCGCGCGTCGGCTTGGAACTCGCCGGGCTCGCGCGACACTTCACGGAGCAACTGACGAGCTTCGGCCTGAAGCCGCGATGCCTCGCTGGCGCTGGCTTGTTCGGCCTTTTGCTGACAGGCTTCCGCCAAGCGATAGGCAACGGCCAGCCATTGCGGCTGTTTGAATTCGGCGCCCCGGGCGTCGTTGAGCCAATCACGACATTCCTTGATCGCGTTTTCGACGTTCTCCGCCGCCACGTGGCATTCGGCCCGACGTCGGTAGGCGCGGGCGACGAGTCGGCGGAAGTCGGCATTGCTGATCGGTTGATCCACCAGGTCGGCGTAGCACTCCAATGCCTCGTCCAGCTTGCCGGCCATTTGATAACAGCGACCCTCGTAGAGCCTGCCGTAGAAGCCGACGAGCTTGTCGCTGTAATCCTTGTGGAGTTCGGAAAACGCCTCCGCGGCCGCTTCGAGCGTCTTGGTGAATTCGCTGGTAGGGGCGTCGTACGTGTTGGCCTTTTCAAAGAGGAGATTGGCTCCCAGAAAACGCGTCTCGGCCTGCTTCACTGTGAGTTGCTGGCGCGTGATCGGTGCATCGGCGTCTTGCCGGGCCAACGCCCCTTTTGGAAGGGAGGCCAGTTTTTCTTCGCACGCGTCGAGCAATTGCTCGACGACCTTGGAAGCCGAGTTAAAACTCGCCCGGGCTTCGCTGCGAAGCGCTGCTCGCTCGCCGTTTGCTCCGGCCGGCAGTCGGCGTGCTTTGGCCAGTTTGGCCAGTGCTTGCTCCGACAGCAGGTTGCCAGCCTTGCTCATTGCTTCGAAGTACAGTGCCTCGTCGCGGTGGCTGGCCGCGTAGCTCTGCAACAGGGCGATCGCCTGACCAGTGAGGTCGAGCCGCTCCGATTCGCGTATCGTTGCCTTGGCAATCGCGGAGAGCGTGACGGCCCGTTCGTAGTCGACGCGGTCCAGAAACTCCGGCGTGGCCAGCGGATCTTCGTCAGCACTTGCCAGATAGTCGAGAGCGACGTCGTGCCAACCACGGGCACGAAGCCCTTCGAGAAATTCTCCCGCACGATCAGCCGCGAACAGCGGACTCGCCAGGGAGAGCCCGAGCAGAGCGACCAACGTGCGCAGGCCAGCCGCTCGAAGCGCGCGTGGAATGAGCGCAGTGCAAGAAGACAACGCTGAACTCACAGAACTGCCTTTCTCTGTGACAAAGCGGCAAAGCTACCAAGGAGTTGGGGCTGGCCGATGAAAACCTGTCTGTTCCGATGCGATTCATTCTACACAAACCGGCTGACGGGACCAGCCAGCGCAGACGGCGTTTCTAGGGTGAAAAGCGTGTTTCGAGGCCGGGGCGGCGCAAAAACCGGTGTACTCGAAACTACCCCCCGGGTTTCGCCACCTGGGCCGGCGCCTCGGCGACGATGAACGTCACGTGGAAGGTCGCATAGACTCCACCACACGCGCTGGCGAATCGTTCTTGATACTTCTGGAGCAACGCGTTCAGTTCAGACCGCACGAGAACATCCGCGCTGCCGTGCGAGAAGGGACCTCCCGTGAAACATGTTTGGCGCAGAGATCGAAAGAAATCTTTCGCGGAAGAATAGGTTAGCTGGTAGGTTTCGGTCGTCGATGCGCGGATCGTCAATTGTGCATCGGTAAGATACCCGGCCAGCTCGTCCGTGGAAGGCAATTGTCGGGGCGGCGTCTTGCGCGGGGCTACTTCCTGTCGCAGTTGATGCAGCTCGGACAACGTGCCGGCAGACATGACGGCGGCAACCAGCTTTCCCCCGGGAACGAGCTGGTCCCTCACACGCCAGACCAAAGCATCGAGCGGTTCGCCCCAGTGCAGCGCGGTACTGCTTGCGATCAAATCGTAGGTTCTGTCCGATTGGAACTGGTTCATGTCCGCAACCTGCCACCGGACACGGGGCGATGGCAGCAGATGTTTCGCCAGCCGAATCATCTCGTCTGAGATGTCGATCGCGTCGATCGTGGCGTTGGGAAATCGATCGATCAGTTGGCTAGTCAGGAAACCTGTGCCGCAACCCAGTTCGAGAATCGAGCGAGGTTCGACCGAATCAAGAAATCGCCCAGCCAACGCGCCGGCGATTTCTCGCTGCAAATCGGCATGCCGATGATAGAGGCTGGCGGATCGCGAAAAATAGCGGCTCAGGGAACGTGTATCTTCTATTAGCATTCGCATCGGCAGGGGGCGCAAGAGAACTAAGCTGCTCCGTTCAAGGCGGGCGGGAAGGAAAAACTTTCTTCGGGACAATAATACCAGAAAAAACGTTCGCCGGGTCCTTCCACCCTCAACTACTCGCGAAATTCCCTGAAAAGACGTTTTCGGTAGCTGGGGACCGCGAGAGGCTCCATGGTCTTTTTCCGCGGTGCGCGTTAGAGTCTGGGATCGTCACCTTTTGCGACGGAGGAAGGAGATACGATGAAAGAACAAATTGCTCTCACGCAACTAACCCGCGGCGGCGGGTGAGCTTGCAAGATCGGTCCTGAAGACCTGGCGCAGGTGCTGCGTCATTTGCCTCCGATAGAAGATCCGTCTGTTCTCGTGGGAACATCGACGGCCGATGACGCTGCGGCCTATCGCATCGACGACGAGCGCGCCATTGTCCAGACGGTGGACTTCATCACGCCGATCGTGGATACGCCCTACGAATACGGCCAGATCGCGGCGGCCAACTCGCTCAGCGACGTGTATGCCATGGGGGGCCGGCCGCTGTTTGCGCTGAACATCGTTTGCTTTCCCTCGAAGAAAATACCACTCGAAGTGCTGGGCCAGATTCTGCAGGGTGGCTGCGACAAGGCGCGCGAAGCAGGGATCGAAATCGTTGGTGGGCACTCTGTCGAAGACCCGGAACCGAAATATGGTCTGGTCGTCACGGGTGTCGTGCCTGCCGGCGAGATTCTCACCAACGCCGGCGCTCAGCCGGGCGATGCTCTCGTGCTCACGAAACCGCTCGGCTCGGGTGTTCTCTCAACTGCCTTGAAAAAGAGGATGCTGTCGGCTTCGGCGGCGCAGGAAGTTACCGAGATCATGGCAACCCTCAACCGGGCTGCCGCAGAGGCGCTGGATGGTTTGCAGGTGCATGCGCTCACCGATGTGACCGGATTCGGATTGCTAGGCCACTTGAACGAGATGGTCGATGGCTCGCAGGTGAGCGCGCGCATCAATGTTTCAGCGGTGCCGGTGCTCGGTGAAGTGGAGTCTCTGGTCGGGCAAAACGTCTATCCGGGAGGAGCAAATCGCAACCTCAGTCGCGTCGAACCGAACGTCCAATGGGACTCGGCCATCGGCGACGAGACCCGACTCATTCTGGCAGACCCGCAGACTTCTGGGGGCTTGCTCGTAGCGATTGCACCAAACGACCTGGACCAGCTCTTAGGTCGTCTCGCAGATGCATCGGTCCCAGCCAGCGCGGTCATCGGGGAGATCACCGATCGATCGTCGGCGGCGATTGAAGTTCTGAACTAGGTGAGCGAAAGAGACTCACCCGGGGCAAGCAACGGAGCACGCAGACCGTGACCTTGCAGTTCTTCAACCAATTGCACCAAATCGACTACCTCCATGCCAAAACCTTCCCGCCAGCGCCGATGGGGTTCGTAAGGGATCACCACGGGGCTGCCGACCGCGTCAAGCAGCTCTGTGATCATGTGTAGGTCCTCCGGCTCGATGGCAAACAGAAGAACTTCGGACTCCAGTTGCTGTCCGGTCCGACGAGCCTGGTCAGCCCCCGTCAGACGGTGCAGGCCCTCGGAGTACCACAAAATGCGCGGGCCCCCTTCGGGGACAAGTCGGAAGCCGAGCATCGCGCCGGCTTTTGGGCCCCAGAACGACTTGCGAATGATCCGAAATGCCAAGCCAGGAGAGCTCGCTACCTGGCACACGTGCTGCAAGGCCGCTTTGAAGCCGGGAGGGATCAGCCTCATGTGGCTCCATGAAAACACGTCGATGCTCAGACCGGGAAGACTCACCGCTTGGCCGGGCTGGCACGGCAAAAAGCGGTCGTTGGCGCGACCATAGCGGCGCTCGAAGTGACGGCAGACGGGCGCCGAGGCAACCAACGTCACCGGCGCGGTTCGCGCCTCGTTGCCCAGATGACTGATGGCCCCCGCGACGTGCTCGGGATGACCGTGTGAAAGCAACAGCCAAGTCTCCTGATCCGGACGCAGCGAAGTGGCGTCGGGCGGGTCCAGCACAACCTGCGGTCCGTCCGGCCAAGTGAGTCGAAAGCCCGACCATCCCAGGTACGACAGTTCGATCGCCGCTGTGTCCACGCTCATCAGGCGACCCCTTTCTCCGCAGAGCTGTCCTGGGCTTGAGGCTGGCAGGGTATGGCCAGGTGAGCCCGACGGAACGCGAGATGGTTTCGTAGCAGGCCCCGCAGCACCTTCCGGGTCTGGGCGGCAAGAAGCACGTGTGGTCGCCACAAGCGAAGCTTGAGGAACACTCTCAACACCACCTTCAGATAGTTCTTGAGCATCAACTGGTAGAGTTGCTTGGGGGGTAGATCGGTCGGCAGGATGAAGTGCTGCAGATCGTAGAGCTGGGTGTCGGAGGTGAGCAGCCGGTCTTTCATCTGGCGATAGAGGGGCGTCCCGGGGAAGGGAGTCAACGGTGTGTATTCCGCGAGCAAGATCGAAGGATGGCTGCTGATGAAACGCTCGATTCTGTCAAAATCCTCTGCCTGGAAGCTGGTATCCACCAGGAAGCCGGCACTCAGACTGATCCCGAGTTCTTCCATGATGCGGATGGCCTCCTCGTTCTGCGCCAGGTCGGTCCGCTTGCCTGTCTTCAGCAGGGCCTGCTCGTCCAGCGCTTCGAGTCCCGTCATCACCAGCGAAAGCCCCGCCTTGGCCCACAATTCAAAAATATCTCGATTCTCGACAATGCAATCGGTGCGGGAATAAGCGAAGTAACGTTTCTTGACGCCGGCGTCCAGCAGCATTTGGCCCAGCACTCTCATCCGCTCAGGATCGTGGAACGAATGATCGTCGCAGAACATGACGAAGTCCTCGTCGAGATTGCGGATCTCTTCAAACACCAATTCAGGAGAGCGAGCGATAAAAGCGCCTTGTGACTCAACTACTACCGGCTAGAAGCCGG
>CAXMSB010000016.1:0-7147 GCA_964195615.1 uncultured Granulosicoccus sp. | reverse complement strand
AGTAACCCTTCTGCAAGTAGCGCACCACGTACTCTTTCACCTGATTGTTCCAGGGAAGCGTTTGGTGGATGCCCTTCACCACGGCAAAGTCGGTGGCGCCGGCCAGCTTGGTGGTATTCACCGAAAGCAACATGTCGTCGTCCCCGGGAATGTCGTTCAGGTAGCCGTCGCCGTCGCCGACGCCGCCGGCGATGATGCCAAACTCGAAGTCGGGCGTCGCCAACCGTTGCTCCAGCGATTCCCAGCCCTTGCCGGGAGCCAATTGTTGCAGCGACTCTCCCGCGAGAGACTGAATCAGCTTGTTGTCCGCGAACTTGTCGGCCACGGTTGCCCCGTGATTCGGCGGAGCGATCATCACCATTCGCATGAAGGTGATCTTGGGCCGCTGGTCCTCGGGCAACGATTTCAGATCGTTGAGCGTGTGGCGGATGACGATGTTGCCCATGCTGTGGGCGACGAAACTCACCCTTTCCACGCCGTCGAGGTGGTTGAGCACGCTGGAGAGCGATTTGGCAAACCCGCCGATCTCATCCAATGTCGAGGGATAGCCGACGTTTACGGTGGTCAGGCCGGTCTCTTCTTCGATGTAGTTGGAGAGCTTGTTCATGATCTGACGACTTGCTCCCAGACCGTGAACGACGATCACGACGTCTTTCGGCATCGGCGGCAGATCGTGTTTCACTTTCACCGCATCGAGCTCTTCGAGACAATGTTCCAGCGTGCCGAACGTGTAGCGGCGATCATCAGGATCGAGCAGTCGATGGTGCCCGACGATGGCGCTGCGCTGAATCCGCCAATCTTGAAAGACGACCTCGTCGGACCAATTGAACCGCCCGCCGAGCGTCTTGGCGCCGATGCCGAACAGTCCCGGCTCGGCCTTGAGGGGCGCACACGACAAGGCCGCGAGAAACAGGCCTTCGAGCAGCAGAATGGCTAACCAACTTGTCTTGTGAGCCCGTTGCATGTCGGGTTCCTCCGTCTCTGTTCATTGGGGTGGGATAGCGGGCAGTGGCAACCCGGAATTGTACCGCCCCCCGGCCGAGTCCCCAATAAGGGTACGGAAATCGGCCGATGGGGGTTCATCATTGCGGGGAAAGGCGGTGTGGGAAGCGTATTTGGCTGTCGGTGGGGAATATTTCACGCAGAGTCGCAGGGGACGCAGAGGAGCCGACAGCGGGTGGCCGGGGCAAAGCGCAGCGTGCCCCGGGGCGGGTGAGGGAGGCGTGGTGTGAAGCGGATGTCGATCAATCGGGTGGCACCGACAACTGTCCGCTTCGGACGAGGCCACTGGAACCACGTATTCGGACAGTTGTCGGTGTGCGCAGCACAAGAGGTCTTTTGATGTTTGCGGTGGAAGACCTCTCGTCGCCAAGGCGACACCGACATTCGTCCGGCTCAGCCTGCTCGGTGGCAACGGTCCCCCCAGACGAATGTCGGTGCAACCCGCGGCTAAAGTAATCCTAAACTTTGCCAGACTATGGGGCCAATGATCGCAACTGTGAGGAAGATAGGTACGAAACCATAACGAATTACATAGATGTCCATACTTGGGGCATCGATGGGCGACGTGACGCGATCAACGCAGCAGCGAGCCAATAAACCAAAAGGCAATGAGGCAGCAATGGTTCAAAATTCCAAAATCTAGCGTCAACGCTGACAGAACGAACGCTAAGAATTGTTGAATAACAGATGCTTTCAGGGCAGGCTTATATTCAGGAGCCAAAAGAATGGAAAACCAGCGAAAGCCAAAGTGTTGGTTCGTATATATGCAATAGGCAACAAAATGAACGCAGCCCATGACTGCGATAAACACCAGAGGTCGAGTCTTTGAGTAAATCGGTACACTCGACCAATAGTGATGCAGAAGCACGGCCCCAATCGCCGAAATGACGAGCCAGGACGAAAACAGAATTATCGTTTTGCTGGCGGTCGTGTTTTGCATAATCGTCCAACGGGTCATCAGCCGACAAACTGTCCGCAAGTCTGGGCAGCAGAAGGCAGCCAGCCGGAGACTGCTCCTCCACGCTCCAATTATCTGCTGGTGGCTAACTGAAAACAAGAGTGTTCGGTGTGCTGACATGTTCACCCCCGCCGAGATTCCGCGGCAGACCTCGGAATGACAACAGGCACGCGGCCCCTAGCCACTCCGCCCCTAGTCCCTGACCCCTGACCCCTGTACCCTGAACCCCATGCCCCCCGTCACCTACGACTACGACGTCCTAGTAATCGGTGCCGGCCATGCCGGCACCGAGGCGGCGTTGGCCGCTGCGCGGTTGGGGGCGAAGACGGCGCTCTTGACGACCAATTGCGATACGGTCGGGCAGATGAGTTGCAACCCGGCGATTGGCGGCGTCGGCAAGGGACAGATCGTGCGGGAGATCGACGCCCTGGGCGGCGCGATGGGCCAAGCGATTGATGCTACGGGCATTCAGTTTCGCATGCTCAATCGTCGCAAAGGCCCCGCAATGCACAGCCCGCGGGCACAGGCCGACAAACGGCTCTACCAGGCCGAGATCAAGCGTATCGTCGAAGAGCAGCCGAATCTTTCGCTACGCCAAGAGGTCGTGGAGGACTTGCTGACTGAAAAGGCGGATATTGGAGAACGCATCGTCGGCGTTCGCGTACGGAGCGATGCGATTTATCGCGCGCGGATTGTGGTGCTCACCACCGGCACGTTCCTGCAGGCGCTGATGCACACGGGCGAAGCGCAAACGGCCGGCGGCCGCGCCGGCGAAGGCACCTCAGGCGGCATCAGCGCGGCCCTCGCTCGGCTGGGCATCGGCCTGGAGCGATTCAAGACCGGCACGCCGCCGCGGCTCAACGGTCGCACGATCGACTACAGCCAGATCGAAGAGCAGCCGGGCGATGATGTGCCGCAGCCGTTTTCGTTTCTCAACGACTCACTCGACGTCGACCAGATGCCGTGCCACATCACCTACACCAACGCCGAGGTACACAACCTCATCCAGGCCAATCTCGACCGCGCGCCGATGTACAGCGGACAGATCGACTCCAGCGGGCCGCGCTATTGTCCGTCGATCGAAGACAAGGTGGTGCGGTTCGCCGACAAGGATCAGCACCAGTTGTTTCTGGAGCCGGAAGGCCGCCGCACGCTGGAGGTCTACGTCAACGGACTGTCCACCAGCCTGCCGCGCGACGTGCAGGACGGCGTCTTTCGGTTGATCCCCGGTTTGGAGCGTGCCGAGATCATGCGTTATGGCTACGCGGTGGAGTACGACTATGCTCCGCCCGACCAACTGCTGCCGAGCCTGGAATCGAAGCAAGTGGCGGGTCTTTACTTCGCCGGACAGATCAACGGCACCACCGGCTACGAAGAGGCCGGCGCGCAAGGGTTGATCGCCGGCACGAATGGGGCCCTCGCGATGGGGGGCCACGAACCGCTCGTTCTCTCTCGAGATCAGGCCTACATCGGCGTGATGATCGACGACTTGGTGACCTGCGGCGTTGACGAGCCCTATCGCATGTTCACCAGCCGCGCCGAGTATCGGCTGCTGCTGCGGCAAGACAACGCCGACCGTCGGCTGACACCGCTAGCGCACGAGCTGGGGCTGGTTGACGCCACCCGGCAGCATCGCCTGGGAGAAAAGCAGAGTGAAATCGAAAAGATCACCGGCCTGCTCAACACCGTGCGTCACGAAGGCACCCTGCTGTCAAAATACCTCCGCCGACCGGAGGTCGAGTGGTCCGACATCGTCGAGCGCTTGCCCGATTTGGCGTCGGTCGACCCGCTGGCAGCACAGCAAGTGCTCTACGATCTGAAGTACGCAGGCTACGTAGCCCGCCAGGAAGTTGACGTCCAACGGCAGCATCGGCTGGCGGAAAAGCGGATTCCGCGGAATTTCGACTACGGCCGACTCAGCCAGTTGCGGAGCGAAGCTCGTGAGAAATTCCAGAGGGTTCAGCCGGCCGATCTCTCCCAGGCCAGCCGGATCAGTGGCATAACGCCAGCAGATATCGCCCTATTGATGGTGCATCTCGAAGGGAAATCCCGGGTGGGAAGATAGCCCTCTTCGGTGTTTTCAGGGGAAAGTAAATTAGCCCCGTCAGGGCCTGTTTTCACAACTCTTTTCTTGATAACGAGTTGCGTCATATCGATCACTGTTGACTGGGTTCTGACCGCCGCTATAATTCGGCAATTGGCAAACCAGGGGATATTGGCAGGCACGGAGGGAACTGCCGATTGAAGAGCCTCGATCATTTGAGTCGACAACGAGTGGTTTAGAAGTCTGCGTACCCAGGGTTATTGCCAGACGCAGATGCGTTAGGGGCATGTGAAGCAAGGAAGACGCGGTCCGTTGGCCTGTCGATGCTACCGGCCGCTGCAAGTTTATTCGATTTTTCTGGTTCCGTTGGCTCCGGCCTTGGGTCCTCAACCATCGACTAAGGAGAGAGGTGGTTCGAATTATGAAAACCGTATTTACCACCGGCGAAGCGGCCAAGATTTGCAAGGTCAGCCAGCAAACGATCATCCGCTGCTTCGATTCCGGACAACTCAAGGGTTTTCGTGTCCCCGGCAGCCGTTTCCGCCGAATTCCCCGTGAGCTGCTTTACTCATTCATGCGCGAGAACGGCATTCCCACGGATGCCCTCGATAGCGGGAAGCGAAAAGTTCTGGTCGTCGACGACGACGAAGATCTCGTCGAATTGATCTGCGACGCGCTGGAGCGCCACGGCCGGTTCGAGGTGCGCAGCGTCAACAACGGCTTCGGCGCGGGGATGCTGATCAAAGAGTTCCGCCCCAATCTGGTCGTCTTGGACGTCATGCTGCCCGATATCAACGGCAAAGAAGTCTGCACGCTGGTGCGTAGCGAAAAGTCGATGGACGACGTGCGGATCGTCTGCATCTCAGGCATGGTCGAAGCCGACAAGATTCAGGGCCTGCGCGACGCCGGCGCCAACGACTTCATGAAGAAGCCATTCGACATCGACGACTTGATTGGTCGAATATGCCAGTTGCTGGAAGTCGAAATGGCCTCGCTATAATAATCGCGGCAATTTCCGCTCCGCTGAAAGAGATTCGACGCTGAGAAAACGGTGCAGCAATGCAAGATGATTTCTCGGCACAGCTGGAATGGCAAAAGCTGGAGGCGATGAAAGAACTCGCCTACGGCGCCAGCCACGAGATCAACAATCCGTTGGCCAACATTGCTGCGCGTGCGCAAACCCTGCTGCGCGACGAAACTGCTCCGGAACGGCGTAGTTCGCTCGAAGCTATTCATCAGCAGGCGATGCGCGCCCATGAGATGATCTCGGATTTGATGCTCTTTGCGCGGCCGCCGCAGCTAAATCTCGATTCGCTCGACCTGGCGGAGTTGGTCCGCGAGATTGCCGACGATTTGGAGTCGGACCTTCAGCGGCGGAGCATTCGCCTCGCTCTGCACTTGCCTGCGGAGCCCTGCCTCGTCCAGGGAGATCGGCATCAGTTGGCCGTGGCGCTCCGTGCGCTGTGCGACAACTCGGCCGAGGCGATCGGTAGCGGCGGAGCGATTGAAATCACGCTCGGCCCCGCCGAAGCCGGTGACACCGTTTCGCTCGAAGTCGCCGACACGGGCACGGGTATCTCACCCGAGGTGCGCGAGCATCTGTTCGACCCGTTCTACTCGGGTCGCGAAGCGGGGCGCGGTTTGGGCTTCGGCCTCTCGAAATGTTGGCGGATTGTGACCGATCACGGTGGTTCGATCGTGGTCGACGACTCCCGCAGTGTCGGCGCAGGAATCACGATTCTGTTGCCCGCCGATGGTGGTCCGCGGATCGACGAATCATCCTAGGAGGGTTCGAGCGAGCAACACCCCGCTTTGCCTGCCGAGGGTTCTGACCCGTCGGCCTAGCGAGCCCCCTGTAGGTGGAGCCTACTGCACGAGCACCGGCTGATTCGGGCGGTAGCAATTCGACCGGCAGTGCTGCTGTGGTCTCCAACGATCTCCCAGGTCGTTCAGCGACTCGGACGAACCGACAAACACCCAGCCGTAAGGTGCCAGCGCGTCAGCCATTCGCTCGAAGATGCTGCGACGATCCTCGTCGGCAAAGTAGATCGCCACGTTGCGGCAGAAGATCACGTCGAACATGCCGATGTCGGTAAAGGGGTCGTGTAGGTTACGTGTGTTAAAAGTGCACATGGACCGAATTCGGTCGTGGATCCGCCAGCCTTCTTCGTATTCGACAAAATACTTCTGGAGGTTCAGGGAGTCCATGCCGCGACCTATTTCCAGCTTGCTGTAGATGCCGCGATTCGCCTTGGCGACTGCCGCGGATGAAATATCTGTTCCTACGATCTGTATGTCCCACAAATCGACGTTGGGAACGGTCTCGGCAATGGCGATGCCGAGGCTGTACGACTCTTGGCCCGTGCTACAGGCGGCCGACCAGATGCGCAGACGCCTTGGAAAGACGCTCTTCGTCTTCTCGTCGATCACTTCGGGCAGCACCTTGAAACGCATCGCGTCGAAGGGCGTGTTGTCGCGGAACCAGAGTGTCTCGTTGGTCGTCACGGCGTTGACCACCTGTTCCTGGAGTCCGGGCGCGAGATTGGCGCGAACCTTGTGCGCCAGATCCGTGTAATTCGCACAGCCGCTGCTCTCAACGATCGAGGCGAGTCGGGCCTCGATGAGATAGGCTTTTGATTCGTCCCAGTAGATGCCACACAGGTCATCCACCAGGCTACACACGGAATCGATGTCTGAAGGAGTAAGTTTCGTCATACAGTTGCCCCCTGCCCCACAGACTGCACGAGACAATCTGCAATTTTATCCAAAGGCGCCACCTGATCGACGATTCCCGCCTCAATCACACTGCGTGGCATCCCATAAACAACACAACTCTTCTCATCTTGAGCAATGATTCTTGCTCCTGCCTCTTTCAATAGCTGACAGCCGATTAGACCATCGTCACCCATGCCGGTAAGAATGGCGGCCAAGACACGGTCGCCATAGTGCTCGCACACGGATCGCAGCAGGTAGTCCACCGAGGGCCTGCAGTTCCGTTCGGGTGGATCATTCGTGATCTGGATCACCGGCATGCCGTCTTGTAGATCAATCCGCATTTGTGATCCGCCGGGGGCGACTAGCACCTGCCCTTTGTGGGCAATCATGCCATGTTCGGCTTCTTTCACCTCCAAGGCACTCAAGCG
>CAXMSB010000015.1:0-25970 GCA_964195615.1 uncultured Granulosicoccus sp. | reverse complement strand
GGAAACGCTGGGACGTGAAAGGGCGCTTGCCTACAAAACGCTAGTGCTCACTGGACTACGACGGGGCGAGTTGGCATCGCTCACCGTCGGTTCGCTGGTATTGGACGGACCGCTGCCCTACTTGATTCTTGAAGCGAATAGCGCCAAGAATCGACAACGCACTGAGATTACGCTAAGAGCGGACATAGTGGTGGACTTGGCCCAATGGGTCACCGACAATCGCGAAACGCATAGCGAACGCACTGGGGCTTCTGACGTGGTGCTGAGCATCAAAGGTGCCAGAGGTGCACAGCTTCCGATTGACACACCGCTATTCCCCAGCGTTTCCCGTGAGTTCATTAAGGTGTTCGACCGCGACCTGGCCGCCGCTAGTATCGACAAGCGCGACCAGCGGGGCTATACGGTGGACGTTCACGCCCTGCGGCATACCTTTGGTTCGCTATTGTCGGCCGGTGGCGTGGCGCCACGAACTGCACAAGCAGCGATGCGGCACAGTTCGATCGATCTAACGATGAACGTTTACACCGACCCGAGAGTGCTGGACGTGGCCGGTGCGCTCGATTCGCTTCCCGCCCTGCCCTTGGACGGACAACCGGCAGAACATCAGCGGAACGTCGCCACGGGGACGGACCACCACCGACCACAACAACAGAGCGGCTTGCACCAGCTTGCACCAACGCTTGCACCAAATTCTGACAAGCGGTGCATATCGGGGGCTACTGGTGACAATTGGGTAGAAAAAGAGGTTTGCACAAAAGAGAGTTCTCGGCCTACAAAACAGAGCGTTTCCCGAGAGAATAAGAGGGTGGCTGATGGGATTCGAACCCACGACCTTCGGAATCACAATCCGACGTTCTAACCGACTGAACTACAGCCACCGCAATGCGAGAATCGATCGTACTACCCACAGACACTCCGGTCAACGGCGACGCTCGCGCCAGCGGCTAATCTACGGCAACGACTCGAGAAATTCCCGGTACTCCCCGTCAAGCTGTGCAGAACTTCGCCCGGTGAATGCCGCCAGCGAAGTGGGCTTGTCGCGGCCGGCATAGATCGCCTGCAACAGTTTTACCAGTGCGGGCCGGTAGACGCCGTCTCGACCGTGGACCAGGAACGTCGCCAACCCGGCCGACTGGCTGTAGAGCCGGGCGATGTCGCTGCGGCGCTGCAGATCGGTCGTGCCCAACGCCGAGAGCTCAGCCAGCGGCACATAATAATTGTCGACCAACCGCCGCTGGCGTGCGACAGGCAGGCGACCGGCTCCGGGAGTTCCCAGCGAAAAGAAATGTCCGATCTGCGGATCGTCGTGCTCGGCCAAGGATTCGAAATAGCAGGCCACGCCTTCGACCAACCAAGCGTTCGAGAGCCCGCCGACGCTTCTCGCCGCGGGTTGCGACTCTTGAAAGAACTGATGCACCGCCTCGTGATAGATCGTGCCGGCGTCCTGCTCGGTCCCCGCGAAGAAGTGTGTCGAACGGGTCGTGTCGAAATAGATGCCGAGCGTTATTTCGATCCGTGGCTGCCGACGCCGCAGTGCATCGTTGTACTCTTGCCGCGAGCGATAGTAGGTCACGCGAAACGGCTTGCTGCGATAACCGCTGGTTTCCTGGCCGTCGAACCGCTTTTCCAGTGCCGACTGATCGAGATAGAACCCGCCGAACATCTGCTGCCAGATTTGGTAGAGTTTTTCCAGTCGAGTCGCCAAGTCGGCGACGGCTTCGAGGCTGTGGTCGGTCACCACCAGAAAATGGTCGGTCCGCAATTGCCAGCCGTCGTCGATCGTATCGTGACGCCGGGCGTCGTCCTCGGCCGAGATCCACCGTTTGCCCAGAGGCCGCTCGCCTGCTTCCCAACGAGCGATATCTTTCGGATAAATCCAGCCGTACCGCTGATGCCAGGTTTCACCCCGTTCCAGGCGTCGGGCCGCGTAGTTGCCCGCCCAAGCGTTCCCCACGCGTCGGTAGCCCAACACTCGACGGGCGTCAGCATGGTTCGGGTCTTCTCGCACCGCGCGCGTGGCCCACTGCAGGGCCAGCCCGATGTTGCCCTCGTCGCACGCAGCACGCGAACGCTGCAGCAGTGCATCGGCCCTCTGGCGATTCGGCCGGGAATCGCCCTTTTCCACTTGCGGTGAATAGAGATCTGGCGCAACGAACAGCAGCTCGCCGTGTGCCAAGGTCTGAGCGTGCAAGTCCGCTCTCAAGAAGACGATGAGCAGCATTACAAGTGAGAGCAAGTATTTCCGCACAGTAGCGACCATCGAGGGAAACGTGGATCCACTACTATTGTAGCACGGCCCTGAGGCAACAAGTGTAAGCCGCGACGCGTTAGCGGAGCGCTCGGCTGGCGCCTCGCGGCTTACTTTGGATCAACCTTCGGAAAATGCGGCGTCGAACGCGACGTTCGCGGGCGTGAAATCGAGTCGTTTGACGAATTCACACGCCTCGCGTGCGCCATGCTCACGGTCCATGCGGGCGTCTTCCCATTCCACGCTCAGGGGGCCGGTGTATTGGATGTCGTTCAAAGCGCGGATGATCTCTTCAAAATTCACGCCGCCGCGCCCCGGCGAGCGGAAATCCCAACCCCGCCGGGCGTCGCCAAAGTTGAGATGGCTCGCCAAGATGCCGCTCTTGCCGTTGAGTGTGACAATCGCGTCCTTGACATGCACGTGGTAAATCCGCTCGGGAAACGCGCGGATAAACTCCACCGGATCGACTCCCTGCCAGATGAGATGGCTCGGGTCGAAATTGAAACCGAACTCATCGCGATGGCCCAGGGCTTCCAGGGCCCGCTCGGCCGTGTAGATGTCGAAGGCGATTTCCGTCGGATGCACTTCCAAGGCAAACCGCACGCCGCACTCGCCGAACACATCGAGAATCGGATTCCAAGCCTCTGCGAAATCGGCGAAGCCCTGTTCGATGGTCGCTTCCGGCACGGGCGGGAAACTGTAGAGCATGTGCCAGATCCCGGAACCGGTGAAACCGTTCACCACTTCGACGCCAAACTGTTGCGCGGCCCGGGCCGTTTCTTTCAACTCTTCAGTCGCTCGCTCATTGACGCCAGCCGGGTCGCCATCGCCCCAGATGTAGTCGGGCAGAATCGCCTGATGTCGCGAGTCGATCGGGTCGCACACCGCCTGACCTACCAGATGGGCGCTGATCGCGTGGCACTCCAGGTCGTAGCGTTCCAGTTGCTCCCGCTTCGCATTGGCATAGCCTTCGTCGGCCGCGGCCTTGTCGACTTCGAAATGATCGCCCCAACAGGCCAGCTCCAGGCCGTCATAGCCAAACTCATTCGCTTTGCGAGCCAAGTCATCCAACGGCAGATCGGCCCATTGACCGGTAAACAACGTGACGGGACGCGACATTGTGGGGCTCCTTGTGATCGGGCAACTGGGGTGCTGCCCGTATTCTCGAAGAAAAACATCCCCTTTGCAACCTCCGCCGGCAGCG
Source organism: uncultured Granulosicoccus sp. (assembly GCA_964195615.1). Lineage (GTDB taxonomy): Bacteria > Planctomycetota > Planctomycetia > Pirellulales > Lacipirellulaceae > Bythopirellula. The sequence continues at coordinate 22,518 of CAXMSB010000015.1, read as the reverse complement.
CCGTTGGCTCGACCTGCCAGATGCTATAATTTGACATCGCAATTATCCTGTGGATTGGCACTTGGCGGAATTTGGCATGACTCTAACGCCGACACGACTTCGGACCGTATGGCTGGTAGCCCTCTTCTGGGCAACGTTCGACGGCGCGCTCGTCAAGGCAGAGCTGCCGATTGACGTCGACGTGGCCATGCAGGCCGGCGCACCGCTCACCGCCCCGCAACAATGGGCCCGGCTGCTGGGCGAAATGGGACTCGGCCGCGTGCGGCTGCGGAGTGGGCGAGAGGGTGAGCAGGCTCAAGTCACTCAAACGGAGAGCACTCTCGGAGCGCGCTTCAAGGTGGTCGCCATCTTGAACAGCCGGGGCGAATTGGTGCTTCCCGAACGGCGCTATCGGGCCGCCGACCGGAAGGCGCTCAAGGATTACTTCCACGGTCTCGCCCAGCAGGAATCGTTTGGCAAAGACCGAGGAAGATTCGATCTCACCGAGAAACAGTTCCGCCGGGTCCATGCCGATCTGTCGCGCGTCATCAGTTTCTCTACTGCGAAAAAGACACTCGTGGACTTTCTCGACCAACTGGAACAGAAGTTCAACGTCCCCCTGCTTCGCGACGCGAGCGCACGGGCGGCGTTGAGCCAGGCGGAGCCGCTTGCCGTGGAACTCCGCGGCATGTCGTCCGGCACGGCGCTGGCCATCGCTTTGCGCAGCGAGCGGCTTGTGCTGCGGCCCGAGAAACCGACCGGCGGGCCCCTGCGAATGGTCGTCGAGCGGCAGCGCCCCCAACGCGACTCGTGGCCAGTTGGCTGGAAACATGAGGGAAGCCCACGGCAGCTGGCGCCCAAGATGTTCGCCTCCCTCTCCATCGAAATCAGCGGCTACACCCTGTCGAAAGCAATCGAGGCGCTTGAGCCCCGGCTGGGAGTCGCGGTATTCTACGACAACCGGACTCTCGCCAAGCGTGATATCCAACCCGACAAAATTCAAGTAAAACTTCCTGCAGGTAAAACGTATTTGAAAAGAGCGGTCGATCGGCTGCTCGGCCAGGCCCGACTGGCGGGCGAGCTGCGCGTCGACGAACAGGGCCGCCCCTTTCTTTGGATCACCCAATTCGGCGAAGATAGCCCCCGTGCCAAGTAGCCCCTGATGTTTGAGACGAGGAAGATCCCATGGCCAGTTGTCCGCTGATTCCTGTTGATTGGGACATGCCGCAGGTCGTTCGGTTTCGATTGGGCGACAATCCCGGTCGGCAACGGGCAATGCAACACGAGGGCCACTTGCTGTTGGTGCTACACGACGTACCGCAGCGCCGCGATCGCGAACGCACCGGGCAGCTTTTCTGGCGGAGTCCCGAGGGGCAGTGGCGCTCGACGTTGGCCGTTAAGGGGGATCAAGCCGTCGACGAGCAACTCGGCACCTACGCGGCGGCAATTAATCGATTGACCGACACTTTCGACTCAGCGGAAGAGAGTGTCGGCTACTTCGAGATTCTCGGCGCTCTGGGTCCAATCCGCCGCTCGATCCGCAATCTGCTTGCCGCACTGCAAGACGCACGTGAGCTTCAGCCGGACGAACGTCTGATTATCATCTGGCGCGATCGAGCGTACGATCTGGTCCGTCGGGCGGAGCTGCTTCACAACGACGCGCAAGCCGCGCTCGATTTTGAAACAGCCCGACAAGCTAAGGCGCAGGCGGAAGCGAGCCAGCAGCGGGCGGTGGCCGCACATCGGCTGAACATGCTGGCCGCCTTCTTCTTTCCGCTGGCCACGCTATCGGCAGTCCTTAGCATGAAGCTCCACCATGGCTGGGAAGATTGGGAAGCCAACTACGCACCCTGGGTGTTCACCGGCGTGCTGGTGGTGGGCATTTCTATCGGGGTTGTGCTGACCTACATCATCACCCGCCCGGCCAAACCTCCGAAGATAGAGCGCGCACCCGAGGACCAATAGCGCGAGCTCTCTACAGCAACGTGCCAAGCTCGTCCACGAGCGATTCAAACCGGTCGAGCGCCGTTTTCACTGGGCCCGTTTTGGCCATGTCGACGCCCGCATCTCGCAGCAGGTCGAGTGGGAACTTGCTGCAGCCCCCCTTGAGAAATGACAGGTAGTCGTCCAGCTCTTGCTTGCCGCCGTCCAACACCCGCTCGCTCAGCGCGATGGCCGCAGACAAACCGGTGGCGTATTTGTAGACGTAAAAGGCCCGATAGAAGTGTGGAATTCGCAGGCATTCGAGCTGGAGTTCAGCGTCGATCACGAATTCAGGGCCAAAATACGCCTCCAGCAGTTTGCCGTACTCCTGTTTCAAGCAGTCGATCGTGAGCGGCTCCCCCGCTTCGGCCAGAGCATGAATCACTTTTTCGAACTCGGCGAACATGGTCTGCCGAATGATCGTGCCGCGAATCGCGTCGATGTCGCGGTTCACCAGATACGCCCGCTCCTCGTCCGTCTTGGCCTGCTGCATCAGATGTCGGCTCAGCAGTTGTTCGTTGAATGTGCTGGCCACCTCGGCGACAAAGATCGTGTAGTCGTAGTAAACATAGGGTTGATGCCTGGCCGAGTAGTAGCTGTGCATCGAATGGCCCGCCTCGTGGGCGAGCGTGAAGACGTGGTCGAGCACCGTCGGCTGATAGTTCATCATAATGAACGGTGCGCCGTCGAACGTGCCGCAACTAAACGCCCCGCTCTGCTTCCCCCGGTTGGGATACCGATCGCACCAGCGCTCCTCGGTGAGCCCGCCGCGTAGCACCCGACAGTACTCCTCACCAAGCGGCTCCAACGACCGGAGCACCGAGTCAACCGCCTGTTTCCAAGTGCGCTTCTGGTCCAGTCCGCTGAGAATCGGCACATAGGTATCGTATTGATGCAGGTCCTTGAGCCGCATCTTCCGCCGTCGCAGTTCGAGGTAGCGACCGATCGCGTCACTTCGCCCACGCACTGCGCTGATGAGATTGTCGTAAACCTTCAGCGGCACGTTGTCGGCGAACAGGGCCGCCTCGATCGCGCTGTTGTGGCCACGCGCCTTGGCGTAATACACGTCGCGCTGCACCGAACCGCTGAGAGTAGACGACAGAGCGTTCTCGTGACCTGCGAACACTTCGTAATACTGATGAAACGCCTTGCGGCGGACTTCGCGCTTTGGCGAATGCAATAGCGCCGAAAACGACGAGTGCGACAACTCGATCGTCTCGCCCAATTCGTTTTTCACCATGCCAAACTTGAAGTCTGCGTCGGTCAACTGACGAAACGTCTGGTTGGCCGTGTCCGACATCTGGCTCTGCATCGCCAGCAGCCGTTCCTCGCCGTCGCTCAGCGTGTGCGGCTTGTAGCGTACCAGACGTTCGAGCATCACTCGGTAAAGCTTAAGCGATTTGCACTTCAGAAACAGTTGAAATTTCTTCGTTGGAATCGCCAGAATCTCCGGCCGAATGTAACTAGCCGCCTGGCCCGCCTCGCTGGCGGCGTGCTGATAGCGGCCGATCATCCGTTGATATTCGCTATCGGCGGTGTCTTCGGTTGTTTTCAGAAAGGCGTAGGTACCCAACCGCTCGGCCTGACGGTCGAAGTCGGCGTCGAACTTCAAGCAAGCCACCAGCTTGTCGGCACTCTGGCCCAGTGTGCCGCGGAACTTCTGGTACCGCTTGATCTTCTTTTCCCACTTGGCAAAGTCGGTTTCCCAAGACTTGTCATTGGGAAAGAGGCTCCCCAGATCCCAGGTGTCAGCCGGCTTAACCTTGCTGCGCGGCGGTAGCGTCTTCTGCCTTGGTTTCTTCTTCGTTGCGGTCATCGATTCTCATCCTTGATGTAGTTAGAAAAAGATCGCTCCGCGGCCCGCTGCGATCTCCATGCTCTCTGCGTTCAGCTTCCGAAGTTACCAGCGGAACACGGTCGAGCCCCAGGTGAGCCCGGCACCGAAGCCCGACATCACCAGTTGATGTCCCCGACGAATGCCACCGGAGCGCACGGTTTCGTCCAATGCGATCGGGATGCTGCCGGCCGACGTGTTGCCGTAGCGGTCCAGATGCATGACGACTTTCTCGCGATCAAGACCCATCGACTCGGCTGCGTGGTCAAGAATACGAGCATTCGCCTGATGCAGGAGCCACCAATCGATCTGGTCGAGAGAAAGGTCCGCCGCAGCCACCAACTCGCGAGACGATTCTTCGATCCAGCGCACGGCCCACTTGAAAATGGGCCGGCCGTCCATCCGAGCGAACCGAGATCGATCGTCACCCAGATCGGGATCAAACGGTTGGGCCACGCCGCCAGTGTCGCGACAGAGCAAATCGGCCCCCGAACCATCGGCGCCCAGGGTGTAGCTCAGCGATCCCTGTTCGGGGCTACCTGGCGCTAAGACCACCGCCCCGGCGCCGTCGCCGAACAACGGATAGGTCTTCTTGTCCATCGGATCGAAAACGCGCGAGTTGGCGTCGGCTCCGATTACCAGAGCGCACTTACTGCCGCCGGTCGCCACAAACTGCATCCCGGTCACCAGCGCATAGACAAAGCCCGAACAGGCTGCTGCTAAATCCATGGCCCCACAGTTCAGTCCGAGCCGGTCCTGGACCGTGGTGGCCGTGGCGGGAAACAATCGGTCGGGCGTAAACGTCGCCAACAGCAGCAAGTCGACGTCTTCGCGAGCGACCCCGGCGGCGCGCATCGCCCGCTCGGCGGCAAAGACGGACATGTCGCTCGTGTTCATCCCCGGTGGTGCGTGTCGCCGCTCGCGAATGCCGGTACGTTTAATGATCCAATCCGCATCGCATCCCAACGAAGCCAGATCCTCGTTGGTAACGACGTTCTCCGGCACGAAACTGCCTGTGCCCACCACCTGCACGCCCATGAGCTTTCGCACCGGCGACTTGCCCGCAGGCGTTTCATTTCGGCTCATGGCAGAAGACCTTTTCTTGCCAAGCTGGGCAGGCCTGGAGCAACTTGCGCTGAGGACGGAAGCTCTTGGGGAGTACGATAGGAAGCTAGCACCTTACGCGTTGGGCCATACGTCTGCAAGCCCGCGACTGGCTAGGATGCACGCCGAAGTTGCCGATAGAGCAGTGCATTGCCCTGTTTGCCGACGCTCTTGATGGCCCCCGTTTCCCTCAAGCAATAGGCGATTCGCTGAGCCACCCACCGCTTGATTTCCAAACATTCGGCCAAGTCGCCTGTGTGGAAAGTAGCGGGGAGCTGCCGCGGCAAAACTTTTCTCAGGTCTGCAAGTGTGCGGAACCGGTGGGCTTCCACCACGCTCAGCAGTCGTTGGTCTTCGATCTGAAAATCCCGCTTCCCCCGCCGCCGGCGCCGCCCGTGTCCGGGATAACGAAGTTCTTCCACTTCCACCAGCAACACTTCAAGTGTCAGTCGTTTGTGGGGAAACACACGTGTGAAGTAGATCAACTCGTCGAACACGTCGAGCACTTGACCCCGCTTGGGGCTCAAGCGACTTCCAACGACCTTGCCGCCGCGTCGCTTGAGCTTAACAAGCTGTTTGCGGGCAATGATCGGTTTGACGACCGTCACGCGGTGCTTCTTCAAAAGCGCCGCAATCTTATCGCGAATCGCGGCGAGCGAACCATGTTGGATTTCGATCAACTCGCCGTCGCTAATCGCGTCGATCCGATAGCCCTCGCAGGCGACCTCCTGATCGTCGGGGCTCTCGGCGTAGCGTGCTTTAAGTTGTCGGTGCAGCGAAGTTTCCATCCTTGGACTCGCATGGTTCTACTTCGGCCGTTCGATGCCAAAATCTTCGATCGTTAGCAGCGGAGTGAGCTTGTAGCCTCGCTCGGCGAACGCCTCGCTGCCGCCTTCCAGGCGGTCGACAATCGCCAGCACGCGTTCCACCTTCAGCCCGACTGCTTCGCAGCGATCGATCGCCAGCAGCGAAGAGCCGCCGGTGGTCACAACGTCCTCGACGATCACTACGCTCTCACCCTCAGCAAAGGGTCCCTCAACAAACTTACCCGTGCCGTGCTTCTTGGATTCCTTGCGAACGATAATTCCCCGTAGCGGCAAGTCGCGTGTGCCGGCCAGGGTAAGGATCGCCCCGGTGATCGGGTCGGCGCCAATCGCCATGCCGCCCACCAAGTCGGGCATATCGTCGGCCAACATGTCCAACATCCCCGCGGCAATAAGCTTGGCGCCCTGCGCGTCGAGCGTCACCTTGCGGCAGTCGAGGTAGTAGCTCGCCTGTTTGCCCGAGGCGAGCGTAAACTGGCCGAACTGGAGGGCCTGTTCACCGATCAATTCAATAAGCTGCTGTCGATCGTACATGGTGACTGATTTCCCCGGCGAAGCGATGGTCTTTTCGACCCGGGGTATACCATGAACACTCGCCGAGGTTAAGTGTCGGTTCAGCGGCGAATGACCACTTGAGAGCCGAGCGACAGGATTTCGTACACGTCCCCGACGTCCTGAATCTTTAGCCGAATGACCCGCCCGGCGGGATCCGTCGAGCCCGGCGCCGAGCCGTTCGCGCCCCGTAGAATGGCAATCTGACTCGCTCCGCCCGAGGTGTTGGTCATCATGATGCTTTTCTGATCAGTCGGGGTAGTGGGCGCGGAACCCATCTGGCCCACGTTACCTGGCGTGATCAACTTCTGGTTGACCGACCAATGACCTTCCTCCACCGAGGTTGTCGGATCGACCTCGATCGCGAATTGCCCGGCATAGCGGCGGTCGAGCATCAAAGTCAGCCGACGCTGGCTCAAGTCGACCAGCGCGGAGAATGGCCCGCGGACCACTTTCAGTTGCTGACCCGGCTGGAGGCCATCGGGACTCGACAGGCCGTTAATCTTAGCCAACAATTGCCAAGGGACGTTGAATCGCTGAGCAATCTCCTGCAGTCCTTCGCCAGCTTGCACCATGTAGGGCGGTTCCAGGCGATGTTCAGTGGAATAGATAACGCTGCCCGCCAGTTGGCTGAGCAGCAGATCGACTTCCTGAGTTTCCGCCGGCGAGAGCGATGGGTCGCCGTACCAATCGGACAACAACAACAGAGCCTGCGAAAGTTCGCCCCGATCGAGGGCAGCCTGCACGGCCAATCGCGTTGTCGAGAACAGCGACGGCTGAGGCTGCGGAACCGCGGCAGCCTGCAGGTCCGGAGCAGACACCTCAACCGACGGCATACCCCCAGGCGGCGAGGCTTCAGCCGTAGCAGGCGCAGCCATGCTCCCCACGACAGGAACCGCCGGCAAAGCCGGCACATCAGCAGCCTTCGTCGACGACCCATCCGCCGCGGCACTCTGTGGCTGCATCGCGGGTGGACTGGAAGAAAATGATGGCGCGGTAGTAGCCGGCGGCGTGGCGCTGAATGCCGGCGCCGTGCTCGTTTGTGGAGTTGCGGGCGCAAAGGCAGGCGCGCCACTGGAGTCTGCCGGCGCAGCCGCGGAAGACGACTCCGCGAAACTGGGCACTGCCGGCGACTGGCTAATATCAAGTTCCGCCGGCATCGTCCAATCCGCGATGTCCGCGGGCAACTGCGGTTCGGTCTCGTTGATCTTCATGTAGAGAAACACGCCCACCAAGGCTAGTAGCGTGATCGTGGCAAGGGGGCGGATCGAACTCACGACTTGCACTCCAAGAATAATAAGAGAACTGTGACGCGGACGAAAAATCGACGCGGGACGTGTGCGCAGCAAGTACTACTGCGGTGGGGATGATAGGCAAACCCCGCTGATTGGGCTACATCAGTCTGGGCGGCCATGTGGGGCTGCCGAACACGTGCTAGCATTCAAGAAAAACCCCTCAACAATCGGGCGACACAACGCCCCCCTCGGGCAGCAGCTCCACCAACGGGCACTCGTCGCACTTGGGCTGACGTCGACAGAAGTGGTGCCCCACGTTCACTAACAGCGCGTGCAATTCGTTGTACAGAGCCACGTCCACGGGCAACTCGCTCGCCAGATGCTCTTGGAGCCGGTGATAATCTGCGTCGTAGTCGATCCATCCATGTCGGGCGAACACTCGATGCGTGTACGTATCTACCACCAACACCGGGTGCTCAAGTGCGTAGAGCAGAATCGAGTCGGCGGTTTCCGGTCCGATGCCGTGAACATCGAGCAGCGCTTCGCGCAGCTGGTGCATGTTGATGCCGCGCATCGCTTCAAGTGAACCATCGTACTCGTCCACCACGAATTCGAGCAAACTCCGCAGACGTTTGGTTTTGAGCCGATAGTAGCCCGCCGGGCGGATGAGCTCCGCCAATTCTTCGGAAGGCACGGCCAACAACCGTTTCGGGTCGATGAGATTCGCCTCGCGGAGATTGGCGATCGCCCGTTCGACATTTTTCCAACTGGTGTTCTGCACCAACACGGCGCCGATCATCACCTCCCATGGCGAGTCGCCCGGCCACCAGTGTTGCGGGCCCAGCGCGTCGGACAACTGCAAATATATCTGGTGCGTGGTGGTCATTACAGGTAGGCAATCCTGTCGATTCCGTCGGCTTCTTGGCGTAGACGTCCCTACATGCTAGCAGATTACTTCCCTCGTGGAGTTGCGAGAGCTATGTTTGTCAAGAGAGGATTTCCTCGAAACTTCATGGCCAAACAAACGCCCTTTGTGAGTGTTGCCCGTGGCAAGTATAATCGAGGCATGAGAACAGTCGTCGTCAGAGACGGCGAGAACATACAACCACTTGTGAGAATTCTTCCCGTGCTTTCCGCCCGCCCAAAAATTGCTGAGCTGGTTTTTCAGCTATACGGCAGATCGTTGCATCCTGAACTGTTCAACATTCATCAGTCTCGAACGATCGAGCGAGCGGGCTACAAGGCAACCGTCCAGATCACCAGTACCGGGCATCTGGTCACCTGGAAGTATCAAGGGATCATCCTCACCGAAGTGGCCACCGCCGCCAATCATCCTTTGCCGGAACGACGTCGGTTGATGTCCTATCGACTGAAGGGCGATCGGTCGGATCGCCTGGAATGCCATGGCGGCGTCACTTACGAGATGTCGTTCTCCCTGGAACCGGCCCAGCCGGAAAAGTTTCTCGCCTATCAGAAAGAGCTCACGCTGCAGGCGACTCGCCAGGGCATGCTGCAACTGTTCGACGCGAGTGGTCGACTCGAAACCGGCGCGATGAGCTACATCAACGTCGAGTCCCGCGACAAGACGCTTCGCGTGCAGGCGTTCCACACCTTTCCCGACGACTGCGCCGTGTTAAAAATCCAGTCGTCCTACCAGCTCCCTCGCTAGCGAGCCGGCTCTTCCCCGAGCCCGGCCACAAAGCGACGCAAAGCATCGCTAACCGCTGTCGGATTCTCCACCGGACTCAAGTGCCCCGCCGCCGGCACCTCGACGAACTCCGCCTTCGGCAACGCCCCGGCAATCTCGCGCATTTCCTCAGGCGGGCTGATCGCGTCCTCGGCCCCCACCACGATAAGCGCCGGCACTCGAATGCCAGGCAAACTAGCCCGCACGTCGTGCCGCCGCGCCATGCCCCGCCCAGCGGCGGCAATCGCTTCCGGAGCGGTGCGGCGGATCATCGCGTCGACTTCGTCCACCACGTCGGGACGATTTGCTAGCGTTGCCGGGGCCAGCAGCTTGGGCAACATGCTCTCGGCCATCGGACCGGCGCCGGAGAGCAACACCTCCTCCGCTCCACTGAGGCGCGCTGCTCGCATTTCGTCCGAATCAGCGGTCGCCTTCGTGTCGCAGAGCACAATCGCCCGCACGCGGTCGGGAAACTCACGGACCGCCTGCCACAAAACGTAGCCGCCCATGGAAAAACCACACAAGATAGCGGGTTCGCTAACGCCCAGGTCGTCCAAAACGGCCATGACGTCGACCGCGTACCGACGCATGTCGACGCCCTGCTCCGCGTCGCCGGCAGCCAAGGTGCTTTGGCCGAAGCCCCGCAAGTCGGGGGCGATCACGTGACATACGCCGCTCAGTGCTTCGATCTGTGCTCGCCACATCGTGTGATCGAGCGGAAACCCGTGCAGCAGCACAAGCGGCGGGCCGCTTCCTGTCTCGTAGTAACTCAGCTCGACACCGTCGTGCTGTAGCGAGTGTCTGGCCATGAATGGGGTTCCAAATTCCAGACGTGATGGGTTAATCGCTCTTGCTCTGATGCTCTGCCAGAGACGATTCGAACAGCTCCAATTGGCGGCGCATCACCTGCAGGTGCGGGTGTCGGCGGACCGCTTCGCGCTGGACACGGACCGCGTCTTCCAGTTTGCCGACGGCGTAGTAGCAACGGCCCAACGTGTCGAGGTAGCTGGGGCTGTCGGGACTCAACTCCAGCGAGCGGAGCGAATGCTCGACCGCCTGGGCGTAGTCGCCTTCGGTGTTGCTCACCAGCCAAGCCCAATGGTTGTGCCACTGGGCAACGTTCGGCTCTTGCTCGATGTAACCTTCGACGGTTCGGACAGCCTGCTTGATGCGAAGCATCGTCTGTTTACGAAACGCCTTGTCAACATCCTGCAGCCGGTACATTGCGATCAGCACGTCGGGGTCCTGTGGGTTGTGAGCACAGGCCGCCTCCAAGAACCTACGCTGCTCTTCACGCCTGCTCTCGGCGGCAGCCTGGCAAGCCAGGAAATACTCTTTCTGGACATACAACTGATTCAACTGAAGGCGACCCCTTCTGGTGCTCTTAATGTCGCTCATAGACTTAGGGTCCGCTTCCAAAGCGTCGATCATTTCGGCCATCAACTCGGCCGCCCGCCTGTCTTCGCCCTGATCGTGCAGCCGCAACAGCGCTAGCGACAAGCGTGCGCTCAGCGACTGATGAGCGCCCCTTGCATCCGAGTTCATCACCGGAAAGGCCTCGACGACAAACCACCACTCGCGCTCAGCCCAATCGTGGCGACCCATCTCTCCGATCAGATCGCCGATTGTCTCGCGATCTGCGGTATCGTCAGCTTCCATCTTGTGGGCTCGCTCGGCAAACTCCTCTGCCAGTTCGTTGCGTCCCTGTTTCCAACGCGCCGCAGCGGCCAGGTAAACCAACAGTCGCTCTTCGCGAATCGTCTCCGCATAATGATCTTCCAGCAGCTCCAGGGCTTCCCACTGCTCGTTCTCCCAGAGCCAATTCATAGCGTACGCCAGACCGATCCCTAGTTGTCCTTCCTGACTCACATACAGGTCGGTGCGCCGCTGCAAACTAGCGAAGATTGATTCCGGCTGTGGGTTCTCGCGACACAACTCCAAGTGGAAACTGATCAACTGGAAGACAAGCATCGCCTTGGTGTCGGGCGAGTCATCGGCAATTCGGGCAGCCTCCTCGTCGATCAGCGTCAGCCAACGGTCGATCACTCGCTCGGGCTGATCGAGTTGCTCGCAGTAGGTTCGCAACCACTCGACCGGCACCCGCCGGCTGTCGCCCAATTCCTGACGGATCACCCCCAGCCGCTCGGAAGCCCGCTCCGCAGACACGACGGACCGCATGACCACCAAGGCGGCACTGCGGGCCAACTGGCCAAAAGGTTCGTAGCGCGCGATGCGGCAGAGGGCCCCGAGGCCTTCGTCGTCAGCCAGCGAGATCAATCGATCCATCCTCTGCAGACGTTCCGCCTTGGTGAGTTCACCATAGTCTTTCATCGTCGCCTGGACCGCGGCAGAATCCTGGGGATGAATCCACTCAATCTCGATCCGCTGCAGGATGTAATGGGCCCGAGCGGCGATCTCCAGATCGGGGTGCTCCTCGGCTGCCTGCAACTGATCGAATACGTCGGCTCCTCGTTCGATGAGCTGCTCCTCGGCACGACGGCGGTAGAAGTACTCGTCGCTGCCCAGTTGCGAAATCAAACGATCGATACCGCCGGGATCGCTGCGCCCGGTGGCACTCGACGAAGTGCGAGCAACACGGGGCGACGACTTCAAGACGTCGGCATTGGCAGCAACCGCAAAGGTGGCCGCGGGCGCGAGTAGCAAGATCGCAGTTCGACAAGAAAACGGCATGGTTGATTGCCCCGGTTAGTGTCCGCACGGAAGGCTATCTGTCGCGCTGCTCCATTTCCTCGATGTATCGTCGCAAGCGTTCCAGCTCGTCGCTCACGCCGCGGAGCTTGAGCATGTTCTCAACGCGTTTTACCAACTCGATCTTGTTGACCGGCTTGGAGAGAAAGTCGTCGGTACCCGCTTCGACGGCCCGTTCGATGTCGCCCAACTCGTTCAGCGCGGTGATCATCAGAATCATGATTCCGCTAGTGGCTTTGTCGCCCTTGAGACGCTGGCACACCTCGAACCCGCTCAGCTTGGGCATCATGATGTCAAGCAGGATGAGATCGGGCTTGAACGACGTCACCTTGTCGAGCGTGTCCTGCCCGTCCACGGCAATAGCGATCTGCAGCTCCATTCCGCCGAGATACGCCTCCAGCAGTTCGACGTTCGCTTCGTTATCGTCAGCGATCAGTACGCGAGGTTCTTCTGACATGGGTTTTTCACACTCCAGGATGTCAAGCTTCTTCAGCTCAGCTGGTTGCTGCTGTTTCGGTTTCGTCAAGCGGCGCCGCGGGGACGGGGAAATGGGTGCATAGGTCCTGCACTTCGCCGCGGATTCGTTCGTGTACGGCGGCGTCCTGGGGCGCTCGCAGCGCTTCGAGCATCCACCGGGCAATGGTGCGCATCTCGTCTTCGCCCATGCCTCGGGAGGTGAGTGCCGGCGTGCCGATGCGGATGCCCGAGGGATCCTCCGGTTTGCGCTCGTCGTAGGGAATCATATTCTTGTTGATCGTAATGCCGCAAGCGTCCAATACACTTTCGGCCATGGTGCCGCCGATGTCCAAGGGAAGCACGTTGATTAGGATCAGGTGGTTGTCGGTGCCGCCGCTAATCAGACTCAAGCCACCGCCGGCCAGCGACTCGGCCAGCACGCGGGCATTGTTGACGACCTGTGTGGCGTAGGTCTTGAACTCCGGCTTGAGCGCCTCGCCAAAACAGACAGCCTTGCCGGCGATCACGTGCATCAACGGTCCGCCTTGCATGCCGGGAAACACTCGGCTGTTGAGCTTTTTGGCATATTTTTTCTTGGCCATGCAGAGCCCGCCGCGCGGACCGCGGAGCGTTTTGTGCGTCGTCGAAGTAACATAGTCGGCCACCGGCACCGGGTTGTCGTGCAGTCCCGCCGCCACCAGGCCCGCATAGTGGGCCATGTCGACCATCAGCTTCGCCCCTACATCGGCGGCGATCTCCGCAAAGCGGGCGTGCTGGATCTCGCGAGGATAGGCACTCGCACCCGCGACGATCAGCTTCGGCTTGTGCTCGCTCGCCAGCTTGGCCATCTCGTCGAAATCGATACGGTGGTCGTCCCGACGCACGCCGTAGCTCACAAAGTTGTAAAGCATGCCCGAAATATTGAGATGCATGCCGTGCGTAAGGTGCCCGCCGTGAGCCAGATTGAGTCCCATTACCGTGTCGCCAGGTTCCAGGGCGGCCAGATAGATCGCCGTGTTCGCCTGAGAACCGGAATGGGGCTGCACGTTGGCAAACTCCGCACCGAACAACTCCTTGGCTCGATTGCGAGCCAGGTTCTCGACAACGTCGACATGCTCGCAGCCCCCGTAGTAGCGCCGTCCCGGATAGCCCTCGGCATACTTGTTGGTGAGCACGCTTCCCACCGCCTGCATCACGGCCGGGCTGGTGTAATTCTCACTGGCAATCAACTCCAGCCCCTGGCGCTGACGCGTTATTTCATCAGCAACGGCGGACCACACTTCCGGATCGCTGGCAGCAAGAAAATTGGTCATCGAGTCCTCAATGTTGTCTCTAGTAGGAAGCCTCAAAGGTCAAGCGGGCTCCAAAGCCTGGGGGTTGCAACCCCCAGGCTTTGTCGCTGGAACCATTGTCGAACGACTGGCCGAGGGTGTCAATCGTCGTAAGAACGGACTACCGGGGCACGATGCTTGCTCGTAGCGTCCCCTCGTTGTCTGACAGACGATCGGGCCAATCGTTCACGCGCAAATACAAGATTGCGTCGACTTCGAGTGTAATGCTTGCCTGCAGGCCCAGGGCGAGCGGCTCGGAAGGATTGGCTGAGTCCCGTTCGTCGACCGGTCGTAACAAGCCCACCAGCATCCCCAGCGGTAGGCCATCGTGATACTCGAGCGTCACGCCGCCCGGCTCGCACGGCCAAGGCTCACTTTCGCCGTCAATCTCATAACGGCCCTCAGATGTGATCGTGTAGGTCTTGCCGGCCCAAAGCCGCCAACCAGTCGATTGCCAGCCGCGATCGGCGGCGATTTTGATTACCGCATCCTCTTCAACCGGCAACGCCCCTCGATGCACTATCGCCATTCTCTTGGTATCGTAGCCGTAGTCGAGCGCCGCAACGAACGCCTGCCACTCGAACAATAGGTCGGCCCACTGCCGACGATACGTTCTGCGAAACCGCTTGTTGAAATCGCGTCCGTTGATTCGTTTCGTCATACTTCGGAACTGGTCCCCCAGCCGCGGATGCGAGTCGAGAAACTCGCACAGCGCCCAACACCAACCGTATTCATCGGTGGAGAGAGTGCGACCCTCGCCAAGAGTCAACACCGCGGGCAGAGACATCGCCTTGCTTTCTTGAACCAGCCTGATGCGACCCCACATCGGCACGTCGTTGCGATCGGCAGGCATCTGGCGCAGCGCGAGCCGACCATTCCGCCAGCGATGCGTTCCCAACAGTTCGGCCATGCCCTCCATGTACCACCCCGGTGCGCGCTCTCCCAAAAAGGCATACATAAACCCATGCGTCCCTTCATGCAGCAACAAGTGTCGACGGTAGTAGTCGCTCGACTGCTCGGCGAACCACAGCTCGCTGCCTTGGCAGTAACCGTTAACAAAATCGGGATTCGTTTCCGGCAACAGGCCAAGTGTGGCAAACTTGGCTCGATCCTCCATCAGAAACCCCTGCATCTTCCAGTGGGCCGTGCGCTCGGGGGCGATCCCGAAATACTCGGTCCACCCCTCAACCGCTGCATCGAACACATTGCCGAGACCATCGACCGCATCACCGCGAGGCAGATCGGTATAAAGTCGTAGATGCCGACTATCGACCCGGCGAATCCCCACCAGAGCGGCACGGCGCTCGTCGACTTGGCGCACACTGGTGTCCGCATGACTTGGCTGACAGACCGAAAAGGACGCAAAGCAAGAAAACAGAACCAAGTTCCACAGACGCATCATTATCTCAAACGGAATTCGAGGTTGACATCTCGTTCAATCATAGCTCAACGCGGCTTGAAGAGCTTGTCCAGTGCCCGGTTGAGCTCGTCGCCGATCACTTGGGTGGCGGCGCCTTGCAGAAGCTTCTGCGAAAGGTCGGCCACGGCGCTGCTGTCGATTCGCGGCTTTTGGAACGTGCCGGTGACCGGGATCTTCAACATCTGTCCGGCAAGCGATTGAAACGCTCGCTCGTCGCCGAGCCATTTGTCCTGGATCGGGACCTCCAGCATCAGCGAAAGCGTCTGGTCGAAACCGACCGAGCCATGGGAGCGGACCGGCACGTTATCGACCACGAACTCCAGATTGCGGTGATAAACGCGCCCTTCGGAGACCTGAAAATCGATCTGCCGATCACTCATCGACACCGACTTCGTCTCCCGAGTAGTCGTCGCGGCTTGCAGGAATTGCCCACGCTTGGAGAGCGATTCAAGCTGACGAACAATCACGGAAAAATCCTGCATGATCGGTCCGGGCGAAATATTGAGTTGATGGACCTTCAAGCGGCCCAACACCCTCGCTTGCTTCGGGTCGGCCAGCGGCACCTGAGCCGACTCCAGATCGATCGAAAACTTGCCTTGAGCACGGGTCGCTCCTGCGAGGATCGGGGCAACGTACTTGAGCAACGCTTCGCCCACCTGGGGTGAGATTTCCACGTCGGTCATTATCGGTCCCCGAGGCAACGCCACAAACTCGGGACCAGGCGAGAACACGGCACGCGGGTTGGCCGTGAGCCGACCCTTGCCAACGGCCACATTCAGCGGCGCAATTTGCAGCTGCCCACCGCGGAGCGTCCCCTTGAGCTGACCGCCGCCCAACGGCAGGCCGAACACGCTGGCGACAGTCCAACCGGCGTCGGCCGAGGCGCTAAACCGCTGCGACCAATGGGCAGCAGCGTTGCTGGGATCGTTGAGCCGTCCTGCCAGCTGGAATCGCACCTTCCGATCACCCTGCAGCCGGACCTCCGGCCCTAGATAGGTCCGCACCAACTTGGCCAAGGCGTCGGGGTCGTACTCGAGTGTTCCCCCGGCGTTGAGCAACGCTTCGCCTTGCAGCTTGTCGACGCTCGCCGCGCCGCCCAACTGAATGGTCTGACCGTTAAGCGTGAAGTTATCGAGCACGGCTCGATCGTCGGCGATTGTGTAAACCAGTTTGCCGGCACTCTGCAAGCGAGGTTCGGTCCACGCGACCTCCGGGTTTCCGTAGACGGCCGTACCACTGGCCGAACGCACCACTTCCAGGCCCTCGACATCGGCGGAAAAATCGGCTTGCAACTGCCGAGCGTCGCCAGCCAATTGCAGGTTGCCGACCGCCGTGCCGCGCAACCAGCTTGCGTCCCGCTTGCCGATCAACCCCGCAGCGGAAGAAACCCGCTGCAAATCGGCCCGGAATGCCACACTACCCGTCGCAGTTGGCACACCGGTCGGACCGAGCGTGAGCGATATGCCGCGCGAACGAAACGCCAGCGTGCTGCTCTTCAGCCACAACTCCTGGGAAGCGAGGTTCCCGGCGGTTGGTTCCCAACGAATGTCGCCGGTGAATTCCACCCGCGGCTCGTCCACGACCATCGCGCCCTTGCGGATTCGCAATTGGGAGACGCTCCCGGCCGACTCGACCACATGCACGAAATCGCCTGTGGCTACGAGCGTCGCCTGGAGATGGGCTTCGCCCTCCAACTGCTCCGGCACACCATCGAACCAAGGTCGCAGCCTGCCAGCCCACGAGGCGAGCGGACCATTGCCTTCGACCTTGAGCTTCCACGGCTGGGAGTTGTCGCCGACGACCACCGGCTGCAATAGTTCCGCGTTGAAAGTGTCGCGCGCCCCTCGCAATTTGACCGTCGCCGTGGCGATCTGCCGCGGCGCAAAGTCGACCGCCTCGCCCGCTCCCTGAAGTTCGATCTCGAGTTGCGGCTCGGTCCAAACCAGCTTGTTGTCCTGCGTGACGTTCAACTCGGTGAGCTTCACCTGGGCATTGGCGTTAAACTGTTCGCCGACCCCCGGTCTCAGAGCCAGCGTGCCTTCGCCCCGACCCTGAAAACGCCACGTCCCCATATCTACGAATTGACCCACTTCCTGCGACAGTTTCTCTAAATCAAATTGAAAACTGCCGCTGACCCGTTCGTCGGTCGTCTCAAATTTCGCCTCGGCAAACGGCGCGGTGAGCGAAAACTCCTTCATCTGTGGACCACGGGGCGTGTCGATCAACTCGACCTGGGCCTCGATCGGCTGCTCCCATCGAATCGCACGACGACCGTCGTTGCCAACCACGTTCTCGACCGTCGCCGAAGCGTTCCAGGAAAAACTGTCGCCCTTCGGTTTGCCCGCAGCGCTGAACTGCAAGCTACCCGAATCGATCCACACCCCTTCGCGCAGCTGCAACGTCTTGGGCAACATGGCCGAGAGCCGATCGAGCTGAATCTGGCCCTCCACCGCGCTCTCACGCTGCGGCAGGTTCTTCAAGTCGAGCGATGAAAGTTCACTCAGGCTAAACGTCCCGTGCGCGCGAAGTTGCACCCAGTCGGCCTCCACGGCCAGCTGTTCGACTCGCACCTCGTCGCCCACCAGACTCAACTGCCAGGGCGCTTTCACGACGCCAAACTGCAAGCGATCGCCCGACAATGCGTCGGCCTGCATGTCGAGACCTGCCACTTCCAGGCGGCCGGTTGACTGCACTTGCAGTCGACCTTGCGGGTCTGTTGCCAGCAGCACCCGGGCATCGGTCGAGGCCGTGCCGTTGATCCAAGCGCCGGGCAGCACACGTGCCAGGAACGGCTGCAGCGGTTCCAGCGGCAAGTGATCGGCAATTAAATCGAGCTGTCGTTGATCCTGGGCGATTTGTTGCAGACGAAACTTCAGGCCGCCTGCCGCGCCATCCTGCCCCATGGCCAGACTGGCGCTGCCGGTCGCTTCGAGTCCACCAGGTGTCGTGCCGATTTTCACCGACGCGCCCGCTCCAGTGAGAGCCCAGCCTCGCTGCGAAGCAACATCGAACCCGCGTACCGTGCCGCCCGCCACTTCGATTTCAATTGCCGTCGTTTTTCCAGGAGTCGGCGCGGCATCGCCAGGCAGAGCAGGTTGCGACTCGAGGGCCGCGAGGAAGTCTTCGACGTTGCTTCCATCGGGACGAGTCGCCAAGTAGACCACTGCCTGCTCGACGCGCAGCTTGCCGAGCTCGCTCCGATTGGTCACCAACGCCAGCAGGGACCGATCCAGCGTGATCGAGCTGACCACCAGCAACGGCTTACCCTCGGGATCGATGATTTCAATCTGCTCGAGCGTTTGGGCCCCCGTCCAGGTAAACGTGGCATGCTGGGTCCTGATCCCCCATCGCCCGTCGGGCATCGACCAACCTAAGAGCGTGTCGCGCAGCGGAGTATTGGCGATGATGGCCGGCGCTGCCGCCACGGCGGCCAATACCAGCAGCACAAACACGACGAAGCGACGCATCGCCCGTCGGCCACGGCGTGGACGAGTCCGCTCGCCAGAGTCAGTTGGTTCCGTTCGGCTTCTGCGTTTGGCGGCCATTGCTTCCATTCCTTTCGGAAAAAGGGCCCTGCCGGGAAAACGCCGATTCTAAAAGGTCGAGCCCAACGGTCCTAGACCGAGTCGGGAGCCCCACCTGCTAGCTTCGGGGCCCCCCGGACGCCTGTTCACCCCGAGAGAGCCGTGAGGGCTAGTGTGCTGATTCGCACATCGGGCCAACCCACCCAGATTCCGGGTTGACCCGGTCGATACTTGCTTTTCCGATAATAGGCGAATCAGGAGTCGCTACTATCGTTTGGCACGAAGTTTGCGGACTTCCCATGCCGCAGACTTGCCGTTAACAGAACCCGTCCTCGAATGCCCCTCGGGAGGTGTGTCATGAAACTGCAAGACTATTTGGCTCAGAAGCGAGTGCCCTTTGAGGTGCTCAACCACCCGGCTACCTTCGATTCGCAACACATGGCCCACGAGTTGCACGTCTCCGGACACGAAGTGGCCAAGACCGTTTTGCTGCGTTGCAGCGGCCGATCGCAATACGCGGTGGCCGTGCTGCCGGCGTCGAAGAAGATCGATTTGGAGAAGGCAGGCAGAGCGCTGGGTGGCGATTCTTCCGAACTGGCCAACGAAGTCGAGATGCACGAGAAGTGTCCCGACTGCGAACTCGGCGTGTTGCCGCCATTCGGGTCGTGCTATGGCATCGTGACCTTGGCCGACGAATCGTTGGGCGACCACGAACAGATTGTATTTGAAGGTGATTCTCACGAGCAGTCGCTTCGGGTAAACTACGAGGACTACTTCCGCTTGGAACATCCGCTGGTAGCTTCCATTGCCTCGAAAAACTGACGACGAGGGAGAAATATCGATGGCCGAAGAAGCCTCTGCCACACTCATAGCCGCCGACATCATGCAGCGCGACATCGTCTCCGTTCAGCGCGGCAACACGTTGCGCGACGCGATGAGTCTGCTGACCGAGAACCACGTCACCGGGCTGCCCGTGATGGATGAACACTCGCGTTGCATTGGTCTCATCTCGGCCACCGATATTCTCAATCTCGAGCAAGAGCACAGCGAAGAGACCGACGAGGGCAACGCCGACGTGGCCCAATACTACGACCCCGAAACCGAGCAGTGGGAAACCATCCGCCTCTCCGCGTTCGCCTTGGAGGAGGTTGGCGACGTGACGGTGGAGCAAGTGATGGCAAGCAATCTGATCTGGGTCGAGCGAGAAACACCCATCCGGGAAGTAGCCAAGAAAATGTGTAAGGCGGAGGTCCACCGCGTCCTGGTCCTCGACGAAGTGAGCCGACTGTATGGCATTATCTCGGCTGTCGACTTCGTTCGGATCATCGCAGAAGACAAGATCTCCTGACCTCGCAAAGTCACGGTTCCATAATACTAGGGGCGGCAGAGTCCTGCGGCAGGCCCTCAGTGGAAACCTCTCGCCGGCGGGTATATACTCGCAACCATGAGTCTCGGTCGCTTATCACTGCAGCTTTTGAGAAGAGCTGCTGCTCTCGTGGTGGCGGTTGCCGTTGCTGCCGGTGGAAAATTCGCGCCCTTGTCATCGGCTGAGCCCGAGAACCACCGCGTGAAGGTTGTCTTTCGGCTCCACGCTCCCGATCTGCCGAGTGATTCCACCGTATATCTCACGGGCAGCGTCCCCGAGCTCGGCAGTTGGAATCCTCAACAAGTGTTGATGAGCGCCTGCGGCGATCACCGCTGGGCCTACTGTCTCGAGCGTCCCGCGATCCGGGTGATTGAATACAAATACACGCTCGGCTCCTGGGAGAAAGAGGGGGCTGACGCGACAGGCCAACCACTGCCTAATTTTTCACTTCATGCCGACCGAGACGTCGCCGTCGAAGACCACGTCGCGTTCTGGACGCAAGCCAAACGCAACGTCGTGCAGGGACAGATCACTGGCACCGTTCGCTATCATCTTCAGCTAAAGGCCGAAGGGTTGCGGCCTCGCGATCTCATTGTCTGGCTGCCTCCGGACTACGAGCAGTCGCAAGATCGTTATCCGGTGCTTTACATGCACGACGGTCAGAATCTTGTCGATCCAAAGACAAGCGCTTTCGGCGTCGATTGGCAGGTCGATGAAACGTGTACCCAGCTTATCGACGACGGGTCGATACCTCCTCTGATCGTTGTTGGCATCTACAACACTCCCGACCGCAGCAAAGAGTACCTCCCCGGCGCCACAGGCACCGACTACATGAAATCCGTCATCGACGTGGTCAAGCCGCTCGTGGACCGCAAGTATCGCACCCTTCCCGACCGGGAGCACACCTTCGTGGGCGGCTCCTCGGCGGGCGGACTGTGCGCGTTCATGATGGTGTGGGAGTACCCCCGAGTCTTTTCCCGCTCCCTCTGCATGTCGTCCGCGTTTCAGATGAAAAGTGCTGACCGTAACGTCCATTTCGACTATGTCCAGAAGGTGCGGAACTCGCCCCGGCCGGAGCTGCCGCTGCTCTTTTACTTCGACAACGGCGGTGTCGGATTAGAGGAACTTCTGCAGCCGGGAATCGACGCCATGCTCCAGGCGCTCCAGGAGAAGGGACTGCGACCCGATCGCGACTACATCTGGATTCACGACCCGGAGGCCAGACATTCCGAGTCGGCTTGGGCGCGGCGACTTCCCGAGGCCCTTCGGAAGTTGCTGATCGAACCGAGAAACTAAACTCGCGTTCCATCTGAGCGAGCCGCGGCGTCCCCGCCCACGGCTTTTCGCATTGAGGACAAACCAGGCGGAAAAGTCTGCCAGAACAGTGGAAGATCCCCGCTAGAAGCGGTGTAGCACGCCTGACGGCAGGTCGACTTTTGCCCCGGCACCAGTTACTCTGGAGGGATTGCTCTTCCCGTCTGGCCGCGAATCAGTCCTCATGATGTCGACCTCGAAATCCCACTCGTCACTAGACAATCGACCCGACTACATGATCGAGTTGGGCCTCGCGCCGCCGTACACGCAAGAGGACGTGATGCAGGCCTATTACGCCAAGGCCAAACAGGTGCACCCCGACCACGGCGGCACGGCCGAGGGCTTTCGCGCCCTGCAAGAGGCTTTCGAAAAGGCCAAGCAGTACACCGATTTCCGCGTCGACCGCCGAAACTGGATCGCCACGAATATGGAGGCGTATCTGGCCGTGCGTCGGGTCATTGAACGATTGGAATCGCTGGGCGCCGAGGTTATCACCAACGCCGTCGATTGGCTCGAAAAATCGTTCGGCGATTTCGCGCAGCTTACCGAAACGATCACCGCCGTTCGTCTGGTCGATTCTTCCCGAGGGGACGAACTGATCGCCGCGATGGTCGACGAGCGAGACACCCTGGGCAACATGACCCAACTGCAGCTATCCGGCTGCCAACTCTCCGACGCGGCGGCGCAGCGGCTCGACGTCTTCAAGCAACTCAAACAGCTCGACCTCTCGGGCACACCCGTCACAAACGACTCACTCTGGTTCGTCGACGAACTGCCCTCGCTGGAATCGCTCAACCTGCAGGGCACGAAAGTCGGCTGGTGGATGCGTCGCAAAGTGAAGAAACTGATGCAAATCCGCCACGACTCGAAACCCGTTACGCCGTTTGATTCGTAGCAGGCAGCCTTTCCTTTTTGTTTCGAGGTGGAATTATATTGGAACTTATCCTACTGCCTCTGTTATTATTGTGCCTTCTGTGCATCATCCCCAGCATTCGTCTGGCGTTTCTTGCCATCAGTTCCTCTGGGCATAAGCTTTCTTCACTCGCCATTTATCTGAGGGTGTCCGGGAATTAAAAACTGCTGAAACTGCTATGCAAGCATTTGCTGAAACGGACTCGATACGTTCCAGGATCGACTGCTAGCAACAACACGCTTAATCACTTGTTTTATAGGGCTACTCGTTAAAACGAATTCCCGGAC
>CAXMSB010000014.1:0-3593 GCA_964195615.1 uncultured Granulosicoccus sp. | reverse complement strand
GCACTCGTGGATGGCGACATCGGCGTTCTTGGCGTGCTCGACGAACCACTTGTTGGGGAACGTATCGCCCCCGTAGACGAACTTGAGCCCGTTCCACTCGAGGACGAAGCTCACCGCGCCATCGATCGCGTGAATGGCCGGGATGCTGCGGACGACCACGCCGTTCTCCTCGTAGATCACACTGTTCACGCCCTCGAAGGGGAACTCGTGGACCTCCAGCGCTCCCCCTCGAAAGTCGACGAAACCAGATCGGGTCCCGACGTCCCAGGTGTACATCTTCTGCATCATGTCCATCGCGTACTGGGTACCGAATTCCGGTGTGCTCCCGGTCGGCCCCCAGATGCGGAGCGGCGTGAGGCGGTTCATCACCGTGCCCCCGAGCCAGAATCCGGCCAGGTCGCCGTAGTGGTCGACATGCAGATGGCTGATGAACACCTTGTCGATGAAGTCGTACGGGATCTTCTGGGCGGCGATCCGCTCGTGGCACCCAGCCCCGAGATCGAAGAGAAACTTGTCGCCGTTACCCAATTCGACCAGCCAGCAGGCGGCCGCCTGCTTGGGCCTGGCGCTTGGCATGCCGGTGCCCAGGGCAACGATCCGCATCTCGTCTGACTTGAGATCCTCGGTGCCGGGGGAGTACACATCTCTTTCGGATTCGGGAACACCGGTGGTGGGCGACCATGTCGCCGCCGTAAGGACGAGCAGTAATACGCAAGCCGCAAAGCCGCCGATAAACGAGAACATTACCTTCAATTTCATTGTATTCCCTCTCGTCTGGTCCAAAACACTTTGAGCTTCAGCATCTTCATAACCTCCACCTTTCTCTGACGTGTGTTGTTTCTCTGACGTGTTGATTTCAGCCATCCGATAGCACATGTCATCGTCGGAATACGCACTCAGTGACAAGGGGCGGCCCCTGGAAAGGGGAGCGACATCGCCTAGAACCCTTTGCCGATCGCGAGGCCGAAGACGATCGCCCGATTATCGCGGACGACGTCGACGAAAAGCCCTGCCCCAAATCGATGGCGTAGCCCACGCCCAGGCGCAGCAAAAAGTTCGGCTCCTGCTCGGTCTTTCGTCCCCCTGCCTCGGAGGCTCCGGCAGCCTCGCCGTCGTGGCCCTCTTGCTCTCTTTCCTCCTGGACGAATTCGACGCCCGGACCGGCTCGCAACCACAATTCTGGCGTCAGGTAGAAGTACAGCGGGTACCCGAACAACCACTCGGTCTCCTCGGCGAAGATGACCTCCCCGACGATTCCAAAGCCCCACCGCCCGCCCGCTGCGCGGTACACGTAGTCGGCGCCGACGGTGCCGAACGTCTCTTCGACGTCGATGTTGTAGGTGCCGCCGCCGAACACGGATACGTGATGACGGTGAAATCCGTGACCGTGCTCACCGCCGTCGCCATGCTGCGCGAGAGCACTCGTAGCCAACGAGCCGGTCACCACCAGCGTGATGACCCACGCCGCGATCCTTCTCCTATGGTGACCTCGTAGAGCGGGACCTTCGGAGGTCATCTGGTAGGCGCGAAACTCGGCTTTCACTTCGCAGCTGCCTGTGCGAGGGGCTCAACTGCTCTTCGGAAACAGAAACTGTACGCGAAATTGCAGCAACCAGTTGGCAACTCCGTCGGGCTTCGTGGCATTGCCGAAGGCTTGCAGGCGCAGGTTCAGCGGCTGCGCACCGAGCCGCAGGATCTTGCCGATCCCGCCGCCGAGGGGGACTGTCCACTTGTCGCCACTATCACCCCTCCAGTCTGCCGTGATCACCGGAACCATCGAAAGATACCAGCCGTTCGGCAGATTGTAGTTGATGATCGGCTGAATGGTGAAGAAGTTCACGTTCGGCGTGTCCGAGTCGCCGGCCACCGACCACAGATTGCTGACCAGCAAGCCGGTGGTAAAGTCGCCGGGCATGGCAAATATCACCGCAGTCGGGCCGAAGCTCAACTTGCTCGGGCCGAGACGGTCGTTCACTGACGTGGGCAGCGATACGATCGGCCCGGCACCCCAGATCAGCGGCCCCGCGGCCGCGGGTGAAAGAAACATCGAATGGTTGATGTCGCCGAGTCCGAAGTCGCCGCCAATCGAGTTGTTCGGATCCGGTTGATAGACGATCGGGACGATCGATCGGTTGATCAGGTTCCAATCCGGAAGGTTGAGTGCCCCGAGGTTCACCGGAACCACCGGCTGGATGTTGAGCACGTACCCCGTGCGGTTCTTGGAACCCTGTCCGAAGTTGAAGTTGCTCTCGAACGGAACGCTGATCAGGCTCGACACGGGATTTTGCGTTTCCTTCGCGAGGGCCGCCGCTTCCTCTTCGCTGATCGCGCCGGCACCACCCGGCGCCAGGACGATCGTCGCGCAAACGAGTCCAGCCGTTGCCAATGTCGCGCTCGCTGCTTTCTTGGAGAGCACTGAGATACCTCCGTCGTCCAGTTTGTTCGCCCACAGAAAGGCGAAGGGTTCCTACCTACACGGGCCGCAGAGATACCCGGATAGGCGCGGTCACTCAAGTTAGTCATGGCGTGTGATCGTCGAGGACGTGCCGAGAGGCGTCGCACTGCCACCTTCCAACCCACGGAGGATTCAGTCTGGACAAAAGGCCCTTTTGGGGAAACTGGGGGAGGACATTGCCCAAAACGCAGCCTTTTGGGCAAAGTGGGCACCGATCCGCACAACCGAAAATCTCTAGAATTACGGTTGATAATCAGTGAAAGGTTAATTAAATAAAGGATAATTTAATGAATTAAAAAAACTTGGCGGGAGGCTTTATGGCGACTCCTCCTGCCTTAGGAGTGGTGTCAGTACTGGTGTCAGTTGGGAATCGAAAAGGATCGAACTCGGTAGAACACTACAGAGTGAAGGGAAGCCCGCGTGTCTGGCTGCGGAATAGATTTGCCGGTCAGTCTTGATCTTTCTCACTGTTGTGGATCTCACTCTTAATCAGCGGGTCCAGGGTTCGAGTCCCTGGCGGCCCATCTCTTTTTCCCTTGCGGGAGAAGGGTTTGGGCCTCACGGACAGCCGGCGCACACTGCACCAGCAGGCAGATTGTCCGTGTTTTGTCCGTGTTCTCGGTCACAGTGTGCCCTTGCCGCCTGCGGCTGAGCGCAGCGGCACGACGGTCGCCCCCTGGCCACGCTGCCGCTCGACGTATTCCATCGTGCGCTCGGAAGCGTCCGCCAGATCCTGTTCGCTGACGATGTTGTACCGCTCGAACACGCTGCGGGTCCGATGCCCTGATACTTTCATCGCCACGCTCTCAGGAACGCCAGCGCGCACCATGTTCCGCACGCCGCTACGCCGCAGGTCGTGAAACAGCCGGCGCGACAGCCCAGCAGCCCCACACGCCTTTGCCCACGCCTTTCTGAAGTCGCCGATGCGTCGGCCCGAACGGTGGAACACGAACGGGCAATCCAACCGTTGCAGCTCGTGCCGGGAAGGTGAGCTATTTTTAGTTGAAATTTGAAGCGGCCCCTAACCCTGTGATTTCATGGCGTTGCGAAACGATCCAAGAGATCACGCGAGAAAGGAGCCGACATGAGCAGTGTTCTACGAACGGTAGGGAGAGGCAAGAAGAAGAGGCGGTTGGGG
>CAXMSB010000013.1:0-9153 GCA_964195615.1 uncultured Granulosicoccus sp. | reverse complement strand
CCCCGGTCTCACAGCGTCCCCGACCACGGCGCGTCAAGCTTCCGCGCTCACCACCAGCGCCACCGCCTGCCCCGTGATCTTGTGATTCAGCGCCAACACCGCAGGAGAGCGGGCCGCTTGCGGTTCGGAGATCACATTCACCGGACAGGCCGGGTCGGTCTTCTTGAAATTCAAGGTCGGCGGCACGACGCCCCGTTCAAGTGCCAGCAAGCTGATCGCCAGCTCGACCGCCCCGCCTGCCGGGCCCAGATTGCCGATAAAACTCTTCGGAGCGGTCACCGGCGCCTCGCCCAACGCCGCTTGAATCGCCCGAGCTTCGGCAGCGTCGTCTTCGACGGTCCCTAATCCGTGGGCGTTGACGTGTCCGATTTCGCTGGCGGGCACGTGACTCGTAGCCAAGGCCGCTTCGATCGCCTGGCGAATCGCCTGTCCGGACGGCTGCTTACTGTCGGAGCTCGCTTCACACCGTCGCCCATAGCCCAAGATGCTCGCTTGCGGTTTCGCGCCCCGCCGCTGGGCATGGTCGCGGCTCTCCAGGACAAACATCGCCGCGCCTTCGCTCCAGACGGTTCCATCACGATCCGCATCGAACGGCCGACAGGCCTCGGTCGGATGGGCGTTGTTTCTCGACATCCGTGCCCCCGCGTGCCAGGCCAGGTCGACCGGCGAGAGCATGGTGCTCGACGCGCCGGCAAGCATCACGTCGGCATGGCCACGGGCAATAACGCTGGCTGCTTCGATGATCGTCAACAGCGCGGAGACGTCGCCCTCGACAATCGAGTTATTCGGACCGCGAGCGTCGTGGGCGATGCCGATGTGACAGGCAGCCATGTTCGGCAGATACCTGAGCATCCACAGAGGATACATTTCCCGCATGCCCTGCTTCCAGCGCGAGAAGTCGAACTCGCCCTGGTTGTCGGTCGTCCGATAGATATTGGCCAAATCTTCGAGTTCCGAGCGATACTGGTTGGCGCCAAGCACGACTCCCAGCCGCTCGGGATCGACTTTCACTTCGTCCAGAGCCGCGTCGGCCCAGGCCAGTTCGGTGGCGGCGAAGGCCAACTGGGTCTCTCGACACATCACCTTCAAGCTTTTTCGCGGCTTCACATATTGCTTGGGCTCGAAATCAGGCACCTCGCCGCCGATGGTGACCGGAAAACCGGCCTCCGCCAGCCAAGGCAGCGTTCGCACGCCGCTCTGGCGGCGCTCAATCGCCGACCAGACGGCCTCACGACCCACGCCCAAAGGGCAGGCAATTCCGATTCCGGTGATGACCACTTCGTACACGACGTTGGCTCTGGGGAGCCTCTGGGGGCTCTGTGAAAAGTCGAGGGGATGAATGGCTTACTGGCTGGAGGACAACTCAGTCTATCCCGGTCGCCAGAGGGCAACAAGCTGTCGGGCCGGGTGCCGGTCTGGTCTGCGGAGCGTCTTCGCGATAAACTCGGTTCTCGTGCGACTGACTGTTGAATTGACAGCAATCGGCACAGCTCGCCGGACCGGCGCCGCCTATCCAACCCGCGCCGACCGCACCCGAGAAATCGCCCAAGAGGGATGAACACCGTGTCGCAAGATGCCGCTCCGCCGCTGGCAACCGAAGAGCAATTCGGCGAGTTTTCGCTTTCCGAGGCCCGCACGATCGTGGGCGATTTTTTTACGCCCAATCCCTGGATCTACTGGACCGACTTTCTGCTGAGCTGGTCGGTGGGCGTGGCAGCATTCGCCATCACAGCAGCGCCCCAGGTGGTGACCACCGACGCTGCCTGGCACTGGCCGATTCGGATTGTCTGTTTTGTCGTCGCTTCGTTGTTGTACTATCGCTGTGCGCTCTTTATCCATGAGCTGATGCATATTCGCGCCAACGAGTTCACCGCCTTTCGCTTCGTGTGGAATATGCTCTGCGGCATCCCGTTCTTGGTCCCGTCGTTTGTGTACTACACGCATATCGACCACCATCGGCGTAAGCATTACGGCACGAAACAGGATGGCGAATACATCCCGCTGGCCCGACTGCCAGTGTGGCAACTTGGAGTTTATGCGTCGCAGATCCTGGTGATTCCCCTGGTGGCCGTTGTGCGGTTTGGTCTGTTAACGCCGCTCACCTGGTTCAGCAAGTCGGTTCGCGATTGGGTGCATCAGCACGCTTCGTCGATGATCATGGACCCGATGTATATCCGCCCGCTGCCAACCAGGCGAACGCTGCAGATCATGCGGCTGCAGGAGGTTTTCTGCTTCCTGTGGATCTGGTTCATCGCGCTGCGGCTGACCACTTCGTTTGGCATTATGTTCGACAAGCCAATGCCGATGACCTTCCTGCTGCACGCCTATCTCACGGGCGTGTTCATCGTCACAATCAACGCCGTTCGTACACTAGGCTCGCATCGCTGGACGAGCGACGGTGGTCAGATGACGTTCGTCGCGCAGATGCTCGACTCGGTGAACTACCCGAAAAACCCGGTCGTGGGTGAGCTCTGGGCGCCGGTCGGCCTGCGGTTTCACGCGTTGCACCACATCTTCCCGACGATGCCCTACCATGCACTGGCCACGGCCCACGAACGACTGATCCGCGACCTGCCGCCCGACTCGCCGTACCGCGGCTGCAACTCCGACTCGCTGTCCGACGTGCTCCGCACCCTCTGGCTCCGTGCCCGGGCCTGCGGAAGGGCCGGGGAAGAGGACTCAGCTGTCTTAGGGTAGAGAAGTCAGCTTCCAGGACAGGTAGTTCTGACCGGCATCGGCAATGCGTAGCACCGTGATGCCGTCTTCTGTGTATCGGAAGAGAATTACCCAACGCCTGTGCGAGAAAAGCCGAACACCCTTTCCAATCTCGGGCGCTGCTGTTCCCAGTTGAGAGGTCGGCGAAAGCATAGCCAACCGGTCGCACTGAGCTGCCAGATCACTCAGGATCTTCTTGGCGATATCGGTGCGCCCATCGACCACCGCTATCTGGAATCCGATATTCTCAAAGTCGCGCTCGGCCGATTCGGTGCGAAGAGCTTTGGGCATGCCAATTACTGAGGTTCTTCCTGCTGAGCCAACCGGGACTGCACCGAGCCAAGCGTCCGCTGAACGTCGAATTCACCAACGCGTCCGGCAGCGATGTCCGCTTCGGCCTCTCGGACCTGCGACTGCAACTCTTCCAGGCCGCTCTGTCGCTTTTCCAACGTATCGAGAGCCTCGCGAAGCACTTCGTCCTTACTGCCAAATCGACCTGTTGTGATTTGCGCCTGCACGCGGGCTTCAAGATCGGGGGGGATTTGGTATGCCATAGCCCCATTATCCGGGCAACTTCAGAACGGATCAAGCTAGATTCGACAGTCGTGCAGGAAAAGTTGGCCGCCGGCATGTATCTCGGGGCCTCACTCAGAAACGACGGCGGGACGCCGGCGGCTAACATGGCGTCCCGCCCTTGGCAGCCGGCGGGGCTGCTCTATACTGGGTGGGCGCTGCGGGTTGGAGTGACCCGCCTTTGATGCAAGACGCCCCTTCCTAAAAGGATTTTTCGCGTGGACAGCTCGCCGCAATCGTTCTTGGCCCGCCACGACTTCATCATTCGTCGACTTCACAGCCTGTCGGGACTGATCCCGGTGGGTGCCTACATGGTGGTGCATCTGGTCGTCAACGCCAGCGTGTTGGAGAGCCCGGCCACGTTTCAGAAGAACGTCTACCAGATCCACAGCCTCGGTTCGCTGCTGCCCGCGGTGGAATGGGCCTTCATCTTTCTGCCGATTCTGTTCCACGCGATCATTGGCATGGTGATCGTCGCCGGCGGGATGCCCAACAGCAACCAATATCGCTACGGGCCGAACTACCGCTACACGCTGCAACGGGCGACCGGCATGATCGCCTTTGTGTTCATCATGATCCACGTGTTCCACATGCACGGCTGGTTCCATGCCGACGTGTGGCTGGAAAACGTCGTGCGACCCCTGGGCGGCGGACAGTTCAAGCCGTACAACGCCGCCTCCACAGCCGCCATGGCCCTGCAAGGCACGGCCATGGTCGCGCTCTATGTCATCGGCATCCTGTCTTGCGTCTACCATTTGGCCAACGGCCTCTGGACGATGGGCATCACCTGGGGCGTCTGGACCAGTTCCCGAGCCCAGACCCGAGCGTCGGTCGTCTGCAGCGTGTGCGGCGTGGTGCTGGCCGTGGTGAGCATGGCCGGCCTGTTCGGCATGCGTGCCGTCGGACATCCCGACCGAATCGACGAAGCCGTCCAGGCCGAGGACCGGATGTACGAGTTCAAAAAAGAGTCGGGCGAAGTCGCCCCCAACGAGCACAAACGTAGCGGGCATGAAGACGCCGAAGACGAATTGGCAAACAAAGTATCGTAAGGGTTTGAGGATGAGCAAACAGCGAGTACTGGTAGTCGGCGGCGGCCTGGCCGGGTTGGCGGCGGTGATGAAGTTGGCCGAGCAGGGCTTTGCAGTCGATTGCATGAGCCTCACTCCCGTGAAGCGGTCGCACAGCGTCTGCGCCCAGGGCGGCATCAACAGCGTCAACGAGCTCACCCGACAGCAGGGCGACAACGAGTGGAAGCACCTCGACGACACCGTCTACGGTGGCGACTTTCTCCAGCATCAGCCGCCCGTACACGAAATGGCCAACTGGGCCCCGCGGATCATCGATCTGATGGATCGGCTCGGCGTGCCCTTCAACCGCACGCCCGAAGGTTTTCGCGATCAGCGCCGCTTCGGCGGCACGCTCTACAAGCGGACCGCCTTCGCCGGCGCGACCACCGGACAACAGCTAATCTACGCCCTCGACGAACAGGTCCGCCGCTGGCACAGCGCGGGACAGGTCGAGATGTATGAAGGTTGGGATTACCTCAGCCCAGTGCTCGACGAAGAGGGCCGTTGCCGCGGAGCGATTGCCCAGAACCTGGTGACGATGGAAATCCGCGCGTTCGCCGCCGACGCGGTCGTGTTGGCCACCGGCGGGTGCGGGCTGATTTACGGCCGCAGCACGATGTCGATGGCCTGCACCGGCAGCGCTGTTAGCCGCGCTGCCCAAGCCGGAGCCAAATACGCCAACGCCGAGTTCATCCAGGTGCATCCGACCGCGATTCCCGGCGCCGACAAGCTGCGTCTGATGAGCGAAAGCGCACGCGGCGAAGGGGGCCGGGTGTGGGTGCCGCGCAAACCGCAGGATCCTCG
Source organism: uncultured Granulosicoccus sp. (assembly GCA_964195615.1). Taxonomy (GTDB): domain Bacteria; phylum Planctomycetota; class Planctomycetia; order Pirellulales; family Lacipirellulaceae; genus Bythopirellula. Next base: position 3,994 of record CAXMSB010000013.1, on the reverse strand, counting down.
CGAGCCCGGCGACATCTCCGACGCCGAGCGTTACTACTTCCTCGAAGAGCGTTACCCGAAGTACGGCAATCTCGTGCCCCGCGACATCGCCACCCGCGAGATTTTTAATGTTTGCGTGAACGAAGGGCTGAGCGCCGAGGCCGATCAGCAGTGCGTCTACCTCGACCTCACGCACATCCCCCGCGCCGAGCTTGACCGCAAGCTGGGCGGCATTTTGCACATCTACGAGAAGTTCCAGGGCGTCGACCCCCGCGAAGTGCCCATGAAGATCTTCCCAGCGGTACACTACTCGATGGGCGGCTTGTGGGCCGACTACGTCCGCACCGCCGAGGGCGGCTTGCAAGCGGGCGCGGTTGCCAATCACCAGACCAACATCCCCGGCCTCTACGCCATCGGCGAATGCGACTACCAATACCACGGCGGCAACCGCCTGGGGGCCAACTCGCTGTTGTCCTGCATTTTCACCGGGCTGTTCGTCGCGCCCTCCATCGAAAACATGTTGGGTTCGCTCCCCGACTCGGCCCACGACGAAAAGTACGACACCCTGCTCCGCGGCCAACGTGCGGTCAAACAGCTGGAACACGACGAAATGTTAAAACGCTCTGGAGGGCGCGAGAATCCCTACGTCATCCACCAGGAGCTGGGCGACGTGATGACCAAGGCGGCCACGGTCGTGCGTAACAACGACCAATTGACCGACTCCGCGGCCAAAGTGAACGAGCTGTGCGAGCGCACCGCGAACTGCTCGCTCTCGGACACCGGCACGTGGACCAACCAGAACGTGATGTTCACCAAGGCGCTGCGCGACATGTTCCCCATCGCCAAGGCGATTATTCAGGGCGCACTGGCCCGCGACGAGTGTCGGGGTGCCCACTACAAGCCCGCCTTTGAAATGCCCGGCATCGACACCGAAGACCCCGCCGAACGCCGCCGTCAGGCGGAGAAGTGGTGTGACGCGTTCGAGGAGAAGAACCGCAAGTGGCTCAAGTCCACGATCGCCACGATCGACAAAGCCGGCGATCCGACGCTCACCTACGAAGAAGTCGACACCAGCCTCGTCCCCCCGCGACCACGGCTGTATGGCCTGGTCGGCGCGGAGGTGATTGAAGAAGTCTGGAACGAACGCCAGGCGGGCGGGAAGGACTCTGCCAACGGGAAGAAGGTCGACGGCGCTAGTGCCGTGGCGGCGAGTTGAGACAAACAGTTATCATATCAAAGAGAATTGCTAAAGCTGCCGTGCCCCAGATGTCATCAGGAAACCCGATGCAATGATTGCTCACGCCAATAAACCGTCGTCTTTTGAAGTCCGGATTCTGCGCCAGGACGGTCCAGGGCAGCCTGGTCGTTGGGAACGGCACCAGGTTACCTACGAGCCGAACCAGAACGTCATCAGCGTGCTACAGAGCGTGGCCGCTCAGGCTACCACTGCCGACGGCACGAGCACCACGCCGGTGGCCTGGGATTGCAACTGCCTGGAGGAAGTCTGCGGGGCATGCACCATGCTCGTGAACGGTCGCACGCGGCAGGCCTGCTCGGCGTTGGTCGATCGGCTGCTCGAAGAAGATCCCGACAGCATCGAACTGCGGCCGATGAGCAAGTTTCCTGTGGTTCGCGACCTAGTGGTCGATCGCGACCGCATGTATCGGGCGCTGGAAAAAGTAAATGCCTGGATCCCAGTCGACGGCTACGGCGAACGGGGCCCAGGCCCGCGCGAATCGCAGGAGTCGCAACAAGTTCGCTATCCGCTTTCCGAGTGCATGACCTGCGGCTGCTGCGTCGAAGCCTGCCCGCAATACGCCAGGGTGGAGCTCTCGCAGCACTCCGACGAAACCGACGACGAGTTTGCCGAACGTCAGAACCGCGCCTACGACGAGTCGTTCGTCGGCGCCGCGGCAATCAGCCAGGCGATGCTTTTTAATGATCACCCCACCGGCCACATGAACGCGGGCGAACGTCTCGACGCGCTGATGGCCCCCGGCGGCCTACAAGTCTGCGGCAACGCCCAGAACTGCGTCTCGGTCTGCCCCAAAGAAATCCCGCTCACCACTTCCATCGCCCGCGCCGGGCGTCAGACGACGTTGCATCTTATCCGGCAGTGGTTTGACCGGTAGTGGGGTGATTCGTTAGTCTGTCCGGGAATTCGGCTCGTGGCTCTGGAGGAGCCTAGTCGTGTAGCCAGGGCCGCAAGGCCCTGGGATCTATTTGCCCCTCCAGGGCGAAAAACGATGCCAGGAACCCTTGAAACTGCAACCAAGACTCAAACCCGTGATAGAAACACCACACACGGAACCGTCGGGGTTGTTCTCTGGATCGTCAACGCCCACGTCTCTTCCAGCGGCTGATCGTTATCCGGGCAACTTTTGTTATGATGGGCGTTACGGTATAGCACCTGATGCGAGTTTGGCTGCAGAATTGCGGCCTACAGGCAATACACGGGTCGATACAAGAACAAGCTATGCCATGAGTACGCGGTTCCCATCTACACGCCTTGGTGGTTGAGAAGTCGATCTATCAAGGGTCTTTGTTTTCTTGGCACCAACCGGCCTTCAATGGAAGTACGGCTGAAGTAGATCTTTTGACCGACTGATCGGAATTACAGTGGAAAAGAAAGTAATGGGACTCGCCGCAGGGGCGGAAGGATCCGTGCGCAAGGCTGGCGCAATCCTCGCCGCGGCCAGCGTGGCCGTGGTCGTCGGCAACGAGATCTGCCAGCGCCTGGTCGCAAGAGGCATCATCGAGCATCAGCTGCTGTTTGGATATCTCTCGGACTTGTTCGCGGTGCCTTTTACGGTGGGGCTCACCAATGCCTTTGGCACGAGCCGGCTCTATTGGTTCAGGCCGGTCCTATTCGGCATTCTCTTTTCAGTCCTGGAGCTCGAGGGCGTAAGGGATCCCTGGGACATAGCGTGCTACTGGTCTGGGGCGGCTCTCAGCTACGGCGTCATGTTGTTTGTCGCCTTGCGACAATCCCACTAACCGCGTCAATCGCCCGCGCCGGACGTCAGACGACGCTGCATCTTATCAAGCAGTGGTTTGATCGGTAGCGGGGTGATTCGTTAGTCTGACCGGGAATTCGGCTCGTGGCTCCGGAGGAGCCCAGTCGTGTAGCCAGGGCCGCAAGGCCCTGGGATCTTGCCAAATCTGTCCCGAAGCCCTGAAAGGGCGGCAGCAACCTAGACCAGCGCACCGATGTCGCCCTTCCAGGGCTGAGGGGAATCCGGGGACTGACACTTGTTCTGCAGTTTTCCTAGCGACAGGGAATCACGCGAAAGCACGCAGGCCTGGGCCAATCGTAATGCTTCCGAGAGAGTATCTCTGCGGTATCGCGTTCTCCGATCATCGATTTAGCGTATGGTCCATCGACGGCAACCACTGATTTCTCGTCAGTTTCGGTAGACGACCAGCAAGGAAACGCAAACTCGAAGCTACGACCTTCATTACAGCAATGGGTAAAAAAACGGTCGAGCTCGGTTTGCGTCGGCAAGCGGCAACCGGCCCATTTGCAGTACTGCTCAGCATCGATGTAAGTAACGCCAAACATCGGGAGCTTCGGAGAACTACCGTACGCACCCTGGACGAATTCCACCGCGAATCCAGGATATTCGACTAAATCGGGATGAGGGACGTATCTAGTTACTTGAGGGTGTCCGGGAATTCATAATGAGTCGATGATCCAGCGAATCTGTCCGTTTTCACAGCCTTTGCGGTAGTTATAGCGAACGAGCACTTGGTAAGCGAACAAGGCAGCCAGTAGTTGAGTTTGATTATTTTCGAGGCCACGATGCCAAACACGGTCGTCCAATTCGAACAACGACTTGAACCATTCGTTGAAGGGTTCGACAGTCTGACTGCATCGAGAGTACAGCCGTTTGCCGCGTTGGCTCTTGTAGAACTGGCGACGTTGTTGACGGAGGCGGTGCGATTGGTTGCGAGGTGGCTTTGCTTTCTTCTCGCTTTTCTGCTTCGTGTTTCTTCGATTTTCAGGGCAAAGAAA
>CAXMSB010000012.1:0-6955 GCA_964195615.1 uncultured Granulosicoccus sp. | reverse complement strand
GGCACGCAACCCGGCCAAAAAGCTTGAAAATCTTGTGTTAGGGTGGTGGGAGCCCAGGAATTGGGACCGGTAGTAAAAAAAATAGAGAAGATTCTGATGCGCTACACACGGGGGGGGCGCATGCTGTTACAATAGGTGACGTTCCGAGCCTGGAGCGGTTTCAGGTGTATCCAAATGGGAAATCCCGGTATAAAGATTTGGCCTACGGACTGGCCGTCTCGTTCTCGCCTCTTCAAAGTTCATCCCCCCAGCCTGCGGTAACGGACACTTGGATAGCGAGCGATGAGGCTGTCGTGTGCCTATCGGTTCGTAGCGGCTTCGATCTGCTACTGCAGTCCCTCGCTCTTCCGGCTGGCAGCGAAATCGTCGTGTCGTCGGTTACGATCCCCGACATGCTGCGAATCGTCGAGCACCACGGCTGTGTTCCCATTCCCGTGCCCGTAGACTCGGAGAAGTTGGAGCCTTCACTGCCGCAGTTGGAACGCGCCATCGGCCCCAAAACTCGCTGCATTCTGATAGCGCATCTCTTCGGAAGCGTCGCCTCGATGGGGCCGATCATCAATCTGGCACGTCGTCATAATCTGTTCGTGATCGAGGACTGTGCGCAAGCGTATTCCGGCCACGAGTACTCTGGCCACCCCGCTTCCGATGCAGCGATGTTCAGCTTTGGACCAATAAAAACCGCGACGGCGCTCGGCGGAGCAGTCTTGAGGATCCGAGATGAGACCCTGCGAAACAAGATGCAGATCCTTCAAGCAGAGTACCCCCTGCAGAGTCGCTTCCGCTTTGGCTTGCGTGCCATCAAGCACACCTTGTTAAAGGCAATCTCCACTCCACCGGTTTACGGCGTCGTGGTTGGAGTTCTCAGGCTGTTGGGGGTAGATCACGATCACTGGATCGCCAACCTGGCTCACAGTTTTTCGCCTGACCGTCTGTTCGTGGACATCCGACGAAGACCCTCCGCTGGGCTCATACGGCTACTGTCTCGTAGACTACGGCGATTCGATCAGGCCGATCGTTCAAAACTGCAACGTCGGACTCGCATTGGCCAACTGTTGATAAAGCACACGGGAAGCCCTGCGATTGCGTTTCCCGGCAGCGGAAATCTAACGCACTCTTTCTGGGTCGTCGCGGTGCGGTCTCTCAATGGGCCAGCCCTGGCCAAGAGACTTCAAGAAGCTGGATTCGACGCAACCATGCGATCAAGCTTGTGCGACGCATCCCTCGGGCCGTCACAGAAATCGTGGCTGGCTGACACGGTCTTCTTGCCCGCCGACCCTGAATTGACACCCACGGCCACACGTCGCTTGTGCCGATTGCTTTCTTCGGAAGAGAAAAACCCGGCGAGCAGTTAAGAAGAGATCTTAGCGATCTTCACCCGGGTATAAACCGAGCGATGGCCCGTCTTGCGGCGGGAGTTCTTGCGGCGGCGAAGCTTTTGCACGACCAGCTTCTCGCCCTTGTCGGCGCCGAGAACTTCCGCTTCCACCTTGGCGCCGTCGAGAGTCGGCGCGCCGATCTGGAGATCGCCCTCGCCGTTGCTCACGGCCAGGACGCGATCGAAGGTCAGTTTGTCACCCACGGAGCTTTCGCGGAAATCGATGGCCAGTTCCTGACCCTCTTCGACTTTGTATTGGTGGCCGCCGTCGGTGATAATTGCGTACATGTTGGTTACCTGCAAGAAGCTAATGCGTGATGACTTGGGTGTTGGAAAATCTTGGTGGGCTCTCTAAGGGGCTGGCTCTGCGCTCGCCCATCGAACCCATGAAGATAGCTGATTCCAGGGGCCTCGTCGAGGGCTCGCCCCTGCCGATGACCCTGTGAGGGACGCGCTTTCGACCGTCTGGGGGCCGTATGCTCGTGTTTTCAGGCCTGCATCCTCAAATGCACCGCGACGATCACCCTCAATGCGCCCTAAATGCCCGCTACTTTCACGTCGCGGCCAGAGTTGTCCTCACAATCGATCTTCAGGAACTCAGGAGAGACGTCCTCACGGCTCAGCACGAGCACCTGCAAATTGTGCTCGTCCTCGAGCTGCGTGAGATTTCGCCGCTTGCGGTTGTTCAGATAGCTGGCAACCTCTTCCTCGACGGTCACCGAAATCCTCGCAATCCGATCGCTCTGGGCACAAGTGATCAGTTTGCGGATCACTTCCAGCGCCATGCTTTCGGCACTCTTCACCAAGCCGGAGCCGGTGCAGCCAGGGCATTCTTTGTAAACGCTTCGTTTCAGGCTGGGGCGGATTCGCTGGCGGGTCATCTCGATCAGACCGAACGGACTGGTGCGCAAGATCTTGGTGCGAGCCCGATCGCGTCTGACGGCGTCACGCAGCGTCTTCTCGACCGTACGCCGATGACGATCTCTACGCATGTCGATAAAGTCGTTGACCACCACGCCGCCCAGGTCGCGTAGCCGCAACTGTCGGGCGATTTCCTTCGCGGCGATCTGATTGAGCTGAAATGCTGATTCCTCGGCCGTGCCGTCGGTTCGGAAGCTGCCGCTGTTCACGTCGATGGCCACGAGCGCCTCGGTCTGATCAATCACCAGCGACCCGCCGCCGCGCAGGGGAACCTGACGTTGGTTGATGCGGGCAATTTCCTCGTCCAACTTGTACTTGTGAAACAGCGGCTCCTTGCCCTCGAAAAGCTGCAAGCGATTCACGTATCGCGGCATGACAATCTGCAGAAATTCCTTGGCCCGCTCGTAGGCGCCGGGCTCGTCGATGTAAATCGAATCGACGTCGCCCGTAAAAATATCCCGAATCGTGCGAATGATCATGTCGCTTTCTTCGTAGATATCAACCGGCCCAGCGTTCTTTTTGATGCGGCGGACGATCACTTTCCAGAGCCGCAGCAAGTAGGCCAAGTCGCGGGAGAGCTCTTTCTTGGTTCGGTCGGTACCGGCCGTGCGGACGATAAATCCCAAGCCCTTGGGTGGATTCAGTTCGCGAAGAATGTCTCTCAGCCGACGGCGGGCGTCTTCGTCCTCGATTTTGCGCGAGACGCCAATCCGCCCAAGTGCGGGCATCAGCACGAGATAGCGACCAGGGATGCTGATGTACGTGGACAGCGTTGGACCTTTTGTGCCAATTCCCTCTTTGATTACCTGGACCAGAACCTCGTCTCCCCGACGGAATATCTCCTGGATGGGTGGCTTGAAGCGGGGTCGCACCCCAGGGCGTACGCGACGCGTGGCAGTCTTCGTCGAGCCACTACCACCGCTGCTGCGCCGGCCACCCCCCGAAGATCCCTCTGAGCCTTTGGGGCCCCCTTGGAAACCGTTGGGCTGAGGCATTTCGTTGGGATCGTACCCTCCCTGGCGAAAATACTGGGACTCGACGTCGCTGATGTGCAAGAACCCATTGCGGCCAACGCCAAAGTCAACGAACGCCGCCTGGATGCTGGGCTCCAGATTGACGATCTTTCCCTTGTAGATATTGCCGACGTAATTGTCCTGACTACTGCGTTCTACGTAGAGTTCTTCGAGTAGTCCGTCTTCAACAATCGCGATCCGGCATTCTTCCGGCTGCGCGACGTTGATTAACATTTCCTGCTTCATGATTCAACTTTCTGTGTTTCTCACTGCTTGGACGAAGTGCTTCTGAGCGTCGTCCGACCTGTTGCGTATTGGATGTGAATGGCTTGACCAGGATTCTGCTTCCTGTGAAGTACCGCGGTCTCCTGCACTCACGACAATGTGTTTTATGTTGGGTCTGGCGATACGCCTCGTCACGAGGCGGAAACGTCAGACCGGGAATTCTGGAAATACCTTGGATAACTCTTCCTTGAGATAGGCTTTGACCTCTCTCGCGCCTTCCAACTTGCCGGCGTACTCGGCCACGTTCTGGCATTGCTCGATCGTCACGCTGCGACAAACACGCTTGACCTCCGGCACGGCGGCCGGCGTGACGCTGAAGCTCCTTAGCCCCATCCCAAGCAGCAGCATCGTATATAAGGGGTTGCCGCTCATCTGACCGCACATGCTGATCGGCACATTGTGCTCGTTGGCGGTAGTGATGGCCATCCGGATCAACCGAATCACTGACGGGTCGGCCCCGGTGTACAGGCTCGCCACGTCTCGGTTGTTGCGATCGACGGCCAGGCAATACTGGATGAGATCGTTGGTGCCGATGCTGAAGAAATCGACTTCCTCGACAAAACGATCCATCATCAAAACAGCCGAGGGAACCTCGACCATAATTCCCACCTTCAAATTGCGGTCAAACGCGACGCCTGCTTCCTCCAGATCCTCCATCGCGTCGGCCAATACCATCTTGGCTTGCCGAAGCTCCAGCAGCGTGGAGACCAGCGGGAACATGATGCAGATGTCGCCCAACTTGCTGGCCCGCAAAATCGCTCGCAGCTGGACACGGAACAGATCGCGATTACGCAGCGAGAGTCGGATGCTGCGTAGCCCCAAGAACGGATTTCGCTCCTCTTCGGGATCGGGCAGCGACCGCATCTTGTCCGCGCCCAGGTCAAGGGTCCGCATCACGATCGGCTTGTCCTGCACGGCGTTGGCCACCGAGGCGTACGCTTCGTAGTGCGTCTCCTCGGTAGGATCGTCATCCACGCCAAGATAGAGAAACTCCGTGCGATAAAGGCCAATGCCATCGGCGCCTCGCTCCAGACATTGCTTGACCTCGTGCGGAAACTCGATGTTGCCCAACAACTGTATCCGCTGGCCGTCGGTCGTCTCGGCGGGCAGGTCTCGAAGTGTCTCCAGCTTGGCGGCCAGCGTGCGTTGCTCTTCCACTTCGTAACGATAACGAGCCAGCGTTTCTTCGTCGGGGTGCAGAATAATCTGCCCCTGGTCACCGTCGATGATTACGGTGTCGCCGCCAGAGATGTCGGTAAGAAAAAGCCCGATTCCCACGACGGCGGGGATGCCCAGGCCCTCAGCCACGATCGCCGTATGGCTGCCCGGGCCTCCGATCTCGGTCACCATCCCCAAGACATAGCGTGGATTCAGATGGGCCGTTTCACTGGGCGTTAGGTTGTGGGCCAACACCAAAACGGGCGAGGTGATCTGCGACAATTCCTCCCGACGACGACCCAGCAAATTGCGCAGAATCCGCTTCTCGATGTCAAAGATGTCGTTCGCCCGTTCGGCCATGTACTGGCCTTCGAGCGACTGAAACACCTTCGCGTAGCGACGCAGAGCACGGCTGACCGAGTATTCCGGCGAATAATGCCGCGTGCGAATCATCTCCTCGATCTCTTCGTGCAGACGCCGATCGCGGAGCATCTGCAGGTGGGCCGAGAAGATGGCCGCGTAGTCGTCGCCCAGTTGGTCGGCGACCCGCTGCCGATTATGCTCGACTTCGGCAATCGCGGCGTCGAACGCACGATTCAGCCGTTCCAATTCGTCATCGACCGCATCGCGCGGCAGAAAACGACGAGGAATTCGAAATCCCTCGTTGTCGAGCACGAGTGCTTCGCCGATCGCTATACCTGGCGATACGGCAATGCCTTGGAGGCGTTCCATTGCGGCCTCAATCAGGCGTCAGCAATGACGGCCGGCGGGCACCGGGCGGCAAACAGGACCACTGGGGGGGAGCAGGTTCCAGCCATCAACGGCTCGGCGCTGCCGAGCAACCGACAGGCGGCTACTCGCGTTCGTGTCTTGCGGTACAAGTCAACGACGTCTACTCCCGAGAGTCACTGTCTCTTTTCCGGGCTGTACATTTGCCGACCAGCCAATGGGCTGGACGCTAACGTGGTTTTTTGGTCAAGGAAAGTTGGCAGGCTAACGAGGCTGAAGCCGAAAACGAACACCGGCGCCTCAAGTCAATTAGCTTGAACTTCCTTGGCTCATTGTTTCGTCGGTCGCGAAATCGCTTTCGATCAGTCGCACGATCGCCTCAACAGCATCTTCGGCGTCAGTTCCCTGGGCTTGCAGGGTAATCTCGGCCCCCTGACCAGCGCCCAAGGTTAGCACGTGTAAGATGCTCTTGGCGTCGACGCATTGGCCGTCACGAATCACTTCCACTTCTGACTCAAATTGCATCGCCAAACGGACCAGCAACTCAACTGGGCGCGCATGCAGCCCTTGAGGATTGCTGATGACAACCGTTTTCTGAACCTTCGGCGATTGCATAAACTCGCATCATTTCTGTTGGTGAACGACTTCCTCTACCCCCTGGGCCAGTACCGGCACACCGGGGCTAAACGTGTTTACACAAACTGATTGTTGTCGGCTTCTTCCAACAAATGCCAGACGTCTTCGGGCGTCTTGCTCTGTTTGAGAAAACGACAAAAAGTGTCGTCTCGCAGTTGGCGAGAAATGTTTTCCAGGGCACGCAGGTGGTCGCCGGGCCGATCGGGAGGCGAAATCAGCAAAAACAGTAGGTGGACTTTCTCGCCATCCAGGCTGTCGAAGTCGACCCCGTCCTCGCTCACCGCCACCGTACCAACCAACTCGCTGACACTGGGATGTTTCGTGTGCGGCACGGCCACGCCCCGACCAATGCCGGTGCTGCCCAATTCTTCTCGTTTCAGCACCGCTTCCACGATGCTTTCATGTTGGTCTTCGGAAATCTTTCCTGACTCGAGCAACGCCGTGGCCATTGCCCGAATCACTTGCTCCTTGCCGTCAACATCGATACTTGTACGAATCGCGTCGCGACTGACAAAATCAACAAACTTCATAACTCGTCTTGCCCTCTATTCTAGGTCTCTCAGACTGTGATGGCTAATTGGGTCCAATGCAGAATGGATTCGTCTGACGCGAAAACATTTGCCGAGCAGCAAAGAACTCTCGGCCGCTGTTGGGCCCTGTCGAACTGGCTTGGAAACTATGCTGAGGGTGTCCGGGAACTAAAAACTGCTGAAACTGCTATGCAAGCATTTGCTGAAACGGACTCGATACGTTCCAGGATCGACTGCTAGCAACAACACGCTTAATCACTTGTTTTATAGGGCTACTCGTTAAAACGAATTCCCGGACACCCTCA
>CAXMSB010000011.1:0-22529 GCA_964195615.1 uncultured Granulosicoccus sp. | reverse complement strand
TCATTCTTGTTCTGGCCTCGCTGGTCACTATCGGCTGTGACAAAAAGTCAACAGAGGAAGCCCCGGCCGTCATCGTCACCGAAGTGGTTGAGGGCATCGTGCTCTGCGGTGACTGTGGCCAAGTCAAAGGAAGCGAAACGTGCTGTGCCGAAGGCGCGGAAGTCTGCGAAAAGTGCAGCTTGCATCATGAAGCACCTGGCTGCTGTAATACTGAAAAGGGCACGGGCATCACGCTTTGCGCCTCTTGCGGTCAGATCAAGGGCGCCGAAACTTGCTGTGCAGAGGGTGCCGAGGTTTGCGCCGACTGTGGCTGGCACAAAGGCTCGCCGGCTTGCTGCAAGATCGACAAGCCAGCCGCGGACGGTTCGGAAACCAAGGCCGATGACGATAGCGAGGTCGACGCCGACGCGGCGTAGGCGCCGCTCGACTCGGAGTTAACTGAGGGTGTCCGGGAATTAAAAACTGCTGAAACTGCTATGCAAGCATTTGCTGAAACGGACCCGATACGTTCCAGGATCGACTGCTAGCAACAACACGCTTAATCACTTGTTTTATAGGGCTACTCGTTAAAACGAATTCCCGGACACCCTCAGTTAACTGCGGAAGAAATTAGTGCTCGAGGGACCAGGCGACGCGAAACCCTGCTTGCTCCAGCCGTTCGGCCACCTCCGCGGGAGAGCGTTCGTCGGTAATCGCGAACTGCTCGCCGTCGGTCGGCTCGTCATTGCCATAGCCGCCGGGGGTCGTCGAGCTGCCGGCGCTCATCTGCGTGATGCAAATTTCGGCCAGTCGGGTACGCAACTCGATCGACTCGCGTGTCGACAGCACGAGCGGGGCAGTTGGGAACGCCACGCGCAACGCACAGTACAGTCGGATCAACTGCTCGTCGGAGACTGGGTGCTTGACAGAAAAACCGTCCGGCCCCTCATGGATCCGCGGCAGACTAAAGGCCAACGTGCGATCGGGGAAACGGTTTAACAGGTAGGCGCCGTGTCGCATCATGGCCAAAACGTCTTGCCGGGGATCGGCCAGTCCCAACAACACGCCCAACCCAAGTCGCGGCATCCCCGCTTCGGCTGCCCGATCATGTGATTCCAGACGCCAGTGATAGTTCGCCTTCGGACCTCGCTGATGATACTCGGCATACAGCCGTTCGTCATAGGTTTCCTGATACAGCGTCAGCCCGTGGACGCCCGCCGCTACCAATGCCTCGTAGGAACTCGTCGCTTGCGGCGCAATCTCAATGGCTGGAATTATACCGCGGCTTCGCATGGCCTGGGCAACGTCGCAGTAGTAGCCCGTGGTGGTCAGCCGAGGGAAATCGCCGCCGACAATCAGCAGGTGGCCGAAGCCCTGGTTCTGTAACACGGCGATCTGCTCCGCCACTTCGTCCAACGTCAGGTGCCGACGCTGGATATCGAGCGAGTAGCTGAAGCCGCAGTAGGTGCAGTGATTCACACAATGGCTGGATACATAGAGTGGAGCGTACAGCAGCATCTGTCGCCGTGAAGAAATTGTGGTTTGCCCGCCGACGAGCGGGCCAAAATGCTCTGCCGTGATTCGTCCTGCCCTGTCGATCAACGCTTCCAGTGGAAACCGCGGATCAAGCGTCTCGGTAGCCTCGCTCAGCGACTGCGTTTCAAGCGAACTGTCGTGCAGCGCGTGATGTGTCCGACGAGGAAGTCGGGCCGTCCGCCCGGCAAGCCGGTTGGCCGTGAGATCGAGCGCATCGATGAACTTCTCATCGACCGCCGACAACTGACAATCGCGTTCATTGAGATGCTGATAACGCCACCGCTCGAGCTTCTCGGCCAGCTCGCGACTTTTGTCCGTCGCAAGGTTAAACTCACTCAGGCAACATTCGACCCGGCAAATCAACGCCAAATGGTGATCGGCGTGATCGTCCGTATCGCGGAGCCAGTCGGCGAAGACCGGCAGCGGCGGGTGAGCTTCTGGATCGACGGTTTGCGTGGTGTGGCCCATGGTGCCTGCTACTCTAGCGATTTCTCTCTTCCCGCGTAAGGCGCTCGGTACTCGCCCGCGTCCGTCGAAGCGGCCCCAGATCAGGCCCCCTGCATCCGCGAGCATTCCGCAGGCTGCCCTTTACAAGCACCGCCGGAATCGGAACGATATCCGTTTGGTAGAGTGGACTACGGTCGCACGGTAACGAAGGGGATTCGGTGTCAGTAATCAACGACAAGTTTCTTCTATTCAGGTCGCATGAGTGCTCGCGCGGGCTCAGCGACGAGGCGGTCCAGGAGATCAGCGACGCGGCGGAACTGCTGGAATGTGACTCGGGCGAGTATCTCCATCACGCGAATCAAGTGATGACGTCGGCCTCGTTCGTCGTGCATGGGCGGTTGCAACAGGCAATCGTCGACATGCACGGCAACATCCTCTCGAAGCGGTTTCTGACGCGAGGCTCACAGTTCGGCGCCTTGGCGGCGGTTCAGGGGGAGCCGGTGCCCGTGGACATTATCGCCGTCGAACCGTCCGCGGTACTGAAGCTCGACTTCGAAACAGCTTTCCGATTCACACGGAAATACGACGCCTTCGGCCTCAACATAGCCCGGTCGATCTCGACGATGGTGCGTCAAACGTTGCTCTCGGAACGGAAACCCAAGAAACAGTCGCTGGTGACCGTGTTCCACGAGTCGCCGGCGAGCCGCCCACTGACGCGGCGTCTGATACAACGTCTGCTGGAGCTGGACGAGTCGCTCGGACTGATGAGTGATCACTCAGCCTGGGAACCGATTGAGGGCGTTTCCTTTCGGCCACTCATGAAAGACGGCCACCCGCTCACGCGAGAGGAGATTCGCCGACAGATTAGCCTGTGGTCGGATACGACTCGCGTTCTCCTGGAAGTTGACGCTGCGCTCGACCCGGCCGACGCGTCCTTGCTCGTCGCATTCAGCGATCAAGTGATTTGGTGCGGCAATGCCGAGAATGTTGCCGCAAGCGTCGATCGGTTGAAAGCCGTTGAATCGAGGACGCCGGGTTGCCGTGACAAGATCAACTTCGTCTGGCTGCTCGAAGACGACTGCCGGGTTGCTCCGCCCGCCTCGGAATTGGGTGACTTGGTCGGGCGTGATTTCAAAATTTCGTTTTCCGAACCTCAGCCCAATCAGAATCGCTTGCTATTCGATGGCTTCGAGAGGCTCGTGCATCAACTGCGCGGTGTTCGCGTTGGAGTGGCCCTCGGCGGAGGCGGAGCTCGAGGGATGGCCCATCTCGGAGTGCTCAAAGCCCTGGAGCAGAGCGGCATTGTCGTCGACATGATTGCCGGCACGAGCGCGGGGGCCATGACGGGCATCGTCAATGCGGCGGGGCTCGAGGTCGACTATTCGGTCGAGCGATTCGTCGAAGACTTGCGGCCGGAGTGGCCGTTTCGGATCTTGCCCAGCGGCAAGCATTGGTATCTGCTGCACAAATACCGACGGGGTCTTTTTGATCCCATGTTGCGAAAATACCTTTTCGATTGGAAGTTGGAGCAATTGCCGCTGCCGGTCCAGTCTGTGACGGTCGACTTGGTTACCGGCAGACCGGTCGTACGTGATCGGGGCGACGCGGTTGACGCTATATTGGAGAGCATCAACCTCCCGGCCATTTCTACGCCGATTTGGCGCAACGGACAGGCACTGGTCGACGGCGGACTGGTTAACAACATTCCCGCGGACGTGCTCGTCAGCAGCGGCTGCAACTTTGTGATCGCGGTGAGTGTGACAGCACATTTGGAGCCGGTATTCGCCAGGAACAAGCCGGATACTCCAGCCTCGAAGAAGAAATCGGCTTCCGTACTGCAAACCTTGTTGCGGAGCTTCCTGGTTCAAAGTGTGAACATGCACTCGGTCGGCGTGGAACCGGCGGACGTCGTGATTGAGCCGGCTGTGACTGGATTCGATCTGAGTGAGTTTTCTCGAACGGACGAACTCGCCGCGGCCGGAGAAGCTGCCGCCCTCGAAGCAATTCCGAAGATCGGAAGCCTGCTACGGCAGATCGACGCGAAGCTGTTTCGGTCGATTGGCGAATAGCAACTTTCCGCTCCATGGCGGTCATCCCGAGGTCCGCCGAGGGATCTCGGTGGCCTCGCCAAACCGCGACGCGACGGAGATTCCTCGGCGGACCTCGGAATGACATGAATTTCCGGATAAACTAAGATGGTAGTAGAGCACCCATCCCTTGTGAGAGATCTACCGTGTTGCGATACGGCTCCGCCGCGCCAGCGAAGAAACCCGCCCTGTCGGGCCGCGAGCGGCTGCGCCTGTGGATGTTGGTGATTGCCCTGGGGTTGGTGATCGCCACGATGCGACATCTGAGCGAGCCCGAAACGGTCGAGAATCTGGATCGCTTGCTGCTCGGGCAGGTGCCAGCGGCCCCTGGAGATGCCGGGAAGATTGACGAGCCGTTGCTGAAGAAGACAGCGGAGCCCCACCCGGAAGTTCGGTCCGTGAAAGCCGACCCGGCCCCGATTCCGTCTGCCGAGCGCAACGGCAACTTGGCCGGAGTGCGCGACAACACTTACTTTCGTCCCGAAGAGCGCGAAGCGTGGTTCAAACTATTCGCCCGCCTACAGGCGATGGATGCTTCGCAGTTGGCCGAGGCGCCGCTGGGGGAAGTGACCTATGCCCAGCTCTTGCAACAGCCCGACGTCTATCGAGGCCAGTTGGTAACGCTTCGCGGCACCGTGCTCCGCGAAGAGGTGCAGCAACCGGCGAAGAACACCTTGGGCATTGCCCGCTACCACCGCTTGTGGTTGCGTCCGCAGGGCGGCGGGCAGTGGCCATTCGTTGTGTACTGCCTCGAGTTGCCGGCAGACTTTCTTCGCGGCGACTCGCTGCGAGCCGACGTGAAGCTGACCGGTTTCTTCTTCAAGAACTGGTCGTATTCGTATGATGAGGGCCTGGGGCTGGCACCGGTGGTGTTGGCCCGCAGTGTCGACTGGCAACCGCCCGTAGCCCCCGCTCCGCGGCAAACAATAACACCACGGAACTTCCTCTGGGCGGCCACCGGCGCTGCTCTGTTTGCTT
This sequence comes from uncultured Granulosicoccus sp., assembly GCA_964195615.1. Classification (GTDB taxonomy): domain Bacteria; phylum Planctomycetota; class Planctomycetia; order Pirellulales; family Lacipirellulaceae; genus Bythopirellula. Next base: position 17,502 of record CAXMSB010000011.1, on the reverse strand, counting down.
TGGCAGCCGTGTGGTGGGCCGTGCGTAGGACGGTCAGTCGGCCGCGTCCTGCCGAGCGACTCCCCGATACCTTCCTGCCGCCGACCGATCTGGCAGCCAAGAATCGAAATGGTGGACCGGCATGAAGACTACATCCCTCTTGCTGAGCATCGCCATCGCCTGCGTCGTGAGCAGCCGACTCCCAAAGGCAATTGCCGCCGAGCAAGCGGACGACGGCTTTCAGGACGTCCTTGCCCTGGCCGGCCTGGGGTCCGAGGCTCTGGCGACGCTCTCTTCCGACGCCGACTACAGCAACGACGATTGGCGGTTGCTCGCGCAGCTAGTGTATCGCATGCGGCAATTCTCTCCCGCGCAAATGGAACGCTGGGCCGATACGACGAACTCGGCAGCCTGGAACGAAATAGCAGACGGGCAGCTCGGCCAGTTGCTGGCGATTTCCGCAATCGTTGAGTCCGTGGAGCCTGTTGCTCCTCCCGAAAACGCGACCACGGAAGCGGTGCTACCAAAACTCTATCGGTGCCGATTCCGATTGCTCGACGCAACGGCCGGCGGCATCGTGTTGGTTCCGCACCTTCCGAATGACTGGCAGCAGCGGGAAATCTCTGAGGAGCCGGTGCAATTTCTGGGTGTTCGGCTTGGCAGTACGACCGACGATCACGGTTCGGTGAGCCTGCTGCTCACGAATCACCTCGCCTGGTATCCCCAGGAGGGCGCCTCCTCGGGGCGGCTTCTGCTCGCTCGCCAGGGGATGGACGTTGCCCTGTTGGACGAGGTGAAACAGCGTCAGCCGTTCGTCAAACCGGAAGTCAGTCGCGAAGGCGAAGCTTTTTATCAGTGTCTGGCGGCGCTGGCAGCTGTGGACCGCCAGGAGATGGCAACGATGACGGAACAGAACATCGCCACTGCTGCCGACCACTGGCTGACGCTTGCGCCGGCTCTCGAGCAGCGCCGGGCTGAACTCCAGCAGAAGCTCGCCGCTGCAAAGGATTCCACCAAGCGTGAAACGCTGCAGCAAGAGCTGGAAACGGCGCGCCGTGATTTGGCACTCGCCGCGGCAATAGAAAAGCAAGCCAAGCGGAAGCTCTCGTCGGTCGCGCCCCTGTTTCTGCAACCGGAACAGCAAGTGGGAGAGTTGGTGCGAATCGAGGGCGTGGCCCGTCGAGCGGGGCGGATCGCCGTCCCCGACGGCTCGGCGCTGTCGGCTTCCTCGGGCGAGACAAGTCTCGACGCCTACTACGAGCTGGAGGTGTTCACCGCCGATTCGCAGAACCTGCCGGTCGTGTGCTGTGTGAGCCGCCTGCCCGGGGAGTTTCCCGTTGGAGACAAAATTCGCGAGCCAGTGCGGGTGGATGGCGTGTTTTTCAAGAGTTGGCGCTATCGAACCCGAAAGAATCTCGCTGCCCCTGGGGAGACAGATCGGCAGCAGCGAATGTATACTCCTGTCGTAGTGGGCGGGGCGGCAACCTGGCGTCCGACTGCCGCGAACGGGCAGAACGGCTGGGAATTGTGGGGCGGGATTGCGTTTCTCGCGGCGCTGGTCGTCTTCTGGTTCGTCATGTTCCGTCTCGCCGAGCGAGACCGGCGGCGGCGGGCCGCCAAGCAGCCTGTTCGCTTGGACGATTTGCCACCGAAGCACTGATTCGATACGGCCGGTTTCGCGGCGGGGAAAGATTTCAGCGGCATGAGCGTACTGTCGGAACGAACGGCGCAGCCTCGACGCGAACGGGTCGTGAAGAATCCGTTTCCGTGGTACACGCCCCGGTTTTGGCATGGCATGCGCACCTCGACCTGGCTCTCTCATCTGGCGACGAATCGTTTTGACGTCTCGCTCGCCAAATTGCCCACCGTGGCGAGCATCACCGGCGTGACGCTCTTCAACAGCGCCCTGGCCGGCATCGATCGGCTCGTCTACCGCCGGCGCGTGTCGAAAGTCGAGCTGAAAGCTGCGCCCGTGTTCATTCTGGGGCACTGGCGATCTGGCACGACATTTCTGCACGAGTTGCTGATCCGCGACCCGGCGCATACCTTCCCCAGCACCTACCAATGCTTCGTGCCCCATCATTTCGTGTTCTCCGAGTCGTGGGTCACTCCCTGGAGCAAACGACTGCTGCCGAACCGTCGGCCGATGGACAACATGGCGGCCGGGTGGCAGAGGCCGCAAGAGGACGAATTCGCACTGGGGAACCTGGGCCAACCGACGCCGTACATGTCGATGATGTTCCCTCGTCGCGGGCCGGTTTACCCGGAGTATCTCGACCTACAGAATCTAACCCCGGCACAGGTGTCCGCGTGGCAAGAGGCGCTCGCCGAGTTCTTCCGGCGGATCACCTACCGCGACAATCGCCGCATCGTCGTGAAATCGCCGGCGCACACGGCCCGGGTGCGAACCTTGCTGGAGATGTTCCCCGACGCCAAGTTTGTACACATTGTGCGCGATCCGTTCGACGTGTTCGCCTCGACCGTGAATCTGTGGAAATCGCTCAACGAGGTGCAGCGAGTTCAGGCCACGGGCGATCAGGCATGGATCGAAGAGTATGTGCTCGACGGCCTGGAGCGGATGTACGCGGCATTCGAAGCCGACCGACAGCTTCTCGGCGACAACCAGCTTTACGACCTCCGTTACGAAGATCTAGTCGAGGATCCCTCGAGGCAACTGAAACAGATCTATCATCAACTCGAACTGGGAGATTTCGCCAGCGTCGAGCCGGCCGTTGCGGGGCATCTGGCCGAAGTGAAGAACTATCGCACGAACCATTACGCCCTGGCCGAGGAGACTCGCGATCGGGTGCGGAAGCGTTGGGGCTCGTACATCGAGCGCTACGGCTACGACACAGAGACCGCGTCGGTGGATGCCGGGTGATCGTCTCAAGGTTGAAAACAAGGGGTCGGGAATCTTTATTTCGTTGGGGTTGGCTTCTTGCCCGAAGTTGATAGAAAAAGGATAGACAAAGGGAACATTCAACTTGAACAGAAATGTTGAATGCCCCTTTCCGTCCCTCCTTTCCCGTCCCAGTATTTCTGACCTGACGGGCACGTGGAAGCATGTGTGCGAAATCGCCCACTGCGCCTATTGGTGGAGATAGAAGTGCCGGGCCGCGCCTGGCTGGAATTTGAGGTAGAACCTACGTGTAAGGGTTCAACCACTCGTCAGACAGCCGTTTTCGATCCTATTGGTCTCGGCGACTTGCCTACTGGCATGCCCTCTATCCGCTGCACGCAATGATGTTTCAGGGAATGCTGCGACGTATCGCTTCGCAAGCGGAAAGTGAATCGCAAATTGATCCCTAGGTGTAGTCGAATTGCCTAGTGCTTCTCTCGCGCGAATTAGACTAATACCACTCTCTGGATCAGCCGATGAAGAACATTGCATCAAGGACAAGCATTAGATAAGGCAATGCCATGCTCCAAAGATTAATAGCAGCATCTGTGTACGGCATGATTGTAGTTGTTCTAGCTGGCAGCTTAGTCGCCAAACCGACGATTCAGCAGCCTCATCCATTTCGCGTGAAGACCCTCCGAAATCGAGATCAAGATAAACCCTCGGCAACGATTCGCTCTAAACAGCTTGCTCGGACACCATCCGATTCGTCCGACAGTCCTCTATCGAGTGCGTCGATTGCGAATGATTTCGACACTGGCGAAGCTATAAATGGTCTTTCCGCCGTCAAAGAACCCAAGGCGACCAACGGGAGCCTGGACCACGTGGAGCAAACGTCACCCAGGGGGCTCATTCGCCGCGCAACCATCAATAATAGCCGCCTTGCCGACAAGGTGAAGCATGTTCTGGATGACTACTATACGCGGCCGTTCAATACGAGAGATTACGATCCCTGGTCTGTTTTGCATTGGTCGATAGCTTACGGTGTCGATGCGCAAGTGTGTAAGGGCGGACCGAACGGCCAGCGAGTTACCGCGATTGGCTGGCTTTGCTGCAATCGGCCTGCTGCAGGAAAGCGGCTGGTTTCGCCACGCCCCAGCGGCATGCTTCTGCCAATAGCACCTGGCATCCAAGGCCATCATGGCCAGTTTCTATCTATGCTTGCCCAGTCGAGAGTTCCCGCCAACTATGTATTTCGCGTTGGTAGCGATGAACTCACAATTGCGGATCTGGTAGAGCATGAAAAGAACACGTGTCGGAAAGGTATGGAACTGACCTTCAAGCTGATAGGAATCTCCCACTACACCCCCTCCGATGAGCAGTGGAAGAACGCACGGGGGGAGACATGGAGTGTCGAAAAACTGTTGGAGAAAGAACTGAAGGAGCCTATCGACCGCATGGAGGCCTGCTGTGGCGGTTCGCATCGCTTATTTGCCATGAGCTATGCCGTGCATCGGCGTAATCAGGAAGGACTGCCAATCACGGGGCCTTGGGAACTTGCCGAGCGCCGGATCGAGGCCTATCAGCGTAAGGCGTTTCAAATGCAAAACGGCGACGGCAGCTTTAGCACGATGTGGCTTGAACGCCTGGAGAACCGCAGCGACAAGAATCGCAAGCTGATCACTAGTGGTCATCTCTTAGAATGGCTTGCCTTCTCGCTCCCGGATGATCGCCTGCACGAAGCCAAATTCGAACGAGCGCTGGCGTTTGTTGCCAGCCTGCTTGATCGGTACCCAAACTTCAATTGGCAAGAGGGAGGCTTAGGGCACGCCCTCCATGCGCTGGCCATCTACGAACAGCGTGTCTTAGGTTCCCAGCCTGGGCAACGCATGCAGCTACTCGGACAGAGCAGCTTGTAAGTGTGGGCGACGGCTAATTCGCACTGGATCGAATTCTTTGGCGTTCCACCGGGATCCCTTCACAACGGTAAGCGTTGAAACGAGAAATCGGTTCTCAATCGTCGTTGATGAAAGATTTTGGCCTGGGGTTCCCCAGCCCGACAAAGGGTTCGGGAGGGCCCTGTAGAAAACCTTGGATCGGCGACTGTAGGAGGCGTCTCCGACGGCGATCTTGTCCCGTACTCCAAGCGACTATCGCCCTCGGAGAGGCCTCCTACAACAGGCTCTTTGCGGATCCCTCCCGCCCCCTTTTTCCCTGCAATCCACTACAACCCCGGCTTGAAATCGGTACCGTAGATCTTGTTGATCTCTTCGTAGAGCGGGGCGACGACCTCGGGAAACGGCTCGCGGCCTGAGAGGGTGAACTCGGAAATGGGAACGGCATCGCGGAAATTCGGCGCGATCTTCTCTCGGATCGGCGGCGAGGGCCAGACTTCTTCGTCTTTGGCGGCCATGCGCACCTGGATGTCGTCCTTGGTGACGTTCCACACCATGTAATCGAGTGCCAGCGAGAGAGGTCCGTCATAAGTCTTCCGGACTCGGTCTCTGACCTCGGGTGCCGTGTCGAAATCGTTGAAGAAGTGATAACCAACGGCAATTCGCGGCTTGATGATCGACATCACTTTGCCGAACTGTTCGGGCGAAGTGTGACCCTGGGTTCCGACCGACAGCGCCTCCAGCGGCGCGAATCCCTGCTTGGTGACGAGCAACGTCGCCGGCAGAAAACACTCGTGGATCGCCAGGTCCGCGTCGGTAGCGTGCTCGGTGTACCAACTGTTGGGATAGGTATCGCTGCCGTAAACAAACTTCAAGCCGTTCCACTCAAGAATAAAACTCACCGCCCCGTCGAGACCATGGATGGCGGGGATGCTGCGGATAACTACGCCGTTTTCGTCGTAGATAACGTTGTTGACTGCATCGAAGGGAAACTCGTGGACTTCCAGCTCTCCGCCGCGAAAGTCGATCACGCCGGAACGGGTCTTGATGTCCCACTGGTACATCTCCTGCATCTTTTCCAGGCAGTACTTCGTGCCAAGCTCGGGCACCGAGCCGCTGGGTCCCCAGATTCGCAGCGGCACCAGTCGGTTCATCGTCGTGCCGCCCAGCCAGAAGGTGGGCAGATCGCCAAAATGGTCGACGTGCAGATGGCCAATGAAGACTTTGTCGAGATAGTCGTAGGGAATCTTCTGCGCGGCAATTCGTTCGTGCGAGCCGCTGCCGATGTCGAACAAAAACTTATCGCCGTTGCCAAGCTCGACCAGAAAACATGCCGCCGCCTGTTTTGGGCGGGCACTCGGCATTCCCGTTCCCAGCGCGGTGATCCGCATTTCGTCGGGCTTGATATCCTCGGTGCCGGGGAAGTACATGTCGCGCTTCGGCAGCGCCTTGGTGGGAGAGATGGCGGGAAGCGACTGCCCCGTCTGCTGGGCCGCGGCAGTCTGAAGCAGCGGCAGCTCGGCCGAGTCCTGCATAAAGTGCATTCCGACAAGCACACCGCCCACAAAAAGGAAAAATGCTCCTAACAGGAATTGGGAACGCGATTTCATGGCAAAGCTCCTGGCTGCTGGTGGAGAATTTGGTAGCCGATAAGAGCTTCAGCATGGGGCAAATGGCGGCAAGCGTCAAGCATCTACGTAGGGGCACGGGGGCACGTTCCCCACTGACGCGGCTCAAGAATAACTTCGCTATTTGACTACGCCGATGGCGTTATACTCCAGAGCCCAGGGTCGTCGCGCAGCGGCGCACCCTGGGTTGGCAAGCCCGGGAAGCACCTTATCCTGAAGGGATTATACTCGCCCGAAGCATCCATGACGCTTGTGTGTAATCCTTTCAGGAGAAACATTTCTGTGGGTACACTTACCCAGGGTGCGCTATCGCGACCCTGGGCTTTGGAGTTCAACACCTTCGGTGTAAAGATCACGACACAGCCTCTCTTAGAACGGGGAAGTTATTTTCTCGTTCCCACGCGGAGCGTGGGAACGAGGTGATAATCGCCTCAGTTGCGACCGAGATCCCTCGGCGGACCTCGGGATGACAGCAGGGCGACTCGGGATGACCGCAGGGCGACTCACCATGACAGCGTGGAGACTCACGAGATTACGCCGCGCGCGGCTGCCCCGGCAGGGTCTTGCCCTTGAGCTGGTAGACGTAGGCCAACACTTCGGCGACGGCGGCGTAGCTTTCGTCGGGGACGGGGTGGTTGACTTCCACCTGTTTGTAGAGCAACTGAGCGAGCGGTTTGCGTTCGACGACCGGGATGTTGTGCTCCAACGCTAGGCGGCGGATGCGTTGGGCGACCACGCCGGCGCCTTTGGCTACGACTATGGGCGCTTTCATTTTTTCTGGGTCATACTGAATCGCGATGGCCAGTTCCGTGGGGTTGGTGACCACCACGTCGGCCTTGGGCACGCTGTCGCCCATGCGGTTGAGCGCCATCTGCCGTTGCACCGCCTTGCGACGGGCAATGATCTGCGGGTCGCCCTGCAGGTTTTTCATTTCGTCGCGCACTTCCTGTTGCGTCATTTTTAGATCTTGCTCGTGTTTCCATTTCTGAAACGCGAAATCGAACAGCGCCAACAGAAACAGCGCTAAGCCCACCCACATCGCGGTCGTCAGGGCCATGTCGATCATCAGGACGCTCAACTCCGGGATCGAAATTGTGCTGGCCAACAGCACCTCGTCGCGACGGTGGTAGAGGACCGCTGCCGCGACGACCGCGACGGTCGTGATCTTGAAGATCCCGAAACTGAGCCGCATGATCCCCGTCAGAGAGACAATTCGCTTGAAACCGCTGAGCGGACTGAGCCGTTTGATGTCGGGTTTGAGCCGTTCCGGCACGAACAGCAGGCCGGTTTGAAAAATGCTGGCGCAGACGGCGGCCACCGCCAATAGTCCCAAGATCGGCAACATCGATTTGCCCACGGTGACGATCAAGGCATAACCCTGGGCGAGCAAGTCGGAACGCTCCGCGGTCAGCGGTCCGACCGTGCCTAGCTGATGGCGCATCAACTGGCCGGTGGTTTCCATCACCTGAGCGCCCCAGAACCTTAGCAGCAACACGCCGGCCAGCAGCACGGTCGCCGAGCCGAGATCTTGGCTGTAGGCAACCTGACCTTGCTCGCGCGCCTGTTCGCGCCGATGCGGTGTGGCATCTTGCGTCTTATCGCCAGATTGCTCGGCCATGGGTTAGGGTTCGCGGTTCGAGGGGCAAAGTGTACGAGTTGTAATGACTAATGACGAAGTACCCAATGACGAAGGAATGACTAATGTCTAATACCGAATGTCGAATTGTTGTCATCCCGAGGTCCGCCGAGGGATCTCTTTGGCCACCTGTTCACGTCTGGAGCGTAGATTCCTCGGCAGACCTCGGAATGACATGAAGCCGGACCTCGGGATGACCCTTTTTCAGCATTCGGATTTCGTCATTGTTTCGTGCTTGGGTATTTCGTCATTCGTCATTTCATTCATCCTGGCGCCAACGAGTCGTGCAGCGCTTCGCGTAGTGTGTTGATCGCTGTGACGGCTTGTTGGGGAAAGGCCCAGGTGATCGCGCCGATCGACAACAGCAGGCAGCCCAGGGACAGCAGCGCGTTGACGCTGAATCCGACGGCCAACACGTTGATCTGCGGCATGGTGCGTCCCACGAGTCCCAGCACGAGCGTCGCCAGCAGCAGCGCCGTCATCGCGGGGGCCGCGGCCCGAATGCCTAACAAAAAGCTTTGGCTCAACAGCGAGGTCAACGCTTCGACATAGGTATCGCCCAGCGACGCCCCACCCGGCGGCAGCCAGGTGTACGTATCCAACAACGCGTCCATCATCATGCGATGCCCGCCCAACAGGGCGAACATGGCCAGTGTCAAGAAGTAAAACAATTGCGAAAACACCGAGACGTTGCTCTCGATGGTCGGGTCGAACACGTTGGCCATGGCCGTGCCGCTGAGCTGGCTGACGATCTGTCCGGTCACCTGAATGCCGCTCAACAGGAGCGTCACGCCAAATCCCAAGAGCACGCCGACCAACACCTCGTTGGCCATGTATTTTCCGTAGACCAGCAGATTGGTCATGTCGGTCGGCGGATTCATTGCCAACAGGGGGGAAATGAGCAGCGCGATCGAAACGGCCAGCAGCGCCCGAAAACGCATCGGTGCGGCTTTGGTGCCAAAGATCGGCGCGGTCATCACCAATCCACCCACGCGTCCCAGCACGAGCGTGAACGTGGCGAACTGATTCAGCAGCAACGTTTCCAAGAACGACATGACGCAGTTTGCTTAACCCAAGACGAGCCTGGCGCTAGAGTGTGTTGGGGATGTTGGCGATCAGCGATTCGGAGTAGTTGAGCAGGCGAGACAGGATCCAAGGCAGCGAAAACGCCAGCGCCAGAACCATGGCCAACAACTTGGGCACGAAGGCCACGGTCTGTTCTTGAATCTGAGTGAGCGCCTGGATCAGGCCGATCACCAGCCCCATCACCAAGCCGGCCAGCAGGATGGGCGCGGCCACCAGCGTGGCGATGAGCAATGCCTGTCGGCCAAGTTCCACGGCGTCTTGCGGTTCCATAACAGTGCGATTCCTAATACGTGAGAAAGACCGGTGTACTAATTCTTCTGTCCGAAGTACGTCATGCCAATAGTTAACCACGGAGATACGGAGACCACAGAGAAACAAATCACTAGGCGGGATAACGGGATCATCAGGATTGACGGGGTCCAATCAGGCTTACGACTCATTTCCTGTCAATCCTGCCCATCTTGTTATCCTGTCGAGTCTTCCTCCGTGCCCTCCGTGGCTCCGTGGTTAACATCAATTTCTTCTGCTAGCTGAATACCTGAAAACTTTCCAACAGCATCTCGATCACCAGCTTCCAGCCATCGACCAGCACGAACAACAACAGCTTGAACGGCAGCGAGATCAGCACGGGCGGCAGCATCAGCATGCCCATCGAAATCGTGAAGCTGGCCACGACGATGTCGAGAATCACAAACGGCAGATAGACCTGAAAACCGATCAGGAAGGCCGTCTTCAATTCGCTCAGCATGTAGGCCGGCACCAGCGCTTGCAGGGGCACTACGCGCTCGCCGCTTTGCTGGTCGTACATTACGTAGTCGGGCAGTTCGCCGGTCTCTTCGTCGTATTCGCCCGGCATGTATTTCAAGAACAGGTAGACGTCGTCCTCATTTTCGGTGCGCTGTATCTGGGCAGCCATGAAGCGACGCACCGGCATCGTGCCACGGCCCCAAGCCTGCTCGAGATTGATCTCTTTTTCCGTGTACGGCTTGATCGCCTCGTCGTACACCTGGGTCCACACGGGCGTCATCAACAACACGGTCATGAACAGCGCGATCGAGGTGATCACCTGACTGGGCGGCAACTGCTGGGTGCCCAACGCCTGTCGCAACAGACCCAGCACGACCAGAATTCGAATGAAGCTGGTGGTCATCAACAGCACGGCCGGCGCCAGGCTGATGACCGTCAGCATGATCATCACTTGCAGCGTAGACGAGAGCCCCTCGGGACTGGTCCATTGCTGCGGGCCGCCGATCCCATCCGACAGCGATGACGAAGACGGCAGGGCGAGACCCGAAAGGGAAGGGGGCGACGCCGTCTGCGCTTGTGCCGACGCACTCGCCAAGACCACGGCAGCCGAGACCACGAGCGTCAGCAATCGAGTTGTGCGGCACGCGGCCATCGTTGGTTGGTTCATCCTTGGGTTACGATCTGCCGGCGCGAGCATGTCCGCGACTCGCCTGGTCGCCGAGAAATCCTCGCGCGGGTTCGCTGGCGAGTTCTTCCAACACCTGGTGAAACTCCGCGGTCGTGCTGTGTTTGTGGTTTCGCGTGCAGAGGCCCAGCAGGCGGTTGACTTCGTTGGGATCGGTCACCTCGGCCAGGGAGGTGACGCTGTCGGGACCGACCGACACCAGCACCAGCTTGTTGCCGAGTTGCAGCAGATGGGCGAAATGGTTCGCCGCCAGGGGAACTCGGCCCAACAGGGCCACGGCTTCCTTGGGCAACGGAGAGCTCGGTTTGGGGCCGCTGCGACGCATCAGCCAGGCACACATCAGGAACAGCCCCACAACGATCGCCAGCCCGGCCCCGGCCGTGGTCAGCGATTCGATTCTTGGCAGCGCAAACGGCAGCGATTCGCGACTGGCGGGCGCCTGGCCAAGGGAAATGGGCCGTGCGACGGTTGGAGGCGCAAGACGCCGTGGATCGGACGGCGCGGGCGCAGCTTGTCTTGCTTGAGCCAGACCATTCGGTTGCTTTACCAGATCTCTCGATGCGGCCGGCATAACGGAGGGGTCGTGGCGCACCGTGGGATTTGCGGGGGCGGCAGGTTGCTCGTCGCCGGCGCTCCAGGCGAGAATCGGGGCGGACCTCGTCACGGGCAGGGGGGCCGTCTGCGCCGCGGCGCCAGCCGCGTGCCAAGCCCATGCCAGCACGACCGCCGAGGCTATTCGCGCGGACGTTAATCTACCGAGAAGAGAGCACATCTGTGGGGCCGCTTTCCGACATTGGCCAATTGATTGCAGAGAAGATGCCACCAGCCGATTTCGGCGGGAGGCGCGGAGGTCGCTTATAGAATTCGACCCGCGATTCGGCCAGATCAATTGTGCTCTGCTAGTGCAAGTTGCACACCCATGCGCCAACGTTTCTCACTGTCGCTGCAGTATTCTTGGGGAAACACGGGCATGCATTTTGGTAAGTTGCTCTAGTGGTCAGCGAGCAATTTAGCACGTCGTGCTAGCACCTAGGCGCAGGCACTCTCGCCAACGATCAGCTCGGCGACGCGAATACAGAAGTTGTCGTTGAGCACGAGCACCTCGCCACGGGCCACGAGACGGCCGTTGACGAAGATGTCGGCCGGATCGCCGGCGAGTTTGTCCAACGGCACAACCGAGCCCTGCTTGAGCTTCAGCACGTCTTCCAGGTGCATGTGCGTCCGGCCCAACTCGATGGTCATGTCGAGCTGTACGTCGCGCATCAGTTCGAGGGTGGCCGCTTCCTTGTTGGCGCCGGAGCCGGAAAACGGCTTGAATTCAAAGGTCTTCACGCCAGCCGGCAGGATACCGGCTGGTGAATTGCCAGGCTGATCGATTGAATCGAGCGCCTGTTCCGCCTTGTTGAGTAGTAGCTCGATGTCAGTCTGCGAGACCGCGTCGTCCGCTGCCGACAACGCTGCAGGAGCAGCACTAGCAGGCGCAGCCGGAGCGGCTGGTGGAGCTGAAGCAGCAGGCGCAGTAGCAGCGGGAGCAGGCGGGCTGCCACCGCCCAGCAAGGCCTCGATCTCGGATTGGTCAACCGCGCCAGCGTCCTCGGGAGGCGGCGCCGGCTTGGCCGGCTCGGCAGGCGCGGAGCCGTCCTGAGCTTGACTCAAGAGCTTTTCGATTTCGTCCTGGCCAACTTGTTCTGAGTCGTCCGCCATGGGATTCCATTCCTCGTGGGGGATAAACGTCGGCGAGGCTGTTTACCTGTTCGACGCAGTAGCGTAGCGACTCAGCTAGCGCTCGATGAACGAGAACTTGCTGAAGACCGCTTCGTGAAGCAACGGCTTGCCTAGAGCCCGGTTGGTTTTCTCTAATATCTTGCGTTTGATCAAGCCCAACCCGGCTTCGGTGAGGTCGGTGACTGCAGTGGAGCGAATGGTGACCAGGATTTGTTCCCGGATGCGAATCTGGTTGGCTTCGTAGAGTTGGAAGAAATCAGACTCTTCTTCTGCTAGCACTGTGCCGTACAACTCGAAATCGACATTCAAGCTGCTGCCGCTGTCGGGGTTGTAGGTCAGCACGTGGTAGGAACCAAGGCTCACTTCTCGCATGTCGCGCAGTGCTAGCGAATCGGCTGCGGCGCCATCACCGGATGCCTGACCATCGTTATCCACCTCTTGAGCGGCCTCGGCGGCGGCGAGCTTCTCCGCGGTCTCCGCGGTATCGGAAGCCGATGGCACCAACATCGAAGCGGCGGCCACTTCCAGCAGGACAATAACCGAAATGAATGCCGCGGCCTTAACAAGCGTCATGAGGCCGGGCTTCTTCGACTTGCCTTCATCGGCAGGTGTCTCCACCTGATCCTCGGGCGTATCCTGGGTTGTTTCTGCCATGGTATATGTTCCTAATTCGCAAGCGAAGATTCATCCGAGACGGCTACCTACTCGACAGAAGCCCACGAGGTGAGCGGTCCTCGGAGTCGTAAGCTCCCTGACAAGTGTAGGTTACGGTTTCGTGTCAGATTCTCCCTCGCCGTTCAAATCTTGGACCCGTTCGTCCCACATCAGGATTTGCACCCGCGAATTTCGCTGTAAACGGTCGAGATCGACCCCGTTGTAAAGTGGTTCTCCCGCCCCGGCGGGGCCCAGGCGAATGCGACTGGGATCAATCCCCTGTAAGACCAGAAAGTGCATCGTGTTGCGGCACCGCTCGTAGGCCAGATCCCACTCGTCGCGAAAGTCTCCCTTGGGATCGACCGGCCTGCGCGTGGTGTGGCCGCGGATTTCGATCTTTTGAGGCTTGCCCGCGATCTGTTCGATGATCCGCTGCAGATCTCGCTTGTTATCTTCGGAGAGTTTTGTGACGTTCTCCTGGAAGAAGACGACTCCACCAATCGAGGAGTCTTCCCCCGGTCTCACGATCTGCACGCGCTGGTGATCGCCGGTAACCGATTTCACTTCCTGACCGCCGTTCTTGATGTCTTTTCTTTTTGATCGGCCCATCGAATGGACGGGATTCGGCAACATCGAGCCTTGCGGCATGGCTTCGCCGGGAACCATCGATTCCGGCGACATGTCGTGGCCGAACTGTTGTCGGATGGATTCGACCATCGCCGTATACTTTTCGTCTTTCTTCATTTCGCTCATCGACACGAGCATGATGAAGAACGTCAACAACAACGACATCATGTCGCCGAAGGTAACGACCCACTCGGGGATGCCAGGCTCTGGTTCTTCTTCAATAGCCATCGGATTTGGGATTTCGGATTTGGGATTTGGGGTTTCGGGGAAAGCTGAGGATTGGCCTCTTTGCTCTGGCCTCCGATCTCTCTTGCTCTCTCTTCCGGCCTCTCTCTGTCTCTAGACTCTAGGCTCTCAACCCTCGACTTCTTTACGCTGCTTTTTCGTTTGTGCGTAGCTTGGGTGGAACAAACGTGTTGAGCTTCTGCTCGATCACGCGAGGATTCTCGCCTGATTGGATAGCCATGATGCCTCGCACGATGATCTCCATCGCCAGCAGCTCTTGCTTGTTGGTGAATCCGAGTTTTTCGGCAAACGGGAGAAAGATTACGTTGGAGGCAATGGCTCCGTACAACGTGGTGAGCAGCGCCACCGCCATGCCCGCGCCGATTTTCGAGGGGTCGCTCATGTCGCCCAGCATGATGACCAGGCCCATGAGCGTACCGATCATGCCAAATGCCGGCGCGAATCGGCCCATGCAGTCGAGCAGCCCCTTGCCGTCGCGGTGGCGGGTGGCTACCGCGTCGAGCTCCGTGCGGAGAATGTCTTCCATCACCTCGGGCTGCGTGCCGTCGACGGCCATCTGCACACCTAACACGATGAACGGATTATCAATGTCAGCCAGCCGACTTTCCAAAGCCAGCAGACCGTCGCGTCGCGCGGTTTCCGCCAGGCTGACAATCTGTTCCACCAAGTTGGGAATCGATTCGAGTTTGTAAAGGAGCACCTTGGTCGACACGCCGAAGACACTCAAAAAGTTCCTCAGCGGATAGGAGATCAGCGTCGCCGCGATCGAGCCTCCCACAACCACCATGACCGACGCGGGGTCCCAAAACGCTATGAAGCTGCCCCCGCCCAAGATGATCGACACAAGGATCAACGTGACGGCAACGACAACACCAACTAAAGTTGCTATATCCATCGATCTGTCGGATCAGGGAGTGGAATATGTAAGGGATCGATTCATTGGGCAAAGTCCGCGCCAGGAGCCCCGTGGTCAGAGACTCCCAAGCAACCTTCTGCCTGGTCAACCATAGCATTGCCGGCAGTCCGTCGACCGGGCTTTCAGTCGTTTCATCACCAGCGAGCGACCTACAACCGTTACAGCCAAAACAAACCGGAACCGGCTGACGATTCAGCCCGTATAGCTCTCGGGCAATAGCCGTTTGTTTCGGTGGTATTCGATCGTTCGCTCCAACACTTCCTCGGGTGTTTCGGCCACAACAATTCGATCACCCAAGGTGAGGGTAATAAACGTATCAGGCCGTTGTTCGACGTACTTAATCAAGTCGGCGTTAAGGACAAACGCTTCACCGTCGAGCCGCGTGAGCTTGATCATCTCGTGCTCGCTACTGGGGTGACTGTGGGATGACTCCGACCGCGAGCCGTCCTAACGCAACGGCTCCTCGACCGGCAGCTCAATCGTAGCTTACAAACGGGGTAATAGCTTTCAGCCGTCAGCTTTCAGCGATCAGCCGGAAACGGCCAATTCAGGGCTGAATGCTGAAAGCTGACCGCTGACCGCTTCACTCCTACCTCTGCAGTGCGAGCAGCTCGTCGAGCAGTTCCTGCGTGGCGGTGATGACCCTCGCTCCGCCACGATACTGGGTCGACGCCAGGATCAACTGGATCAGGTTCTGCCCGATGTCGGTATTGGAGAGCTCGACCGCACCCGCGGTAAGTGACCCAATGCCTTGTTCACCGGGAGAGCCCAAGATCGGGTCGCCCGAGTTCACGCCGACGTCGAACAGGCTGTCGCCGACCTGCGTCAAACCAGAACTGTTCGCAAACCGAGCCATCACGACCTGCCCGACGACGCGCTGCGTGCCGTTGCTGAACTGGCCCTGGATAAGACCATCCTCGGTGATGATAAAATTCGTAAGCACACCGGGAGGAAAACCGTCCTGGCTATTCACGTTGAGCGAGCTGATTGGGTTGCCTGAGGCGTCGGTTTCACCCAGCGCTTTGATCTCAGCGAAGTTGAGATCGACTTGCAAAGGCGATTCGGAAGCGGTGACGTTTCTCTGCACGCTGATCCGATTTTGAATCGCGGCAGTCAGATCGCCGTTGCTGTCGAACTCGAGCAGTCCGTCCCCGACAACGGTTGTGAGGCCCGGCGGGAGCGGTTCATTCTCGGCACTCGTGGCATACCACCGATAGATGGTGCTACTGGAAGTCTTTTCTTCCAGTGTCGTGATGATCCGCACCTTCAGCGGCAAACCGAGAGAATCGTAGACGATCATCTCAGTCGACGTACCGGGTCCATCTGCCGCTTGGGTTTCGGAGAATGAAATCGGCAACGTCGACGCAGCGGTTGCTCCGGTGGGCGTGAGTCGGAAAGCGGTCAGAGGCACCTCGATCGCGTTTTCCTCACCCAGATTGCTGGTGATGGCGATCGAGCCGTTCACGATGGAAATACTGCCGGCCGTGGGAAATGGCACGGCTGGCACGTCCGATTGAGTATCGATACCCATGGCGTCGCGCATGAAGTCGATCAGCTCTTGGACGGTCGTACTCGTTGTGATCGCCAAATCCTTACTGGCTAGGGCGACGCCATCCTTCTCGGCTGTGAAACTTAACGAACCGGGCTCGAAGAAGTTCTCGACATACGATTGCCCATTTCGCACGACCAAATCGACCAAGTTTGTTCCCGTTTCGGCATTGGGGCCGTCAAGGTTCACCGGCGTCCCCAGGTTGCCGTCGGGCACGTTGTCCACAAAACTCGTGTCACCTACACTGATATTGCCCGAGTCGACCCGCTGGAATATTGAGGTATCCGTCGAAGGGTTCCGATAGATGCGAATTTGATCAAACGTGCCGAGCGCGTCCAAGTCACTGAGATCGAGATGAATCTTACCACCCCCAGCGGGGATTGACTGCGTGCCGATCCTTGCAGTTGGGCGCGTCTCGACATTGTTAGCCGAGTCGTAGTAGGTGACGTAGTAGTTGTAGCTGCCGGCAGGGATCACGTCGGTGTCGAGCGGCGTTCCAGTATTAAATGGCGCTCCATCGTTCGTGGCATCGGCATAGACGGTCGTGGTGTTGTCGGCAATTGTTGTCAGAGGACGGAAAGTGGAACCGCCTGCTTCGGTCCGATAGATCTGTCTGCCGAAGGCAAATTCACCGCTGCCGGTGGGAACGTTGCTTAGGTTGATTGTGCCAGCGCCTCCGGAGTTGTCGACCGAAAGGGCTGCCGACACCTCGCTTTCAAAACCGTTCACGTCGAGAAACGCCACTCGATATTGTACGGTGCCTGCACCCGGTCCGGCGCCGGCATTTGTGACACCAGCCGTCGTGACGGCGGCCGGGGCGCTAGCCTGTGAAATGTCGTTGATGTCAAATCCCGCGGCCGAAGGCGGCTGAGCAACCGTCCCGTCGCCCAGAACAATCGATGTGGAGATCGAAGGCGTCGCGCCCTCGTCGACCGCCGGGTTGAGTACACCGCTGAAGTTGACCGTACGAGTCGCCTGGGCCACGCGCTCCTTACCCAACGGAATTGAAAGCGGCACCAGGTTGTCGGTGACGACTTCAAAGTTGTCGTTGACTCGGTAGCCCAACAGTCGTTGACCCGTGGGAGTGACCACCTCGTTGACGGCGTTCAGTTTCAATTGCCCGTTACGGGTAAAGAACTGGTTGGTGCCAGATTGGACGATGAGAAAACCATCGCCTTGGATGGCCAGGTCGAGGGGGTTGGAGCTGATTTCGATCGTGCCCTGTGTAAAGTTAGGCGTGATTTCCGACACCTTCACACCCAAGCCGACCTGACGAGGATTCGTACCACC
>CAXMSB010000010.1:0-5579 GCA_964195615.1 uncultured Granulosicoccus sp. | reverse complement strand
GGAAGGCCGCGGCTGATACTTAATAGCCTGGCGAGTCGCTCTGTCGGTCACCTTGCTTTTCTTGAGGGGACTGGGTGCGTGAACCGCCTCCGGCGCAGGCCCTTCCAGGTAGACTGCCAGCGCAAAGCCTAAACAGATATTGACGACGCTCATAATGAGCACAAACCAGACCACAACTCTACCTGCCCGCAAAGACACCTGGAGACCAAGCCAAAACAGTCGACACATTTTGGCACTCTCCAATAATAGGTTGCCCTGGCTTGCCCTCTGGTCGCCCAGGCCACGGATCGTACCGGCTGTAGGGATTCGGGGGCCGTTGGGACCGGTCTCTCGCAGCCCTACTCGACGACCCCATGGGCGCGGACCTCGTTGCCCTGGCGACCGGTGAGCTTGTCGCCGAGCGATTGGCGTGCTCGTTCGGCGTGCTGCTGCAAACGGGCAACGATCTCCGGGTGTTCATCGGCTACGTCGGTCGACTCGCCGACGTCGTTCTGCAAATCAAAAAGCTCCAGGCCGATGGTCGTGTGGTCGTAGGGGACGCGATGACCGCCGCTGCCCGGTGGTTTTCCTGCCAGGGTGCGGTATCTGTGCGGCAGATGGAGCTTCCAGCGGCTATCGCGAACGGCACGCAGCTCGCCGTTGTAGTAGCAGTAGAACGCTTCGTGGGGACTGGCGGCGCCCGGTTCGCCAGTGAGAAGTGGCCCGATGTCTTTGCCGTCGATGGGGCGATCGTCAGGCAGTTGGCCGCCGATCAGTTGGGCGATTGTCGGCAGGAGATCCAAGGTCGTCGCGAATTCGCTGCACTCGGTTCCGGCCGGGATTGTGCCGGGCCAGCGCATCACGCACGGCTCGCGATAGCCGCCTTCGAACATGGTCCCCTTTCCTTCGCGCAGGGGGCCGGCGGAACCGGCATGGTCGCCGTAGTTCAGCCAGGGGCCGTTGTCGGACGTGAAGATGACGAGCGTGTTGTCATCGATGCCATTACGTTTCAGCGCCTCGAGCACCTGACCGACCGACCAATCGAGTTCCATCACGACGTCGCCGTACAAACCGGCGCCGCTCTTTCCTTGGAATTTTTCAGAGACAAAGATCGGCACGTGTACCATCGTGTGCGGCAGGTAGAGAAAAAAGGGGCCCTCATGGTTGCGATCAATAAACTTCACGGCCCGCTCGGTGTACCAGGTGGTCAGTTGGGCCTGATCCTCGGCCGTCACCTCGGCATCGACGATACGGTTGTCCTCGTAGAGTGGCAGAGGCGGACTGTTCTGGCGATGTTTGGGAATTGGATCACCTTGCACATCGGGCTGGGGCCACATGTCGTTGGAGTACGGCAAACCGAAGTATTCGTCGAAGCCATGCTGCAACGGCAGGAAGGGTTCCAGATGCCCCAAGTGCCACTTTCCGAAGACGGCAGTCGCGTAGCCCTGCTGCCGGCAGAGCTCGGCGATCGTCGTTTCCTCGGCGCTGAGCCCATGTTTTGCCCTTGGGGACAATGCCCCGAGGATGCTCACCCGCTCCGGATAGCAGCCGGTGAGCAGCGCCGCCCGCGAAGCGGAACAAACCGCCGTGGCGGAGTGGAAATCGGTAAAAATGCGGCCTTCGCTGGCCATCCGATCGAGATGGGGCGTCGGGTACGCTTCCGCCCCAAACGGTCCAATGTCGGCATAGCCCATGTCGTCGATGAAGATGATCACAATGTTGGGCAACTCGGCCTCCACCGCTTGGGCTGGCATACCAAGAGTGCAGAGCACAACGCAAAAGAGCAGGGGAGTGATCCGTTTCATCATAACTCCAATCAAGAGGGGGAACTTCGTGGAAACCTGTTCTCAATCTCCGTAAGCCGCGAGGCGCCAGCCGAGCGCTCGGCTAGCGCCTCGCGGCTTACGCCCCTTCAGTACTGTGCCTGCGGAATCGGCCCTTCGTCGCTGAGTAGTTCACACAGCACTTCATCCCGCAAGACGTCTGGAATGAGCATCGCCACGCCGTCGACCAACGCCCAGCGATCGATCAGGCGGATGCCGTGGCTGTAATCGACGTACCATTCCACGTGAACGGTCGTTAACGGCTGAATGGGCGAGCCATTGAGCTTGTGCCACCCGTAGATGGCGACGCGGTTGGGCCGCTCGGTGAGCTTGTTCGTTACAACCACGTCTTTCTTGATGCCCGCCACGAGTTGAGCCGGATTGCGATCCTGCCACTGTTGTTGAATCAGCTCGTTGTGTTGCTGAAAAGTTGCCAGCGATTCGCGGTCTTCGGTCATTGGCTCGGGCGAAAGCTTGGCCGATGCCTGTCGGTAGATGTCGTCCACCATCTTTCGCGTTGGCAAGACGCAGCCATAGAGGTCGGCTACGTGCTGGGCCGTGCGAGGAGTCAGCGGCATGCGGACAAAATCGTCGCCGCTGCCGAGCGCAAAGTAGTCTGGCATGACTCGATAGGTAATCTTGTGTTTGACTCCGTCGGAGGTCGTCGCCTCGACCGTGACCTCAACAAAACGGCGGAGAAAATCAGGGATGTTTCCCCTGGCCGCCTCGTCAAGAATCGCTTGTTCTCGTTCTGCAGGGCTGGATGCGAGCAGTGAAGAAACGAAGGCCTTTCCACCGGCGGCGTTTGTCGCGCGGGGACGAACCGCGGGAGCTACACCCCGCCAACCAGACGGATCATAGGGTTTTGGCTGCACCCATTCGCCGTAAACGCGGGGATTCCCCAGACGTCCCCAGGCGTTCTCGATTTCGGTTCCCAGCGTGAGCACGTAGAGCAGCCCGTTCATTTCGCCGACGAGCCGAGTGTGCAGGATCTTGTTTTCAGGGTTCGGATGGATGAGAGTGGTCAGCTGGCCGTTGGGCCCGACGAAACGATCAAAAACGTCCAGTTTGTCCTCGGTAAAATTGATCTGCTCTCGCAAGGAATCGATCATCCGATAGCTGGCCCGGTAGGTTCCGCCCGTGGGGCCGACTACTTTCTTGCCGTTGAGCATGATGTTCCGATCGTCGTAGGCCAGCACCACGAACTGCCGCGCCGGATCGGCTCTCAGCCACTGGAGTATCTTCTCGCCGTGGCGATGCTCACTGGAGTAACCGTAGTTGGCGTCCAGGAAGGCGATGCGCTCGATCGAAGCTGGAATTTCGTCGACGGCGTTGATGTACTCAAACATAAAACGTCCGCCGCCGCTGTGGCCGGTGAGCACCACGCGGACGTTATCCGCGGGAAGGCTCTTCGTCAGCGATTCGACGATCCGTTTGATGATCGCCGCGGAATCTTCGTGCTTGGCACGCCACGCGGGCCAACTGCGCATGTCGGCCTGAATGCAGGCGAGCACGACGTTCTGGCTGTCGTCAGTCTCCCGAAACAGCCGCGTCTGGGCAGCCGCATGCTGAATGTCGTGGTGCCAGTCCAGGCCCTCCGCCGCCGTGCAGCCGAGCGTCTGTTCCACGGAGTTGCCGTTCGGCGTGGCGTAGATAGCCAGCAGCGTGGGGCGCTGTGGATCAAATCGGCTGGCCAGCGGCGCGACTACGATCGCACGTGTCTCGGGCGAAAACCGAATCTCGCGAGTTTGCTCCTCGAACCAGGGACTGGCCACATAACCGGGCCAGCAGTCGAGGGACTCGCCTGCGCCCCAAGCACTCGCAAGAGAGCAACCGCAGCAGAGCAAGAGAAAGCACTTGAAGACATTCACATGCATGAGAGCATTTTAGCAACAAGCGACCGACATGCCAGCATGCTTGCCAGGAGAGCTATTCTGCCAGTTGGCGGCGGATCTTGCATGAGGAGTTGGGGCGATGCTCATGAGATTTTCTCCTGGCAATGGAGGCCATGATTCAGTTGCATTGTACCACAAGGGCCAGGCTCCAAAGAAACCCGGAATAAGGTGGTTTAGGGATGGTCGAGAAGTAACTGTCGCGTGTTCGTGAGGTTGTAATAGCCCCGGCATTTATGCCGGGGAAATGGACTGACTAATCATCGGTCCAGGCCCGTTCACGGGTCTTACCTCTTCGCAGCGAGAAGACCCGTGAACGGGCCTGAAGTGGTCGCTTGGAGCCCTTTACCCCGCCGTAAACGGCGGGGCTAATACATCGCAAGCAATACACGACAGTTATTTGTAGGCGAATCCTTACCGGTGCGTCGGCCTACGACTCCACCTGCTGAAGAACCTGCCGCCAAAGGTCCACGACGCCAAGCTGGGCGGCGAAACGTGAAACGTACTCGCGGTCAACGTCGTCGGGGCTGATCTTCAAGATGCCGGTGATGTCTCGGAGATGTTTTTCCGAGCCGCCTTCCCGATAGTACAGCAGCTTGCCCAGGATCACGTCTTCGGGGGCGGCGAATTGGGCATCAACGTCGGGAAACAATCGTACGCTTCGGCTCCGCTCGAGCTGAGCAACAGCCCAAGGCGTATCGCCCGCAATCATGAAGTCGATCCTGTTGCCCGAGCCGGGGTGAATGACGTTGAACTGCGTCTGATGCTGGACCGCTTCCTGGGCGGCCGATTCGCTTACGTAGAATTCTTCACCCGGGAACGCCTGGCATAGCTCTGCCGCCTGCTGGGCGTTGAGATCGACGACGATGTCGATGTCCTGCGTAAATCGCGACTCGCCCCAGGCTCCGCTGGCGAAGGATCCGACGATCGCGTGAGAGATGCCCAAACGCTGAAGTGCCTGGACAGCGTGTTTTAGCAGGTCAGTTTGTTCCACCGGTCACTCGCCTTAAGACTTCGGCTTGAACCTGTGCTTCGTCCCAATCGGGATGCTGATGGCGGACGCCGGCGGCAGCGAGCACGCGGGCGGTCCGATTGGCGGCGGCGATCATCTCCACTCGTTCCGCCGGGGTCTTTGAGCGCAAGACCTTCGCCATTTGATCGTCTACGACTTCGATCGCGAGTGGGTTGAGTGAGTCGGGCATGATGGATTCCTCGGAGACCACCGACACATTGTAGCAGAAAGCCACAGCAATAAAAAAACCCGGCTCTGGGGCGGCTAAGTCCCAGGCCGGGTTCTCTATACAATTCGGTTCGTTGTTCGCGGTGCCCCGAAGAACGCAATGTCTCCAGAAACACGTTAAACCGACCTCTTTGCCAACACAAGAACCGTCCCAATAATCCCGTATCCGTCACCGAATACGAGTGTTTCATTAAGACCCTAATGTTTCCGGATGAAAACAGGTCTTAACGTTCTAAGAATCCTTAGAAAGGAGGTGATCCAGCCGCAGGTTCCCCTACGGCTACCTTGTTACGACTTAGTCCCAATCGCGGAGTTGACTCTAGGCGCCTGCATCCCGAAGGTTTGCTCAGCGACTTTAAGCCCTCCCCACTTTCGTGGCTTGACGGGCGGTGTGTACAAGGCTCAGGAACATATTCACCGTGGCATGCTGATCCACGATTACTAGCGATTCCGGCTTCATGCAGGCGAGTTGCAGCCTGCAATCCGAACTGGGGCATACTTTATGGGATTTGCTTGCTCTCGCGAGGTAGCTTCCCTTTGTATATGCCATTGTAGGACGTGTGCAGCCCAGGCCATAAAGGCCATGAGGACTTGACGTCATCCCCACCTTCCTCCGGTTTAACACCGGCAGTCTCCCTAGAGTCC
>CAXMSB010000009.1:0-2823 GCA_964195615.1 uncultured Granulosicoccus sp. | reverse complement strand
ACTGGAATTCGAACCGGCGTCGCTGTACGTGATCGAGCATTATCAGGAGGTGATCGTCACCGAAGACGCTCACGGCGAGACCACGATGGCAACGGCTCCCAAGCCCAGGCAACTGATCGACGCCTACACGGGCCCCGGTTTTTGGGCTTACCTGACGGCCAGTCGCTTCGCCGACCACCTGCCCTACTATCGGCTGGAGGACATTCTGTCCCGCCACCGGTTTCGGATCGACCGCAGCACACAGTGGCGTTGGATGTCGGCTTTGTCCGAAGGGGTCCAGCCGCTGGTCGACTTGATGCGTCGTCGAGCCCTGCTTTCGCGCGTGCTGGGTGTGGATGAAACCCCCGTCACCATGCTGAGCCCGGGAGTTTCTGGCAGCGTGAAGACGTATTTGTGGGGCACGATCGGCGATGGCGATTATCCGTACGATTGTTTCTACTTCACGACCAACCGCAGTCGTGCCGGCCCCGACGCGTTCCTGTCGAACTACCGAGGCTATCTGCAATCGGACGCCTACATCTGTTACGAACGGCTTTCCGCCAGGAATCGGGCGATCCTCCAGGTCAGTTGCTGGGCGCACGCGCGTCGCAAGTTCGATGAACTCAACCACACGGCCCCTAACCTGCGCACGCACACGGCGTTGGCCTATTTCCAGCGGCTGTACGACATCGAAGACCGTGGTCGGGCGTTGAACGAACCGGATCGTCACGAACTGCGGCAACAAGAATCGCGACCGATTGTCAACGAGTTTCACGAATGGCTGCTCGAACATCAGGAGCGAGAACTGCCCAAGTCAAAACTGCGATCCGCGATCGCCTACATGACGGGTCGTTGGGACTCGTTCTCGCGGTATCTGGAGTGCGCGGCCATTCCCATCGACAACAACCGCACCGAGGCCGCGTTGAAATACGCGATCCTTGGCAGGAAGGCGTGGCTCTTCTTCGGCAACGAACGGGGCGGTGAAACGGCCGCCCGGCTGTTTACGCTCACCAAAAGTTGTAACCGACACCGCATCAATCCCGTCGCCTATCTCCGCGATGTCTATCAGCGATTGCCTTCATTGACCGGTTCGCAATTGGAATCACTGCTGCCGGACCATTGGATCGCCGAACATCCCGAGCACGTGATCCAGAAACGCGTCGACGAAGCCCAACAACGCGCTCGTCGTACGCGAGAACGACGTGCCGAGCGCCGTCGACTGCTGGAGTGCGGCGTATAATCGCTCCGCCCGGCAATTCCAAGCGACGGCGAATCACGCACTGCCTGACGAAATAAATCGTCAACTCACCCTGCCGCCGATGCAACGCTCACGAAAGAGCGGCGTATCGTGCTGAGGTTATTTCAGGACTTCAGCGGCCCGACAGGGCACAAGGACACGCCATGAGCAAGACTACGACAAACCGACAAACCGTGCCAGTGAATGATCAACCCGACGCCGAAGTGCTCGCCTTTCGGCAACAATTCGACGAGCGCAGCCCGCTCGATGAAATCATTCGTGATGGAGCCCGCAGGATGTTGCAAGCTGCCATCGACGCCGAAGTCGATGCCTTCATCAATGCCCATCAGGATCGTCGAGACTGCAGCGGCCGGCGGCTGGTGGTCAAAAACGGGAGCCTGCCGGCCAGAGAGATTCTCTCCGGCGCGGGCTCCATCGAGGTCAAGCAGGGACGAGTTCGCGATAACTCACCCGCCTCCGAAAACCGTGTGCGATTCTCACCCAGCCTGCTGCCTGCCTACCTCAGGCGGACCGATGCGATCGAAGAATTGATCCCCTGGTTGTACCTCAAAGGAATCTCGACAAGCGACTTTGGCGAGGCGCTGCAAGCACTCGTCGGTGAGAGGGCCAAGGGACTCAGTGCCAACGTCGTCGTCCGGCTCAAGGAGCAATGGGCGACCGAGTATGACCAGTGGATGAAACGCGATCTCTCCGGGAAGGAGTACGTTTACGTCTGGGCTGACGGCATCTATGCGAAGGTCCGTCTGGAAGACGATGCCAATAAAAAGCAGTGCATTTTGGTGCTGATGGGTGCGATGGCCG
Source organism: uncultured Granulosicoccus sp. (assembly GCA_964195615.1). Lineage (GTDB taxonomy): Bacteria > Planctomycetota > Planctomycetia > Pirellulales > Lacipirellulaceae > Bythopirellula. The sequence continues at coordinate 785 of CAXMSB010000009.1, read as the reverse complement.
ACGGACGCAAGGAGTTGATTGCGGTCCTCGACGGCTATCGTGAAAGCGAGCAGAGTTGGTCCGAACTGCTCTTGGGCTTGAAGCAGCGCGGGATCGTCGTGGCACCGAAGATCGCAATTGGTGACGGCGCGCTCGGCTTTTGGGCCGCCTTGCGAAAGGTGTTCCCCGAAACGAAGGAGCAACGGTGTTGGGTCCACAAGACAGCCAACGTGCTGAACAACATGCCCAAGAGCATTCAACCAAAAGCCAAGGGTGACATCCATGAAATCTGGCAGGCGGAGACGAAGGAAAACGCCGAGGCAGCTCTTGATCACTTCCTGGAAAAGTACGATGCCAAGTATCCCAAAGCGTGCGAATGCCTGCGAAAGGATCGCAACCAACTCTTGGCCTTCTACGACTTCCCAGCTGAGCACTGGGGCCACCTTCGAACGACCAACCCCATCGAGTCCACGTTCGCCACGATCCGGCTTCGCCATCGCAAGACGAAAGGAAACGGCACACGACGAGCAAGCTTGGCAATGATGTTCAAGCTTGCCCAATCCGCATCCAAGAAATGGAAGCGGCTACGCGGCTACCAGAAGATCACACTCGTCATCGAAGGACGTTCCTTCAAAGACGGAATCATGCAGGAATCCGCCGCCTAAACAATTCCTCAGAACACAACTTTTGACAATACCTCTCATCGCCAACAGGAAGGTGCAAGCAACGCAACTCAAACTTCTAAGTGGATTCATCGGTGCATATCCAAGTTGTGATTCCGGAACGAAAGACGGCGATCCAATTCT
>CAXMSB010000008.1:0-5530 GCA_964195615.1 uncultured Granulosicoccus sp. | reverse complement strand
GCTCGCTGTCCTGGGCTCGCTGCGCTGCGGACGTCGCAGGAAACTGGCACCCAAGCAGTGCGGCCACCATCAATAGCTCCAGTCGAGCGTGTAACATAACTCAGTCTCAAACAAAGAGAGGAAATCCTGGGGCGATATCTCCGTAGATGATCGCCTTGCTGACGGACAACTTCGAGGAGCAATCGTCTGAATCAATGGCCTCGTCATTCTACCCGGTCGACCGTTCCGATTGCAATTGGGGACCCTAGCCCTCAAAACTGTGAATCTCGGTCGACATGCGCGATTGATGCCTCATAGTGGCTTGGATAGGGCTTCTTTTTCGATTAGGCTCTAGCTTGTCTTCTCTGGCCAACCATGAGGAATTCGACATTGAAAATCCATATTGAAACCGATAAGAACAGCTTGGGTCAGCAGGCCGCCGCATGTGTGGCCGATTTACTACGAAAGGCTCTAAAGGAACGTGGCGAGGCGAACGCGATTTTCGCAACCGGTGCGAGCCAATTTGAAATGTTCCGCGAGCTAGTACGTCTCGATCTCGACTGGAAACGGGTCACATGTTTTCACTTAGATGAGTATTTAGGGCTTCTCGAAACGCATCCGGCCAGTTTCAGACGCTATCTGAAAGAGCGGTTCTGTGCTCACGTCGAGGGTCCCAAGACATTTCACTGGGTTCGAGGTGACTGTCCAGATCCCTCGGTCGAATGTGAGCGTCTTGGCAAGCTCATTGGTCAACACCCAGTCGACGTCGCTTGCATTGGTATTGGAGAGAACGGTCACCTGGCGTTCAACGACCCGCCGGCAGATTTCGAGACCGAACATCCCTATTTGGTTGTCGAACTGGACGAGGCATGTCGTCAGCAGCAGCGTGGCGAGGGATGGTTTTCGTCGTTCGACGATGTGCCGACTCACGCGATCAGCATGTCGATCCGTCAGATCATGAAATCAACCGCGATCGTTTGCACCGTGCCCGACCGAAGGAAAGCCCAAGCCGTTCAGGCGGCAGTCGAGGGTCCAGTGACACCGGAAGTACCGGCTTCCATTCTGCAAGAACATGATCACGTCGTGCTGGTTCTCGATACAGATTCGGCGTCGCTGCTCCAAGATCGCAGATAGTGTTAGGGTGACTGATCGCATGTCTACAGACCGGACAATGATAGCCAGCGGTGGATACGTCGATCTTCAACTAAACGGCTATATCGGCGTTGACTTCAACGGCGACGACCTGACAGTTGAAGCCATGCATGGTGTATGCCGGCGGCTGCGGGACGAAGGCGCAGCAGGGTTTCTGCCAACGGTGATCACCGATGATGTCGACAAGATGGCCGCCCGGTTGGCTCGCTTGGCAGAGGTGCGCCGCGCGGATCCGCTCGCTCAAGAGATGATCTTGGGGGTTCATATCGAAGGGCCGTTCATCAGCGGCGCAGAAGGCTATGTTGGAGCCCACCCTCAGGCTGCCGTTCGGCCGGCGAATCTCGCCCAGATGGAGCGCCTCCTGGAGGCTGCCGACGGACTAACGCGAATCGTTACGCTCGCCCCCGAACACGATGAGGGCCTGCGGGTGACGCGATACCTGGCCGACCAAGGCATCACGGTGGCCGCCGGACACTGCAATCCGAGCCTGGAACAACTTCAGGCGGCAATCGACGCCGGGTTGTCGATGTTCACTCACTTGGGTAACGGCTGCCCCGTCCAGATAAATCGGCACGACAACATCATTCAGCGCGTTTTGAGCCTGTCGGGCCAGCTTTGGATCAGTTTCATTGCCGATGGACTCCACGTGCCGTTTCCCACGTTGGGCAACTACCTGAGGGCAGCGAGTGCCGAACGATGTGTCATCGTAAGCGACGCGGTCTCAGCAGCGGGCCTGGGCCCCGGTCGCTACCAGCTCTGCAATCAAACGGTCGTAGTTGGCGAGGACCTGGTACCACGCTCGACTGTGGGCTCCAACTTTGTCGGTTCGGCCACTATGATTCCACAAATGGCAGAGAGGCTACGCCAGCACCTTGGACTTTCCGACGACGAAATACTCCAGCTCACCACAGTTGGCCCACGTCGAATTCTCGGAGGCGATTGACTAACATCGTACCACAGTCGGTCCGGAAGAGAGTTTTACTTCACCTTCTCTAATTATCTTGAGAGCAAGAACACATGACACTCTTAGACTATGTCGTTCTCTTTGCTTACTTTCTGCTGATGGCTGGAATCGGCTTTATCTGCATGCGCCGAGTGAAGGGCCAAGACGACTTTTTTCTCGGTGGTCGCGGTTTTGGCAAGCTGCTGCAGACGTTCGCAGCGTTTGGAGCGGGCACCGGTTCAAGCGATCCGGTCAACACGGGCCGCACGACGTTCACCAGCGGCATGAGCGGCATGTGGAGTGTCATGTATTGGCTGTTCGTCACGCCATTCTATTGGATTACCGCTGTTTGGTATCGGCGAATGCGACTAACGACACTCGGCGATTGGTTCACGGAACGATACGAATCGCGCTTGCTCGGTGCGGTGTACGCCCTGTTTGGCATATTCTTCATGGTGATCTACGGCTCGATGATGTTCTCGGCGATTGGCAAGGTGGCTGCACCGCTCGTGGGCACCAACACGTTTCAGCTTGGATCGCAAGCGGTGGGGATCGAGTATCTGTTGATACCGATCATCGGCGTCATTGTCCTCGTCTACGGCGCCGCCGGCGGTCTACGAGCTGCCTACTGGACCGACCTGATCCAAGGCATGTGCATTGTTCTGCTCTCGCTCCTGCTGATCCCATTCGGCCTGACGGCGCTGGTCGAAAAGTTCGGCGACCCGGCGACGATGAGCATGTTCGATGGCTTCCGCATCATGCACGAGCAAGTCCCTCCGGAATATTTCTCCGTCGTCGGATCCACCAGCAAGAGCGAGTTCCCCTTGCACTTCATCGTCGCAGTTGTGCTGATCAACCTCATCACGATTGTCGTTCAGCCCCACTTCATTCTTACAGGAGGCGGTTCTGCCAAAGACGAGAACAGCGCTCGTATCGGTTTGGTGATCGGCAACTTTCTGAAGCGATTCTGCACGGTGGGATGGGTGCTGACCGCGCTGATAGCCCTGGCCCTGTTTTCTGACAGTCCTGAGTTGGCCCAAGATCCCGACAAGACCTGGGGAGTCGCTTCCCGGGAACTGCTCGGTCCTGGCCTGCGCGGACTGATGTTGGCTTGTCTGCTTGCTGCCCTGATGAGTTCGATTGACGTCTACATGATAATCGGCTCGGCCTTGGTGGTCCGAAATATCTACGTTCCCTTCCTGCGGCCTGAGGCGACCGATCAGCAGTGTCTCAAGGTGGCTCGCCTGACGGGCGCCTTTGTGGTCGGAGGTTCCGTCCTCATTTCGCTCTCGATCATGGATGTCTTCGCGCAGCTACAGCTCACGTGGATTGTGCTGGCGCCAATCGCTGCCCCATTTTGGATTGGCATGTACTGGCGACGTGCCACAACTGCCGCGGCTTGGACGACCATCGTGTCCGGTGTCCTGGCCTTCTTCTTGATTCCACGGTTCGCTCAGCCTGTCTTTACCGACCTCAATACGAATCCGACATTTACTCAAGTGACCCCCGTGATCGAGACCACAACGGTTCACCCCGCCGCGCCGGCCGACGTCGCGCGGCGCCGTGCCGCCATTCGTGTTTGGGATGAGGCCCAGAAGTCGATCTCGCTAGAAGAAAATTCTCAAGAACGACTTCGCTCGCTCGGCCCACGGCCCGAGCCCCTCGAAGCTGGTGATCCTCTGGCCGAGACAACCGTGACGGGTGGTCGGGCCATCTTCTGGACAGGACCGGTGGTGGCCGTCGACCAGAGTGGGAACATCCTTCCAGATGTTCTTCCGCAACCGGTCGGTTCGCCCATCCAGCTCAACGAAAACACGACCCAAATTGTAAAACGCTACGATCCGTCCGTCCGCCTGCAAGGCACAGGACAGTTTAGATTTGACTTTCTGCTGTACAAGCTGCTCGACATCGATCTGGGAGAGTATTCAGATTCGACGCTCAGGACACTCGACCTGCCGCCCAAGATCATCGTGCCGTTCCTGGTGATGATCGTCGTGAGCCTGTTCACTCAGCCGAATTCCAAAGCGGCACTCGACCGCTACTATGTTAAGATGAAAACGCCGGTCCGGGGCGACCCGCAACAAGACGCCGAGGAGTTGGAACATTCGTACCGAGAGCCTGATCGCTTCAACGATCGTAAGCTATGGCCGAACTCCAATTTAGAGTTTCAAAAGCCAAGGCGTTCAGATGTCTTGGGTTTCGTGCTGTGTCTTGCTGCCTGCTTTGGCATCATCGCATTGGCGGTGCTAATTACCGGGATTGGTTCCTGAATCGCGTGAGGCTTGTCACGACGCCCTATGGCAAATCTCGTAGCATGTGCTTTCCGACCCGATTACAACGCTTGCTTCCTCATCCAACCTCGGCCAAAATGGCGAGCGTCCCATTGAACCTTGATGTCCCCCAGGAGTGACCGATGACCCAACAAATTGACCGCCGTGGCTTTATGGTCAACTGTGCGGCAGCGACTGCGGCAGCTAGTGGGTTGTGTAAGCTGTCAAGTTCGGCGTCGGCCATCGAACCGATCCAACGCAACGGTACGCCGAAGTTCAAGTTCAGCCTCGCCGCCTACAGCTATCGCGATCTGTTGACGGGAAACCCGCCGCAACTGACGCTAATCGACTTCATCGACGACTGTGCCAAGATAGGCTTGGAAGGCACGGAACTGACGTCGTATTACTTTCCAGAACCCACGACCTACGACTATGTACGAATGCTCAAGCAGCACTGTTTCAAGCTTGGCCTGGATGTCTCTGGCACCGCGATCCGATGCGATTTCGGCTATCCGGCCGGCGAGGAGAGACAACAGCAGGTTGACTGGGTGAAGCAGTGGATCGACTTCTCCGAGGCGCTTGGCGCCCCCGTGATCCGCATCTTCGCCGGCTATCAGAAAGAGGGAGTTCCGCCTGAGCAATCGCACTCGCTGATGGTCGCCGGCATGGAAGAGTGTTGCGACTATGCAGGCCAGCACGGAGTTCATTTAGCCCTGGAGAATCACGGCGGCCCAACCCTGACGGTCGACGGGATGCTCGCCTTCGTACGCGACGTGAAGAGCCCGTGGTTTGGCGTCAATCTCGATACCGGCAACTTTCCCTCCAAGGATCCCTACGGCGATCTCGCGAAGATTGCCCCCTACGCGCTTAATGTACAGGTCAAGGTCGCAGTTTCTGACCCGGAAGAAAATAAAGAGCCGAGCGATTTTCCTCGTCTAGCACAAATCCTCCGCGATGCCGACTACCGCGGCTACATCGTGCTTGAGTACGAAGAATCGGGCGACCCGCGGGTCGAGTGTCCGAAGTACATCCTTAAAATACGTGAGGCATTTGCCTAGAGAAGGACCGTGGCCCCATCCCGATACGTCGGAGAAAACACAGATGCGATGGACTCAACAGCAACACGAACAGTTCCTCGCACAGGGCTACTTGTTCATGCCCGGGATTTTTGCACCGAAAGAGATCT
>CAXMSB010000007.1:0-2211 GCA_964195615.1 uncultured Granulosicoccus sp. | reverse complement strand
AGGGAATTCATGCCGACAGACCAGGGGATCGGAATCCCTTGGTGCGGGGCATCACGACCCCGAGCTCTCCCGGCAGCTTCGACACCTCCATTTATCAGCCTATCCGTAGGTGTCCGTGGAATCGGGGCCGAACCCCTCACTGGGATGAGAAGCTGGCCTAAATACTTGACTCGCGAGCATAGTCACTTGTCAGTACCACTGACGGGCACTCGGGCAGGAGCGGAAGACCGGCGACGCACAGCTTGTTCCATGTTGCTAGACTGATAGCATTACCAGTTGGTTGCGGAACACAAGGACTATATGAGGTCATAGAATGACAAAAGACGCTCAACACCGGTATCCAACAGAGTCTGCGACGGCCAGAAGTGCAAAACAACAGGCGAACGTGTGAGCTTTATTCCCGTCGTACCGGCTCTTCTGTTCAAAGCGGCTACGACGGTGTTGGACAACCTTGGCTTCTCGTCGGAGACGATCGTCGAGAAAGAGGGTCTTCGCCATTGGCAGTACGGCGAATCCCATGTGCGGGTTCCCGGCGATCATTTCTACAGGCTGGTAGGCAAGTCAGCCGTAATCTTGGGCGCTGATCAGTTTGGCTACTTGATCGCGAAATACACGCCGATCACCGCCCTCGATGCCTTCGGGGCGAGGATTGCCCAAACCCTGACAGTCTACGACGCGATCAAGACGTTCAACATCCTGTATAGCCAGATGAGTAGTATTGATCGTTTTTGGGACGTCGAGGATAGCGAGGGGCTCTGGTGGCTGCGCAAACGGATACAAGTGGCGGATCGTGCCGGTCGGCAGCAGGTAGAGATGGGCGCTTTTCTCTACATGATCCAGACCGTCCGCTTGGGTGCGGGTTCAGACTGGACACCAGAGAAGATCTGCCTGGAAGGCCAATCGCATGCAGCTATAGATCGGTTGAGCGAACTTGGCGACACCACCGTCCGTGACCGGCAAGGGCTTTCCGGCATGTTCATACCGCGATCTATTTTGGTACGAAGCATCCGTGCTGAACGGTCATCGACTTTGCCATCAGATGCCAGCTCGCTGCTTGCCGAGGCGCCGCCCAGCGATTTCATGGACTCGCTGCGCCAGCTTGTACGTTCATACCTGCCTTTTGGACATCCCCCGATCGAAGAGATTGGCGATATCGCGGGTTTGAGCGTGCGTTCCTTACAGCGGCGCGTAAAAGATGAGGGACAGACATACAAGCGGATTGTCGACCAGGCTCACTTCCAGGCATCGAAAGAGTATTTGTGTGATCAGAATATGCCGCTCAGAGAGGTCGCGTACCAGCTAGGTTACGCCGATCAAGCCAATTTCAACCGCGCCTTTCGCCGCTGGACCGGTGCGACCCCCAGTGAGTACCGGCAACTGCACCTCAACTGAAGCCGCGTTTGCCGGCCACGGCTCTCCAATGCCCCACCCCAATGACCATGGCATATGTCCGTGGTAAAGGCTCGGCGCCCCAGAATCCGCACCTTTCGTAGCGAATGGGGTCTTTTTTCGGGGTGAGACGTCAGCGTGTCGCGTTATGACAAGAAATCCGGCAGGAAACCCTTAAGGTAGAACGTAAGAGACGATCGAGAGACGGTCGCGCCGAATGGACTACTAATAAAGGGAGGGATCATGCGCCAAATAATGAAGTCTTTCAGAGGATTCGTCGCCTGTTGCGGCCTGACGCTGCTGGCACTGCTGTCGAGCACTATAGCCGCGGCGGCGCAGGACAAACCCAACATCCTCGTCATCATGACGGACGATGTCGGGATGTGGAACGTCAGTGCGTATCACCGTGGAATGATGGGCGGACGCACGCCCAACATCGACCGCATCGCCAACGAAGGCGCGCTGTTCACCGACTACTATGCCCAGCAATCATGCACGGCCGGTCGGGCCGCGTTCATCCTTGGGCAGACACCGTTTCGCACCGGTCTGTCGAAAGTCGGCATGCCCGCCGCCAAACAGGGTCTCCAGGACTCAGACCCAACGATCGCGGAGCTGCTCAAGCCGCATGGCTACGTTACCGCGCAGATCGGCAAGAACCATCTCGGTGACCGCAACGAGTATCTACCCACCGTGCATGGCTTCGACGAGTTCTACGGCATCCTCTACCACCTCAACGCCATGGAGGAGCCGTAGGAAGACGACTTCCCGAAGAACCCCAAATTCCTAAGTACGTTCGGCCCGCGTAACATCATTGAAACAAAA
>CAXMSB010000006.1:0-9159 GCA_964195615.1 uncultured Granulosicoccus sp. | reverse complement strand
TGGAAAGAGCAAGCTTGTCAGCTAATTCAAACGCTCGCAATTTGCGATGGTCGCGCACCTCTGTCCCTCCGCTCCTACAGCCTCCAGCCTAATACCTCCAGCCTACGCCAACAACCGTTGGATGCTTTGGATCAGCCGATCCATGGGAAACGGTTTGCGGACGTAGTCGTCCACCCCGAGCATTTCGGCGTAGGCTTTGTGACGAGCGCCTTCGTTGGCCGTGATCATGATGATCCGCTGCTTCTTCTCGCCCATTCGCTTCAGCCGTTCCAGCACCAGGAAACCGCTCCGCTTGGGCATCATCATGTCGAGAATCACGAGGTCGGGCGCTTCGCGTTCGATCAGGGCGAGGCCCTGGTTGCCATCGCGGGCGATGAGCACTTCGTAGTCGTGAGCTTCCAGGGCCAGCCGCAGCGATTCGATGATCTCCGCGTCGTCGTCCACCAAGAGAATGCGTTGGTTGGTCTTGCTTTCCGTTTTCTTTGCCATGATTTGCTTGTCGTGATCGTCAAACGATGAATCCCGCCTGGGCGGGAACGACCGTGGCGGGAGGGACATTAAGAGTAATCTCTCCACGTTAGCCGATTGCCGAGGAATTGCAAGCCGCACGGACCCTGTGGGGCAGCGGGCTCGGGCTTTTCCAGCCCCGTAGAACTCCCCTCGCAAACTTGCTAGGCTGCGGACATTCGCTAGACTTGGCGGCCTGCCTCCTCCCTTGATCGACCCCGGCGCCCCGATGTCCGAACCTCAGTCAGAACCCCCGAGCAGTTTCCCTACGCTGCCCTATCTGCCCCGCGATCCGCAGCGCGATCGGCCGAAGATCGGCTTGATCGGCTGTGGGGCCATCACCAGCTATCATCTCGAAGCCTATCGGGCTGCCGAGTATGACGTTGTGGCGCTGTGCGACGTGAACCTCGAAGCAGCCGAGCAGCGTCGGGACGAGTATTATCCAGCCGCCACCGCGTTCGCCGATCACCGGGAACTGCTGCGTCTGGACGGCGTCGAGGTGGTCGACATCACGACGCATCCGGAGGTGCGGGTCCCGCTGATTGAGGATGCCCTGCGAGCCGGCAAACACGTGCTCAGCCAAAAGCCGTTCGTGCTCGACCTCGACGTGGGCCAGCGTTTGGCCGATTTGGCGGACGAGCAGGGCGTGCGCTTGGCCGTGAATCAAAACGGACGTTGGGCGCCCCATTTCAGCTACATCCGCGAGGCGGTTCGTGCTGGGTTGATTGGCGAGGTGGTGGGCGTCCACTGCGGCGTCCATTGGGACCACGGCTGGGTCCTCGGTACGGAGTTCGAAAAGGTACGCGATCTCATCCTGTACGACTTCGCGATCCATTGGTTCGATTTTCTCACCACGGTGATGGGCGACACTCGGCCCGATCGCGTCTACGCCTCGGCCACTCCATCGACCTCGCAGGAAGTCGTGCCGCCGTTGCTCGGACAGGCCATGATCGAATACCCCCACGCGCAGGCGTCGCTGATATTCGACGGCCACGTGCCGAACGGGTCGTGGGATCGCACGCTGGTCTCGGGGAGCCAAGGGCTCATTCGAACTGCCGGCGTGGATCTCAATGCACAGCGACTGGAAATCGTTACCAACGATGGCGTCGTTTCTCCGAAACTGGAGGGCACTTGGTTCCCCGACGGTTTCCACGGCACGATGGGCGAACTGCTTTGTGCTATTGAAGAAAACCGCGAGCCGTCGCACAGCGCTCGCAACAACTTGCGCAGCCTCGAACTCTGCTTTGCCGCGGTCGCGAGCTCCCTGAGTCACGAAGCCGTGGCTCCCGGCACGGTGCGAAAGCTGCCGGGGCTTGATTCGGCCTGTTAGCCGGCACCGTCCCGGTGCCGCGTGAAGCGGCGAAAACTCGGCACTGTCCCAGTGCCGACTAACGGTAGAGCGTTCTAAGCCGCCAGCAGTTCGGTGCGCGCCCCGCAGAGTGTGTCGCGTATCGCGGTGGCGATTTCCGCCGACGCTTGAGGTCGGGCCAGACTTTGCATCTTCAGACCCATGCCGTGACGCAACGGGCCGTCGGAGAGGAGAGGTTTTAGTTCGCGGGCCAGAGCCGTGTCGAGGGCTCCGGTTTGCGAGGTTTCGTCGATCAGCCGGCATGCCCCCGCGGAGGCGAATACCTTGGCGTTGGCGATCTGGTGATCGTCGACGGCCTGAGGCGAAGGTACCAGCAAGCCGGGCACGCCGGCGAGCGCCAACTCGGCGAGCGTTGTTCCGCCTGCCCGGCAGACGACCAGATCGCTGGCGAACAGCACCGAGGCGATCTCGTCGATCGATGTAACCGCCAACGCCTCGACGCCAAGTTTTCGATAGCGCGCTTCCGTCTCTTGGAGTTGGCCTTCACCCGTCTGATGGACGACTTGCCAATCGTCCTTCAACGGACCCAACTGTTTCAGTGCGCCAGGGATCGATTCGTTGAGCGAACGGGCCCCGTCGGCGCCGCCTAGCACCACGAGCCGCTTCTTCTGTGTCGCGGCTTCCTCCTCGGGCGAAGCCAGGAAGCTACGGCCTGTTCGTTCCAAGCGGCGATAGAGCTGCTCGACTGCCGATCGGACCGGATTGCCGGTCACGGTCACCGGGGCCTGCACGTGCAGATGGGGCCGCGATTCTTCAAAGGCGACACACACCAGCGCTGACGACCTCGACAGCCATCGCGTGGTTCGTCCCGGGACGGCGTTTTGCTCCAGTAGGATAATCGGCGTGCCGCGGGCAGCGGCCGCGCGCACCACGGGAGCGCTGGTGTAACCTCCCAATCCAACGACCAACGAGATCCGCTGTTCTCGCAACATCCACCGTGCCGCGCAGTAGCCAGCCACGTTGTCGGTGACATACCGCACGGCCTGCAAGGGATTCTGCGGCGCGGGGCGAGAGGGAATGGTCAGGTACTGGTAACCCGCGCTACGAACAACATGCCGCTCCAAGGATTGACCGGGCCCGGCACAAGAAATCAGCGCGTGGGGCATTCGTCGGGCAAACTCCGCCGCCACGGCCAGGCCGGGATCCAGGGGACCACCGACTCCACCCCCGGCGAACAGAACATGAGGGGCGGCAGACATCGCGGGGGCTCCTGAGGCAAGCGCGTGACCATCACGGTCACAACTACTGTATCCGCTGAGCTACCGGGACGACGCGAAGCGTCGCCCCGGAGCTCAGACATAAGCTTCATCGTGAAGCACTCGCCAGAGCAGCTGACCCAGAAGCTGCTTCGTGACAAGCTAATTTGCTCCAACCCCAGGGAGGGTGGTCTGTCAAACCCCGCAATCCAACAAACCAACGATGAAGCTTTCCTTTTTTCGGTAAGTGTATTTTCTTAGTAGCGAAAAATTCAGGCGGCCATAGCCGGCCGAGATAAGCGTTTTTCCAAGGATAAGATCAATCGGGCCCGCGTCTCGTTGTCGACGCCCAGCAGCAATACCGTGTCGCCGGCTATGAGCTGATGCGTAAGCACTTCGCAAGCCGAGCGAGCATCGCCGCACACGACGACGTTCGCCAATTCGAGCCCTTCATCGCGGGCGCCGATGGCCACCTCGCGACCGTGCATGCCACAACTAACCAGCACCTCGGCCTGTCCGACTTCCACCAGCGCGTGGCCCAGCTGCCGCTGCACGGCGTGGTAGTCGTCAGCCAAATACGACGTGTCGCACAGCACTACCCGTCGTCCCGCCGCCCTGAATCCTCGCAGTAGTTTCAGAGCGACTTCTGTTTCCTCATGAGAGTGAACCTTCGCGTGCAACAGCGAAACGCCCTGCACCGGTGTCACTTGCATGCCGACAGCGACCGAATGATCGGCCTTGGCCGCACCTCGATCGGTCGGCTCAAGAATCAGTGTATCTGTCCATTCCATGTCGTTACTCTCTTCGTCGAATCCCTGTTTTAGTGCTTTGTCATTGCTGACATGAAATATCGTTAAAGCACTAGGTCTTAGGCCGCAACTCGCAGGGTCGCTTTGTTGCGGGCGTACAAGAGTTCTCGCGCGATTTCGGCGTCGCTCAATTCATCGTCCTCGGCGCCGAAGGCACAGCGAGAGGGCGTCTGGCTGCCGGTGATCACGACGACGTCGCCCGGCTCGGCCACCGATACGGCCCAAGCAATGGCGGCGCCTCTGTCAGGAGCCAATTCAACAGTCGCCGAATCGTGGTCGGTGCTGCCGGGCAGCGGTCGGGTGACAATCACCACGTCGGCCATGCGGCGGACGATCTGGCATACGGCGTAATCTTCTGTAGCCGAGGCAAGCGGCTTATCGCCCAACACGCAGATCACTCTGCCGCGGGCCAATTGTCTTGCGGTGCGAAGCGTCGCTCGCAGGGCGTCGGGCGTCTCGGCCGCGTCTACGTACAGGGGAAAGCCCTGTCCGCAATCGACTCGTTCCATTCGGCCGGACAGCTTTTCGACCGCCTGAATTCCCTTGGCGATTGTCTGCAGATCGATGCCGTAGGTCAAAGCCAGCGCCGCGGCGGCCAAGCAGTTGGAAACATGATGCTCGCCCACGATCGTGGTCCGCACGGCGGTCGACTCGCTGCCGGCGGTGAGCAAAAAAATCTGTTCGTTGGAGTGCCGCTCGATGATTCGAGCCCGGATTTCCGCTTCGCCGCACAGGCCGTAGGTCAACACGGCGCCCGGCACACGGTCGAGCCATTTCATGCAGACCGGATCGTCGGCATTGAGAATGGTCACGCCGCCCGGCGACAGGAGATTCAAGATGCGTTGTTTCGTCTCGCGATAGTTGTGTATCGAGTTGTGCAAGTCGAGGTGAGCTTCGGTGACGTTCGTCACGCAGACCGCGTCGAGTTCAATCCCTGCCACACATCGTTGGCTGAGCGATTGACTGGAAACTTCCAGCAGGGCGTGGCTGCAGTGTGCGGCGGCCATGTTGGCCAATCGCGATGCCAAGGCCGGTGCCGAGGGCCCGTCGCTGATGCCGTCGCTGTGCGACATGCCGTCGTAACAGCCGAGGTTGCTGATCACGCCGCACTCTTTGTTGGCGGCGGAGAAGATCGCGTCCAACAGGGCGATCGTGGTTGACTTGCCTTGCGTGCCGGTCACGCCGATTGTGGGCATGGTGCGCGTCGGATAGTCGACTAGCGCCTGGCAAAGTTCGCCCAATGCCTCACGGCTGTCGGAGACGAGATAGGTCGGTACGTCGAACACGGGCACAGGTTGTTCGCAGATGACGGCGATCGCGCCGCACGAGACGGCCCGTTGAGCGTGTTGATGGCCATCTTCGCCGTGGTCGTTGCCGCAACCCTCGGGCAGAGCGACGTAGACATCCCCCGGCTGAATTTGCCGCCAGTCGCTGGCACAGGAGACGGCCGAAATCAGGCCGTCGCCGGTCCGAGTTGCTGAGGGGAACAGCTCGTCGAGTGCCACGCCAAGGCGCGTTGTTTCGGATGAGAGCGACATACCAGGCCTCCTTGCCCGGTTTGGCAGTCATGGACTTTCTTACGTGAAAGTCGCGACGCCGACCGTGGTTCAACTCGCCGAGAGGAATTCCGTTTCCACCGGCTTTTACCGCCGCATTGGGGCCCATGTTTCTGGGCAGACCCAGCTGCGAAGCGTGGCGGATTGTGAGCCGATCAGGAAAAACTGTCAAGGCGACTTGGCCGCCCGAGCACAAGTTGCACGCTAGCTTGCGAAGACTTGCGGATTTCAGGCAATCGAACTGGACATCGCCCCGTGCGCCAAGCGACAATAGGCAGCACACGCCCGCCGACTGCTAGCACCTCTTGCGATGAGTTTCACGCCATGGCCGAAGAAGATTTCGATGTTTCCGGTTTGGCGGCTTACATGCACATGCTACCCGCGCAGATTTCCAAGTTGGCCGATCGCGGTAAGCTGCCCGGCCGACGCGTCGGTGGCGAGTGGCGGTTCTCTCGCCCGGAGATTCACCACTGGCTGGAAGATCGCATCGGACTGTCGGACGACATGCAACTTGCCGAGATGGAATCGAACCTGGAGCGGACCGACGTCAGCGGCACCGGCGAGATTTCGATTGCCGAGCTGCTTCCGGTGGACGTGATCGCCGTGCCGCTGGACGCCCGTACGCGTGGCAAGGTGATATCGAAGATGACCGAATTGGCGGCCACGACCGGCATGTTGTGGGATCCCGAAAAAATGGCCGAGGCCGTAGCCGCCCGCGAAGCGATGCACCCCACGGCGCTCGACATCGGCGCGGCCCTGATGCATCCGCGTCGGCCGATGCCATCGATTCTAGGCGGGCCCACGCTGGCGCTCGGCATCACGTCGGGGGGCATCCCCTTCGGCGGCAGCAGCGGACTGACCGATCTTTTTTTTCTGATCTGCTCCACGAGTGATCACGAACATCTGCGGATCCTGGCCCGGCTGGCCCGTGTGATCAGCGACGCCGACTGGCTCGCCCAACTGCGTGAGTCGCAAGACGCCATCGAAGCCCATCAACTCATCGCCCAGCGCGACGCCGAGATTGCCGAATGACCATCGCTACAACCCTTCACAGCGAGCCGGGTCGTCCCCGACCCCGGCGCCCGCAACCCGAGGCCATCATCATCGGCCCCTGGCACACCCCCGAATTCGCCGCCGCCCTGGCGAAGCTCGAAGAGGGACAATCGCTCGAGCGACTCGCCGACATCGAAGCAGCCTGCGAGCTACTGGCCTCCGCCGAGGTTGCCCCCGAACTGATCCTCTTGGCCCAGCCGTTGCCGGGAGCCGTCCGCCAACAAGAAGTCGATCGCCTGCAGCAGCTTGCCCCGCTGGCGAGGATCGTTGTCGTGTCTGGGACTTGGTGCGAGGGGGAACTCCGCACGGGCAATCCGCCCGCTGGTGTGTTGCGGCTGTACTGGTACGAACTTGCGCCCTGGTGGCAGGCCGCCCAGCGGCGTTTGTCCGTTGGACGGTGCCCCGCGTGGTCGGCCCCGTTGGACCATCCGCAAGCGGGCCGTTTCGCAGTCGATGAGACGATAGATCAACTGACGGCGCCGAGCACCGTGGCGATCAAAGCCGAGGACTTCGCGGTGTTCGAGTGCTTGGCAGCAGGCTTGTACGCCTCGGGGGCGTCGGCCGTTTGGGCCCGAAGCGAAAATCCCCCGCAAGCGGCTGCCGGCATCTGGGATGGCGGGCAGCTCAGCGATCGCGAACTGCACCGGCTGAGCAGGTTCTGTCAACAGGTCGACGGGCCGGTTGTGGCACTGTTGGATTTTCCGCGGGTAGAGCACTTCGCCGCAGCGCGAGCGGCGGGCGCTGCTGCCGTATTCGCCAAGCCGTATGTGATGGAAGAGGTGTTAGCGGCGCTGCATTGAGCCGGGCTCGGGGACAAGCCGGCTCGCTCCGATAGCGAGCCGTGTCGTCCCCGACCACGGCGGTTACGTCACCACCCCTCCAACCCCGTGCGCAAAATCTCCCGCCGCCACCCGGGCTCATGCACGGGCCAGCAGCGCACATCGTCGATCCCCTCCGGCAAGTCCCCGCCGTCATATTGTGTCGCGCGCGCGCCGTCGAACGCGGCCCGCCACGTCTGCTCTTCGGGCGGAATCAGTCGCGGTGGACGCTCGAGCACGTTGCTCCGTCGCCACTGCGGTTTGCCCTGATCAAACAGCGTAACGATTACCGGCGCAGACATTTCCAACATCCGCCGCGCAATCAGCTCGTGGCTAGCCGTGCGGTAGATTTCCTTCAACGTCGGCAGGTCCCATCCGACGGCCTCGCCATCGTCGGCAAGCCACGGTCGGGGCAGCAGCAAACAACTGGCCAGCCGGTGTTGCATACTCCGACAATTAGCAAAACGGCCTATAAAACTGGGTGTGAAGCACTATCTGGCTGCGGGCTAAGTGAGCCCCTCCCTTTGCCCGGAGGAAGCCGGTAAAATCAAAACGAACTCCCGGGACGATCGCCCCGCCGGCCAGCGGACGATCAAGCGGCCTGGATGCCGACTCTCCGCTTCTCCAATCGCGGCGGCGGCATTCAGGGCGGCCTGGACAAGATTGGAGATTTCTAGGATGGAATTACCGACAAGCGCCAACCTGCTAGATAAGCTCGCATTGGTTCAAAAGGAATTCGAGTCGCTTCCCAAAGGCCCGCCGTTCGTAAGATGCGTAATCGCAGAGTGGCCGGCCTGGACAAGTTTGCAGTTCTTGGAACCGCTAGTATTTCAGGCTGCAGACCTTCCGGATGTGCCGTTCGATGACCGGGTTGCGCCCGCCGTCGACGCTGCCGAGCAGCTGCTGATCAACGCGCTGGCGCGCGGTCCGAGATACTACCGAGAAGTGCTTGCCGAGGGGGCCACTTCTGGCGTCAGCCGGTCGTCTCTTTACCGCGCATGCCGAAGGATGTCGGTTCTCAGCGTCGACGGGGTCTGGTCGTTGGATACGACCGGGGCGATCGGGTAGAATCAAGCGTAACTCACCGGGGAGATCGAGCAGGTCTGCAGCCTGTCGATCGAAAGACTCGGACGCCAAATCCGTATCTCCAATCGCGGCATGAGGCGTCCGGGGCAACCCGGCCAGATTGGAGGACTTCTGTTGACTGACTCAGAGCTAATTAGGATCGAAGATCGCGAAAGTTTCGAGGCGCGGCTCAATCGCTGCGATGGTCCCCTCGAGGCAGCCTATGAGACGATCCTATACGGGATCGGCTCAGTCGCGCCGTTACAACTTACTGTTGGACGGGTTGTTCGGAAGTCAAGGCTTCGCAAAGGTTTCGACGAGCTCACTGTATTCGATGGCATTTCTTACTCGTTTGACCCAATTTCTCTAGATTGTCTCCCGACTCAAGCGGAAGACGTCTGCTGGGCAGGAATCAGAGTTGCATCTCTATTGGGATCGAAGGCCCAATTGCAGTTTGATCGGGCGACACCGAACGCGGTCCGCGCCGGTCAGACGGTGGGAAGCCGACTGACTCGGCCGCCAATCGATCCTTGACATCCTGAGAAACTCTTAGCCCCGCCGGTCAGAGCGTAAACGGCCGCGGCGGGGCATGCCTTGCACTCGGCTGTCGATGTGCCCCCTGACTCTAGCTAACGTCCGTTTCTAGCGGCGGGTGTGCACCTATAGGAAGTCCAAAGTCAAGGCGCATTTTGAGTGTGGCCTCTCACTTAGCTTTTTGCCCTGCTTTGGAGGGGCTTTTGTTTGTTTATGTTAATGCGTTGTGCGTTGGTTGGTCCGAACGTCGAT
>CAXMSB010000005.1:0-7550 GCA_964195615.1 uncultured Granulosicoccus sp. | reverse complement strand
CCCAGTCCGACCGCTTCTGAAGCCATCGACATTTGGGACTTTTCGATTGCGTACTTCGGTATTCGATCGCAAAGCGCGCTGATCGGTTGCTTACGCGTCGCGAGCGCTTCCAAGACCAGCGCCATGCCAACAAAGCTGTCCCGCACGTAGCCCACGCGCGGGTCGATCGGGCCACCATTGCCTTCACCCCCAAACAGCGCTTGCTTCTCGATCATCAGATCGGCCACGTTCGCTTCGCCGACCTTGGAGCGATGACACTCGACTCCATACCGCTGAGCGAGGTCGTCGGACATGCGACTCGTCGAACAGTTGGTGACAATCGGTCCCTTTGCTTTGGACAGGACATGGTCGACGCAAACGGCGAGTGTGTACTCCTCACCGACGTAATGGCCCTGTTCGTCAATCAGCGCCAGCCGGTCGGCATCGGGGTCCTGACAAAAGCCGACAACGGCGCCGGTATCCGTCACGCTGCCGCAGACTCCAGCCAGGTTTTCCCTCGTCGGTTCGGGGAGATGAGCGAACCTGCCGTGCGGTTGGTCACCCAAGATCGTGATATCACAGTGAAGCGACTCCAACAGCGCTCGGCCGAGCAAACTTCCCGATCCATGATTGGAATCGAGCAACACGCGAAAGTTTGCTCCACGAATCAAATCGACATCGACGATTTTCTGCACCAGCGCAAGATGCTCGCCGAATGAGTCGTTTAAGCTGGTCATCGAGCCGAGGTGCTCGTGTGAGACCCAGCCGAGCGAATCCGCCTGGAAACGCTCGAGCACTTCCGCACCTGGTCCTGCCGAGATCACGCGACCGTCGCCACCAAACAACTTGAGACCGTTGTAGGCTGGCGGATTGTGGCTGGCGGAAATCTGGATGCCGCCCGCGGCTCCCAGGTGGCGGACCATCACCCCCGTGGTGGGCGTGGCCGCGACTGCCACGTCAAGCGCCGCGCGTCCCGATGCCAGCAGGGCGGCCCGCACCGCCTCGGCCACCATCGGCCCCGTGTGCCGACCGTCGCGCGACACCACCACCGGACCCGCTGGCAGCGATTCGGCAAAGGCCGCCACATAACGAATCGCGATCTCGGGGGTCAACGACTCGCCGACGATTCCGCGCAGTCCAGAGACGCTGATGATAGGTTCGTTCGTCAAGGGAGCTGATCCAATCTTGCTGGGCAGAGCCGTTGCTGATGAGTTGTCACGAGATGCAGCATCGTACCAGAACCGCCATGTTGGCAAAACCTCGCCTCGGCAACGGAGAGGGCCAAGAGAGGGGCACAGCCGGGCTGAAACCTTCCACCACCAACTGTTATAATACGGCCATGACCGACGGAAGCGAACACTCGCGACGAGATTTCCTGAAGGGCCGCGGCGCTCGGCGGACTCTGGCGGACGAACTGCAGAAGTGGGCGGACAAGCAGGTCTCGCCTGCCCCGGCGACGGCCGACGACCGCGCGTCGCTCCACGTGCAGGCCTCGCGACGGGCCATGGCGTGCGACTTCGAGGTGCAGTACCACGCGACCGACGTCGACGCGGCCGACCCCGTGATGGAAGCGTTCGACCTGATCGAGTCGATCGAAAACCAACTCACGATCTATCGATCACGAAGCGAAGTGGTCGACATCAATCGCTCGGCGGCCGAGGGGCCGACTAGCGTGGAGCCCCATCTGTTTGCACTCCTGGAGCAAGCCGCGCGACTGTTCCGAGAAACGCGCGGCGCGTTCGACATCACCAGCACCCCGCTCTCGCGGACCTGGGGATTCACCCGCCGCGAGGGCCGACTACCCACGACCGACGAAATCGAAGCGGCGATTGCCCTGGTGGGTTTCGACAGGGTGGTGCTCGACGACACGAACTGTACGATCCAGTTTCTCGAGCCCGGCGTGGAGATCAATTTCAATTCCATCGGCAAGGGCCACGCGCTTGATCGGGCCGCGGCACACTTGGACGAGCAGGGCGTGAGCGACTACCTCTGGCACGGCGGAAGCAGTAGTGTGTTGGCGCTGGGTTGCAATCGGGCCGACCCGAGTCGTTGTTGGACGCTGGGTCTGCGCGATCCGTTGCAGCCGAGTCGACGGCTGGCAGAATTTTATTTGCGTGATCGGGCACTGGGCACCGCGGGCGGTGGGACTCAGTTTTTCGAGCACGACGGCAAGAAATACAGCCATGTGATCGACCCGCGTACCGGCTGGCCTGCTCAGGGCGTGTACACCGCGACGGCGCTGGCCCCCACGGCGGCGGAGGCCGACGCGTTGGCCACGGCGTTTCTTGTGCTGGGCGTCGAGTCGACGGCCGAGTACTGTGCGGCGCATCCTGGAGTTTCCGCGGTGCTGGTTTGTCCTGCTCCCGACGATGCGGGAGTGTTGCTGCACGCCTGGGGCTTGGACGAGGCGGATTGGAACCGATTGGAAGGCTCCTCCTCAAGCTAGGGCCGGTTCAGGGCAATGTGGCGGCGCAATGTCAGCTGGCCGATAGTACAATACAGGCCTTCGTGGATAGACTAGGGCAGGCGACCAACGATTTTTTTGCGAAGAGAATTCTCGTGCTGGATCTTTTTCTTGAGAATTTTGGTTATCTGGGCATCATCATCTTTCTGGTGCTCACCGGCTGCGGGCTGCCGATTCCCGAGGAGGTTCCCATCATCCTGGCCGGCGTGTTGAGCTCGCAGGACAAGCTTGTGACCGAGTGGGCCTTTGCCGCCTGTCTGATCGGGGCCTTGCTGGGCGACAGCGTGATGTATGCCATTGGCTATCACTTCGGCCATGGACTGCTGGCCGAGCACCCGAAGTTCGGCAAGTTCCTGGGCGCTCAGCGCGAGGAATACTTCGAGCAAGCGATCCAACGGCACAGCTTCAAGGTGATGCTGCTGGCTCGATTCATGGTGGGAGTGCGGGGCCCTGTCTATCTGGCAGCCGGTGTGGTGCGGATGCCGTTTCGTCGATTTATTCTCTGCGACTTGATTTGCGCCACGCTGGTGGTTGGCACCTTCTTTAGCCTCTCCTACTTCTACGGCGAAAGAATCACCCGGTTGGTCATGGATGCCGAGAAGACGTTCACGCTGATCCTGCTGGCCGTAGCGGGGGTGGCGTTCTTGTGGTGGATGCGCCGCCGGCGGCAGCGCAGGCTGGACGAACTCCTGCAGGAGCGCTCCATCAAAGAAAAGACCGAACCCGCCGAGACGCCCAAGCGGGATGAGTAAGTCTCACCGAGATTTCCCATCTGGCTGTACTCCGTCCGTCCACCCGGTCAGCGGCACTTAGCTCGAACCCCAAATGGTGAGGTTCGTCGGGTGTCTCTCGGTGCTTCGGTGTGACACTTGAATACTGGATGTGCAACGTCCGTTTCGAGCTGTCGGTCGATGTGCCCTCCGGCACGAAACGCAGAGCCTTATTGGGCCGAATCTCGCCCTATTCAAGATACATTACCACCCAGAGCACAGCGATAACGGAGACGCTTGATGACAATAACGCCAACATAGCAGTGGCAATGTGAGCCAGCCTGAATGGCTTGAAGGAACTAGCTAGCCAAACTGAGGCGACAAAAACGATTGTGCTGCCGGTCGCTAAGAAGAAACCATCTCGTAATTTCTCAAATTGGACGGCTAATGAATCGGTAACGGCGTAGACGGCAGGACAAAGTAGTAAGAAAATCGCCGCGAACAGAGTTATTGACCGATGGGTTTGCTTTTGGAAAATCCCAGCAAGCAATGGGACGCCAACGAATGTCAGTATGCCTCCGGCGAATACGCCGTCGTTCATTCGATGATTGTGGAAGAGCGGCACGGCTAGCAAGGAGCATGCAACTACCGCAACAATGAATGCTAACTGCATTCTCATATCGACCTAACAAGATATTGACGAAGTGGGACAGGCAATGTCCGGTGTGTTATTACCTACACAAATTGTATCCTGTCCGTTTCTGCCTGGCAAAGCTGCTCGATTTCTGCCAGCACTTATCTACCGGCGGTGTGACACACAACGCCGTTAAGCACTTCGAGTCTAGGACTACCGAGTTTCCCGTAAGTTACCAGTTTCAACATGCACTCCCTGTTTTGCTTTGATAGCAGACAAAGCACGAAATCACCGGAAATGCAGTGTATTTCGACTTTTGAAAATGCTTAACGGCGTTGTGTGACACACCTCCCGCAGATACGGAACTTCCGAAACCGCGTTGGATTCATCCTACGAAGCACTTGCGAATGGAGCCACCCACAAAACCCGGGTTTCATTCGCTCGCCTGATCCCACCACCAGAGTTCTTCTCCCGCACGGGCGGCGGGCGGCCTGCCGAGCGTCGGCGTTGCGGCATGATCTGCAGCGGCTTGGATGCGCAGCGACTTGCGGGCGTCGACCCAAACGCCGCCGCTGATGCCGGCGATGATGTGGCGCCCGTGGATCACGCGATGGTTGACCACGGTTTCCACTTCCCCCGGTACGGCGACCTGGGGCAGACGCAGCACCTCGGCGGACGAATACAACCGAGCCTGCCAGCCGACGCGCTCCAGCAGGCCTTCCCGCTCGATGATCGCCAGCACCAGCGATAGATCGAACACGTTGCGTAGCTCGCCATAGAGCGGGTAGACGGCGGAGATCGCCTCGAAATGTTCGGTAAACGAATCGGCGAAGCGTCGATTCAACTCGTCCGACTGGCCCGTGTGAACCCGCCTTCCGCGAGCGGCGAGCAGTTCGTTCTCGCTGAGAACTTGGACCCCCTGCCCGCTGAGCCGAAAGGCGTCGCGGTCGGCACTGATCTCAACCGGCTCGTAGTGCATGGCAAACCACCAGCGCAACACACTCATCGGCGGGGCGCTGCCGTCGGGCAGGAGCTGTACTGTGCTCAGATAGCTCTCGACGCCGTCGACGCCGTTGGCGATTCCCATGCCGATGAGCTTCATGTGATAATCGGCCGCCAACAACACGCGAGACACGTGGCTGGCTGCGTTGATGCCGAAGAACTCGACGTCCTGGGTGCCAAGGCTTTCTTGCAAGCCATGGAGCCAGTCGCCGCGACCGTTCGGCTCGATCGGCTCGCGGCTGGCAGCCTCGACGTACGCTTGCGTCTTGGCGAGGGCCTCTTGGCGGGGGATGATCGAGCAGCCAAACGATGCCGCCGGGTGCGTCTGTCGACGTCGCCACAGGGTGAGCAGATCGTCCAACCGCACCACCGGTTGGCCCGTCTCGATGCTCACGATGCGACCGCTGGGCTCGACTTGCCAGTCGCCCGCGGGACCCGCCAGCAGCAGGTCGCCCCGTTCGGGGTGGACCAGCACGTACTCGATCCGCCGCAAGCCGGCCAGGGTGAGCATCTCCGGCGACAGCGGTTCGTGGTCGATCTGTCGACGCAGGATGGCCGCCTCCAGCCGAGGCAACGAAACGAAGCGCAGCGGCGAGGGGCTGCGCACGTCTCCCGCCACACGTTCGCCTGACGCTTCCGGCACACGGCTGAGTAGCCTCTCACCAACCGCAGGCTGACTGAATCGCAACGTGCCGCGACCATCGACGAACACGCCGGTGGGAAAGGGAGAGATCTCGCCTTCGCCGGTGCCGTTCTCGGTCCAGGAATCGGCCTCCACGGTCGACTGGATCAAATCAATGAGCGAATCAAAGTCGGCCTGGGCCGAACCGCCTTCGAGCCCTGGTCCGGCTCCGTTGCCAAAGCCTCCGAACACGTTCCCTTGATTTCCCTGGCCAGGGGGTTTGCCTTGGACAGGCTGCTGCTGGCCGGGGACTGTCTCGGCGAAGACGCAAACGAGGCAACAATATAGCCCCCTTCGCAAAGCGGCAAACAAGAATCGGGAAGGCCGCAGCGCAGCCTGATCTGCAGTGTTCATTTTCTGGCCTCGCTCTGTTCCGTGTTCCGTACCAACCTCTCCCCGGGGGAGATTATCCGGTATGCGGGGCGGCGTGTCCAGTTTCCGGGAGATTTCGGCCAGAATGACGGGCCCGAAGCTGCTTTCCTTCGGCAGCGCGCACAAAAAACGGCTCCTTGCAAACCAGGCAAGGAGCCGTTGAGATCTTAACGTCTTTGGGGACGGGGCGTCCCTCATACTAGGCTTGGCTGTCGTTTAGCCGGCACAACCGCAAGAGGGCTCGCAGCAGTCGTCAGCACAACCACAGGCGGGCTCACAGCAGTCGTCTGCACAACCACAAGCGGGTTCGCAGCACTTCTTGGCAGCACGACGGGCCTTGCACTTGGCGAACAGGCCGCAGCGCTTCTTCTTGCAGCCCCTGTCGCAGCAAGGATCGCAGCACTCGTCGGCGCAACCACAAGAGGGCTCGCAGCAGTCGTCAGCACAACCACAGGCGGGCTCACAGCAGTCGTCTGCACAACCACAAGCAGGTTCGCAGCACTTTTTGGCAGCGTGACGGGCCTTGCAACGGGCGAACAGACCACAACGCTTTTTCTTGCGGCCGCTGTCGCAGCAAGGATCGCAGCATTCGTCAGCACAGCCACAGCTGGGCTCACAGCAATCGTCGGCACAACCGCATGCGGGCTCGCAACAGTCGTCCGTACAACCACAGCTTGGCTCGCAGCCGCAACCGCCGCGCATACCGAAGAACGCATGTGCGTTCGACGCGCCGCTCAACGCGATTGCAACGCTTAAGCCAAGCGTCGACAGGAGAAGGTGATTTTTCATCGGGAGGCTCCTTGTTAAGGGGGGGGAAACACTGTGGCCGCTAACAGTAATGATTGTCGCCTCGCCCGCACATAGTTCTTTGGTTTTGTGCCGGTGCGATGATTAAGCGATGCAATCAAACCGAAGCGACTAACGCTCCATTGGTTATCAATGCGTATCGTCGACACACTCGGCGTACCTTGACGAGTTTCGTCAATTTGCCCTCACAGTAGAGATTCCCCAGACCGGCTGTTTCTTTCGTAGCGGTTAGAACCAGACGTGTCGGTTTTGACTCTCGACGAAGGACAATACACGGTTGTTACAACCCGTAGAAGCATCACCTCACGACCACATCGCAACAGGCGACATAGCGAAACACGTTCGAGAGGTTTCTCTCACTTGCAGCTCGGAGTGATGAGAGGCGACCAGCGTCGAGAAGTCCTGTTTGAAAAACGTGCGCATGTTCGCTACGACTGAACCGACGGAGAGAACCGTCACAACCCGCGCGCTGCCTGGCGCTGAGTGAGCGCGGCCGAGTCAAGGCGTCGAGGCAACGCCGGGACTGATCGTGCGGTCGATCGTAGAAAACGGTTCTTCAGGGAATTTATTGATGGTTACGCGGCGAATGAGCCTCCTGGGCGACGTTTGCTCCACGTGGTCCAGGCTCCCGTTGGTCACCTTGGGTTCTTTGACGGCGCAAAGATCAATAGTGGCTAGGTGTGTGGTCTTCGGAGAATTCGGATCTTTACTTGCCCCGGTAGGGGCAAAGTCGTGTAGCCAGGGGCGCGAGCCCCTGGATCGGGTTTTCTATTCATCCTAGTCCCGGCAGGGGCGACATCGATCTGCCGCGCCATTCAATGTCGCCCCTGCCGGGGCTTCTCGAATGCGTGGCCATTTTCCAGGGGCTTGCGCCCCTGGCTACACGACTTGGCTCCTCCG
>CAXMSB010000004.1:0-8987 GCA_964195615.1 uncultured Granulosicoccus sp. | reverse complement strand
ACGCAATACGAATCCCGGGGTCGCAATCTCGGCGAGGCGGTCTGAGCCGCAGGCGCAGATGGCGATGCCCCGATTCGATTTTTTGGCTGGGCTGGGGCTAGCCCCAGCCCAGCCAAAGCCTAAACAACCATTGAACTAACCCATTAACCTGTTAGCAATATCATCGTATAAGGCGCAGAGTCGCGGAGGTGGTGGTGGAGAATTCGTAGGGAATGTGCCTCCGTGCCATTCCTGGCGGAGGGTTACGTGGTGCTTGGGAAGGAGGAGTTGCGGCGCGCGGGAGCGAGGCGAACAAATTACGCCGAAGGCGTTGCACACCGTAGCCCAGGGTCGCGCAGCGCACCCTGGGTCTCGAAGAAATTACGACCGATTACCCTGCAAGGGTTACACAAGTGTGTCCAACCCCTTCAGGGTAGATTTTGTGTTGATCCGCCAACCCAGGGTGCGCCGCTGGCGCGGCGACCCTGGGCTATGTTGTTTTGCCCCTTCAGGGCAGATTCAGGCCAGAACAAGCGGAGCGCAGTTCCGGCAACGCGTACTGTATGCGGGAAGCACCAGGGTGCAGCAGCCATGATTAGTCTGTCAACAAGTCGATAGTCGGCCTCGGCACTGACAATCAGTTCGCTACCACTCTCGGCAGTATATGTCTTCGAACCACATCCAATAACTTTGAGCAATTCTCACCGGACGCCCGCATATTGAGTTCGAAGTGTTGTCCTTCCCATTCGACTCTAATATTAAGACGGGAGCCAGCTATCGGGTCGGATAGATCAAAGTCTTCTTTCGACATTTCCAAGTAAGAAGGCCCATATTTGACGATCCAAATTTTCGGTTTCGACACAAAGTTCTCAATTTCAAACACATTCGAGTTAGTAAAGAAATGGAGTGTGTCGTCCTGTCGAGTTCCGTCATTGGTCACGTACTCCCCAATGAAGATGTCTTCTATCGGCTGAGCTGGAACGAAACTTACAAGTTGGTCATGAAATTCGGAAACTTGTTGCTTGAGTGAATTCCCCATTCCAACAGAACCACAGTATTCCAAGAAATCATCAGTCATGGCTTTTCCCTCCTGTTTCGGTCTCGCACTTCGACGATCATGCCTTCGGCGTAGTGAAGGATGTGGCCAAGGTAATTTGTCGCGAATTCGTCACTCTTGTAATCCCACTGCCATTGCCCTTCCGGAGCATCGTGTTGTTCCCGTCGAGTTTCGTAGTGGATGTGAAGTAGCCGGCGGATTACGTCCTGCAACTGCGTTGTCACTTGGAGCTCGATCTCAATCTCGATCATATCGGTGTCGAAAGTCATTCTTGGTATTTCAAACTCGCGTCGAATGTACAGATGAGCGGCGTAATAGCCATCTTCTCCGGATACAAAGTAATTGCGGCAACTGAGTCCGTGGTTCTTACTCATAGTTTCTAAGCTATCAACCAAGAACCTTACGCCGTCAAGGTACTTAGCGACAAAGCATGTTCGCACAATGTCATTGATCCTACCCAAACCAATTGTCTGGAAGAATCCATTGAGGTTCTTGTCCTGACCGTTGAGGAGGCTCAGGCCAACTGTCATTCTCAAGAACGTTTCTTCGATACGTCTTCAACAGAAAAGACTCGAATCGTTTTCCCTCAAGTTTCGGTGCGACGTGTCCCATGACGAGAGGATAATTGTCATGTGTTCGCTTATACTGTTCGTCAAGGTCCCTGAGTTTGAACTGCTCAGTAAATTCCATCCAGAAATCCGATTCGCGGAAGTCCTTCATGACTTTGTCGGCAACCGTTTCATAATGCATGCGGGTCTGCTTGCCGACATCGGTGGCGTGTTCTTCACGCAGCCACTTCTTGTACTCTTTGATCGATTTCGGTTTCTTGTTCACAGGTCACTCAAGATGGCGAATTGTCGTAGAGTTCCTAACGGAGAATCCTACTATGGGATCCCACTGGCTAGAAGTCCTTTAGTGTCAGAATTTCAATTTCTTATAGATAGGAAAGCTGAGGAAGTCTGATCTTAGAAATCTGACACACAATCGCACATACTCACTCCTCCAAAATCTCTTGTAGCTTACTAAGCGCCCGCGAGATCATCACGCGCGTGGCCCCGTCGCTCTTGCCGAGTTTCTTGGCGATTTCTTTGGAGGGTTGGCCGACGAGGTAGCGGAGGCGGAGGGCTTCGCGCTCGTGCTCGGGCAGCGTGTCGAGCGCGGCGAGCATGCGGAGCTGGCGCTGGTCGCGGGAGAAGGCAGCGCTGGGCGTCGTCATGCTGGCGGCCAACAGGTTGGCGATGCCCGCGGCGTCGCTGCCGGCGGGCAGGGCGGCCTCGCGGCGGGCGTCTCGCTTCTGGCTGGCAAAGTGGCGGCGGTGGGCGTCGATGATCTTTCGTTCGCAGATGTGGAACAGCCAGTTAAGGGGGTCCCAATTCGAGAAGTCGGTCTGCTCCAGCGTGCGGACCGCCTCGATTGAGGCGTCCTGCAGGATGTCCTCCGGTTCGATCTTGCGGCCCAACTGCGTGCCGACGCGGCTGCGGATGAACGCCAGCAGCGAGGCCTGGTTCGCCTGTAAAAAGTCGACCAGAGCCTGCTCGTCGCCGGATCGCACGCCGGCTAAGATTTTCGTATCATGGTCTGTCATGAGAGGGAATTCTTGATAGTGGCTAGTTGCTGGTTGCCAGTTACTAGATACTAGGAGTTAGCGACTGACAACTAGCAACCAACAACTGGCAACTCAAAATGTCCACCGACTCTCATTCTAGTCAACCTGTCGCGGGTTCCCAGGGCGAAGATCGGCTTTGGGAGCAGGTGGCGGCGGCGGTCGACGCGTTTTCGGCGGCGTGGGAGTCGCGGTTGTCGACGGGTGGCGACGAGCCGCGGCTGGCGGAGTTCTTGCCTGCGGACGATGCCGAGCTGCAATCGCTGGCGTTGCCGGAGTTGATTAAGGCCGATCTGGAGTTTCGCTGGCAGCACAATCGGTCGCCTTGTAAGTTGGAAGCGTACGAAGCGGAGTTTTCCTTGCGCGACGCGGCGGGTGAGCTGCCGTTGGAGCTGATCCATGAAGAACTGCACGTACGGATGCAGGCCGGGCGTCGAGTGACCGAGGAGGAAATCCACGAACGGTTTCCGCGGCAAGCGCCGGCGTTGTGTGATTTGGTGGGTGGGATGGCGGTCTCGGGCACGCCGACTGAGGCTTATTTCGTCGAGACAGTTCAAAAGACCAAGCTGCATACCGACGTGATGCCGGCAGGCGACGCGGCGGTGCAGTTTACGCCGGGACAACAGATCGACGATTTTCAATTGCTCACCAAGTTGGGCGAAGGGGCGTTTGCTCAAGTCTTCTTGGCGCGGCAGGTGTCGATGGAACGCCTCGTGGCACTAAAGATATCCAGCCATCAGGGGAGCGAACCGCAGACTTTGGCCCAACTGGATCACGCCAATTTGGTGCGGGTGTTCGACCAACGGCAGAGCGGCGAGCCGGCCGTGCGGCTGTTGTACATGGAGGTGGTGCCGGGCGGCACGCTGCAGTCGGTTGTGCAGTTGATTCGCAGGACGGCTCCCGGTGCGCGGACGGGGCAACTGCTGCTGGCAGTAGTCGACGAGAAACTGGCGGCCCATGGTTCGGCCCGGCCGGAGGGATCGCCGCAGCGCAACTGGTTGTCGGCCGCCTCGTGGCCGAAGGCGGTCTGCCAGATCGGGGCGCAGCTGGCCGACGGGCTTGCTTACGCCCATGGCAAGGGGGTGCTGCATCGCGACATCAAGCCGGCCAACGTGTTGCTCACCCCCTCGGGCGCACCAAAACTGGCCGATTTCAACGTGAGCTACAACGGCGGTCGGGCTGACGAAGATCCGGCCGACACTTTTGGCGGTTCGCTGATTTACATGTCGCCCGAGCAGTTGCAGGCCTGTCACCCGGTGTTGGGAGGCTCGCCGCAGATGGTGCGCGAAACGAGCGACATCTACTCGTTGGGCGTGTTGTTGTGGGAGCTGCTGTGCGGCACGCGGCCGTTCGCCGACCTGGAAGAAGAAAAATCGCTGGCTAAAATTCAGCGGATGGTCGATCTGCGGCATTACGCAGATTTCGACGAACTGGCTGGGCGGTTGCCTGCCGATTGCCCGGAGTCGCTGAGGCAAGTGTTGGTGCGCTGCCTACAGCCACGGCAGAACGAGCGTTATCAAACTGCCGAGGAGGTCGCCCGTGATTTGAGGCTCTGTTTGCACCCGCGCACCTGGAAGATGATGCAACCGGCAGAGAACCCGTTGAGCCGGTTGATTCTGGCAGCGCCCCTGTCGTCGATCATCGTCGCGAGCCTGGTGCCAAACCTGCTGATTCTGGCTTTCAAGCTCTACTATTACCGGGTATGGATGGCCGAGTATTTTCCCCCGTTGACCGAGCAGTTTGACACAGTGCTGATTTGGGTCAACGGCTTCGCCTTTTCCATCGGCTTGGGGATTGGACTAACGGTGGCGGCGCGCACGGTGCGGTTTGTCAGTGACAAGAACCTGGAGCGGTCCGACGAAGCTGGCAGTCGCGTGTTGTTCTATGGGCTGTTTGTTTCGTTGCTGACGCTTTCGCTGTGGACCGTCGCGGGGCTAATCTACCCGGTGGCGTTGAATCTCAGCTTGAGCGAAGCGGGCGTGCTGCGGTTGTACGCGCACTTCTTCGCTACGCTGGCGCTGTGCGGCTTCGCGGCGATGGCGTACCCCTATTTTCTGCTGACGGCGCTGGCCGTGCGATGGTTTTTCCCAGCGATGGTGCGCAACAACATGGTGCTTGGCCCGTGCTGGAAAGACTTGCAGCGGCTGCGACTGTGGAACCGCGTACATCTGGCCCTGGCAGGTTTAGTGCCGATGTTGGCGGCGATGCTGGTGACCATCAGCGGCAGCGCTGCCGAAGTGGAGGGCCCGCTGTTGGTCGTTAGCGGTGGTGGGGTGATCGGCTTCGCTGCGTTGTTTGCGCTGGAGCGGTTGATTGACGGCGATGTCGCGGCGCTGGAACGAATTGCGGTCGACGAGCCACATGCGGCATGAGTGCTTACCTGGGGTGGCCGGGGCAAAGCGCTAGTGTGCCCCGGTGGGCCACGTTTACCGGGGCACGCCCTGCGGGACTTTGCCCCGGCCACCCAGCGATGGATAGGCTCTAGTGTTGCGAGTCGCCGTCGTCGTCGAAGCCGATCAGCTTGGGCCGCTTGATATTGGGCAGAAACACGACTTCGTAGACTTCGCGTCCGCCGCGGACGAATTCCAACATGCCGGTCTGGTTGCCGGTGCTCAGGTCGACCAGCGCCACGCCGGCGCGCGACTCGGCATCTCGCCCAGAAATCGGCGGGGCGTCGAGCACGTGCTTTTCGCGAATCTTCGAGAGGCCCACCAGCGCGTGGTTGCCGGCGAAGCACAGGCCGCGGGTGAAGCCGGGTAGTGAGCAAACGGCTTCGCACTCTTCCCGGGCTGGATCGAAACGGCAGAGCGTGCCGTGCCCCGAGTTGCAGAGCCACCAGCGGCCCTCGTGGCGACGGGGCGAGTGGGGCATGCACAGGCCGCGGGCCACGACCTGGTTTTCTCGAACGTCGACCAGCACGCCGGTGGTAAAACGATTCTCTTCGCGCCAGCCGCCCGCGTGGCCGGTTTCGCAAAAGGCGGTCGCCATGGCCGGCCGGCCGTCGAACATGCCAAGGCCGTTGAGGTGGCAACGATCTTGATGCACCATGTCGGAGATAAAAGGCGGCTGCCAGTTGCGCAGGAAGTTGCAGCGCGAGGTCGCCCGTGCAATGCAATTGCAGCGGGTGTTCGCAAAATAGATGCCGCGACTGCCGAAGGCGACGTCGTGCGTGTCGAGCTTGCCGGTGACGAACTGCTGCTGGGGCGCGAATAGGGCATCGGTCGAGCCGGTTGTCGGACGCGCGCGGAACAGGAGGATGCGTTTTTGGACCGCCAGGGCCAGTTGTCGACCGTCGAAGGCCATGCCCATGGGGCGGGGGAAGCGGAGCGTGCGAAACCGCAGGCGGCGGTTGCGGCTGCTGACGAGCACCAGCTTGCCGGAGGTGTAGGTGGTGATCGCCACGCTGCCGCCCGAGGTGGCTAGCCACTCGGCAAAGTGTCCGTGCGCTCGGCAGCGGAGAGACTTTTTCGTTGTCGGGGCACTCATTCGTTTTCTGATCCTTCGCCACCTATCATGACAGTTTGCTAGGTTTCAGCAAGACGTACACCTCGCTCGATGGGTAGCAGACGTGGTATGTTGATCGCATGCTTGAGCTAGACGAAATTCTGCCAGCAGTTCGCCGGCTGCACGATCGTATACGCGAGCGGGTCGTCGAGGCGACCGAGCGACGTTCGGCCGACGAGTTGTCGCGCGTGGTGGCCGACGAAGGGGGCGATCTGGTGTTCGCCATCGACCGAGTGAGCGAGGCGGAGTTGCTCGAGTTCGTGGCCAACGAATTGGCCAGCCGCGAGCCGGTGGTGCTTGTCGCCGAGGGTTTGCCGGGCGGTCAGGTCGTGTTGCCTGCCGGCGCCGACGAGGCCGACTGTCGTTGGCGGATCATCGTCGACCCGATCGACGGTACCCGCTGCCTGATGTTTCAGAAGCGAAGCGGTTGGGTGCTCACGGGCGTCGCCCCCAACCGTGGCGATGCGACCGGCCTGCAAGATATTGTTCTCGCGGTGCAGACGGAGCTGCCTCTGTTGAAGCAACATCTGTGCGACCAATTGTGGGCAGTCCGCGATCGGGGAGCGGAAGCGGTACGCCACAATCGGCTCACCGGCGAGACAGAGCCGCTGGAGCTGCGGCCCACCCGTGCGAAGTCGATCCAGTTCGGCTATGCCGCGATCAGCCGCTTTTTTCCCGGGCTGCGCGACGTGCTGGCGGCGATCGACGACGAAGTGGTTCGAGGGGCGTTGGGAGCGCAGCCGCCCGGTGGTACATTGACGTTTGAAGATCAGTACCCCAGCACGGGCGGGCAGATTTATAGTTTGCTCGGCGGCTCGGATCGTTTCATCGCCGACCTGCGGCCCCTGATGCTGGGCATTGCTGCCGAGCGTGGCGAGACGCTGGGGCACTGTTGCCATCCCTACGACATCTGCACGCTGTTGATTGCTGAAGAACTTGGGGTACATATCACGGACGCGACTGGCGCGCCGCTGGAAGCGCGGCTCGACGTTGAGACCGACGTCGCTTGGGTCGGCTATGCCAACGACGCTATCCGCCGTCAGGTGGAGCCGGTGTTGCTGGACGTTTTGAGGAAACGAGGTTTGATTGAAAGGAGCTCAAACCGACAATGAAAGTATTACTCACCGGCGGCGCCGGTTACGTGGGTTCCCATGCGGCGAAGATGCTTGCGAGCGGGGGGCATGAGATCTGGGCCTTCGACAATCTGAGCGAAGGCCATCGGGGCGCCGTGCCCGAGGGGCGGCTGATCGAGGGCGATCTGCAGGATCGACCGCTGTTGGAGTCGGTGCTTCGCGAGCATCAGATCGACGCGGTGATGCACTTCGCGGCGGCCACCTATGTGGGCGTCTCCGTCACTGATCCAGCCCAGTATTACCAGAACAACATCGTGGGCACGCTTTCGCTGTTGGAAGCGATGCGCACGGTTGGCGTCAACCGGATCGTTTTCTCCAGCACCTGTGCCACCTACGGCGTGCCCGAGGTGGTGCCGATCACCGAGGCCGAGAAGCAAGCCCCCATCAGCCCCTATGGTTTCACCAAGCTGGCAATCGAGCACGCCCTGGCCGACTATTCACACGCCTACGGCTTGGGCTACGCGGCGCTGCGCTATTTCAATGCTTCGGGCGCTGCGGAAGATGGCACGATTGGCGAAGACCACGATCCGGAAACGCATCTAATTCCGCTGGTGCTGCAGGTGGCCCTGGGCCAGCGCGAGAACATCAAGATTTTCGGCGATGATTATCCCACGGCCGACGGCACCTGCATTCGCGATTACATCCACGTCGACGACCTGGCAACCGCCCACGTGGCGGCGCTGGAGCAGCTCGAAACGGGCAGCGGATTGAAGCTCAACCTCGGAACGGGGCAGGGGGCCAGCGTCCAACAGGTCATCGAAGCGTGTCGCAAGGTGACCGGCCATCCGATCCCGGCAGAGATCGTCGCCCGACGCGAAGGCGACCCGCCCGAGCTGGTGGCCGATGCCCGTCTGGCCCGCGAGGTTCTGGGTTGGCAACCGAAGTACACCGAGATCGAGTCGATCGTCGCCAGCGCCTGGCAGTGGCATAAGTCGCACCCCAGAGGTTACGACGACCGGGGGAGGTAGTTAGGCAATGTGTCGGACTGGGGGCCTGATACGCGTGTTGCTAGGACGCGTCGGAGGGGTCGGCTGAATGTGGTTCGAGGCCTACGCTCGGACGCCTTGGTCGATGAAACCTGTGCAGGTTAAGAGCACGAGGTACAAGTCTTTCGTAGGATGGTGTGCTCGCACCCATCTTTACGTTTTGCCTGCTAAAGATGGTTGAACCTGTCGGTAGAAAACCACTCAAGTGCATCGTGATTTGCCGACAGAACCACCCATCCTACTAACTGGGGATACAGTTTTGTTTAAAACAGAAGACGGAGTATTTTGGCAGTTATGCGATATCGGCTTAGGATGGAGCAAACTTCAATCCCCTGAGTCCCATTGGAAAAAGTCCGAGTTAATCCAGACGTTTTTGCCTGCCAATATTGATCCACGTCCCCGAGTCCCGGAACCGTGGGCCTATGAATTTGCCCTCTCTCGAAAGACGGTTTTCTGGGTGAAAAAGGGAGAAGCGGATGATGAGTATTCGTGGGGTCTAAAGAGCTGAAATCCTCCCCCCAATAAATCTGCGAATTTACAGGTGGAATCTCAGCTGCGGTAACCCGGTTATCACATATGTCAAGTCACTAGTGTCCCAACGTTAGTCGAATAATAGCAACTGGTTAGGACGAGGGGGTTGTGGAGTATTGTAATTGGATTGCGAAAACAGCTCTACCAATGGGGTTTTCTCGAAAATCGAGACGCTCAGAATCTGTAGAATTGTG
>CAXMSB010000003.1:0-27170 GCA_964195615.1 uncultured Granulosicoccus sp. | reverse complement strand
ACTTGACGTGATCTTGCACGAACTCGTAGATCGCTTCGACGCGTTGCCAGTCGGTGATCTTGTCGGTGGTGTCTTCTGGTTCGTCTTCTTCTGGGACTGTTGCGTCATCTTCTGTTGTGGAGTCGTTCGGCGTTTCGGCCCCTCCCTGCGAGGGAGGGGGGGCGGAGGCGAGCTTGGCTTTGATCTCTTTCAGGACCCGTTTGATCTTGGTGTGTTTGGTTTCGATCAGCGGGCTCTTGCCGAGAAACCGTTTGAGCTCGCGGTTGGGCTTGGCGGGGATCCGCAGCGACGAGGTATCTTCCGGCGGCAGGATCGTGCGGGTATGGACCTCGAAGGTCACGATGGCCCGCGCCTCTTCGTTGCCGGGCAGATAGGGAATCGAGATCAGCATCTGCTGGGCGCCGCCCCCGGCAAACGCGCCCAGCGGGCGGTAGTCGAGGTTGTCGACCTGCTCGGTGATGTCCTGTTCCAGGAGTTGGACCTCCTGCTCTGGGCAGGTGAACGGAATCGCCACCATCGCCAGCACCTGTCGCACCGGCCCTTTGCGCGCCGTGACCGTGGCCCCGACGCGATACTTGCTGACACTTGTTTCGCCGAAGCGGAGGTAGGGGTTCTCCGGGGCGGGTTTGATTTGAGCTGCGGCCAGGTGGGGGGCTGCGAAACCGCAAGCGGCTATCAGAGCGGCCATCAGCAGGTAGCAGGCAGTGTTTTTGCGACGTGGTGTGATCATTCTTTCATTGTAACAAGAAAAACCGCCCGACCGTGTTCAGGATGGCACGATCGAGCGGCTGGAGAAATGAACTCTCAGTTGTGGACTTTTCTTTGCGCTTGAACCGCCGCGTATGCGTCGCAACAGGCCCAGTGGCTGGGGAGCGGGATGGTGAAGTCCCTGGCGACGTGGGCACACGTGGCAAGTTCGTCTCGTCTATTCCTCCGGTGTGGGGCCGGGGTCTGCTTTGAAGGTCTCCGAGCCCACCGGCATATCTGTTGCGGGAGGCAAGTAACCTTCGTCGATGGTAGTCATTTCGCCGCACTCACAGGGAACCATCATCCCGCCTTGGCACGGGTCGTACTCACAAGGTGGACAACACGGCACGGGTTGCGGGCAGCATGGGACGGGCTGCGGACAGCAGTATATGGGCTGAGGAGCGACGACTTGTTGCATCGGAGCGGGCGCCATGACGGGAGCCATGGCAGGCGCTACTGCAGGTGTTCCGAACGCTATGGGAGCGCCCATCATTGCGGGGGCAATGGTTTTGGTTCCACACGGCGCACCGCGATGGAGCCAATTACGGAAACGGGCACAGCAACCAGTGTTGGCAGTCGTCAAAACGACCAAAGCCAACAGAATCAGCATCTTCCTCATCTTCTTATCTCCACGGCGGGCGCCCTAAGTGAGGACGTATGTGGGAGGTTGGGGGGAATTAATCGTCACACGACTCTGGTAGCAGTTGCGCCAATTGCATCGTTTGGGATGATGTAAAACCAGGCGTGCGGCGAAAGACCCGCATCAAAGCACTCACCTTTTGCGAGCGCAAGCATACGAGCCTTGCAACTCTACAACATGCTGGGTGATGTGCAAATTCAACGTGTGATTTTTTTTCGCAACGTTTTTTCCGCCCGGGTGTTGAAAATGTGCTACGCTTTTGAAGACCGCAAGGAAAGAGGTCTCGCAATCCCTCGTGGGCTGCGAGCCTGGCGGTCTGAGGCCTGCTGTTGGACTCCCGTTATCCAACCGTGGGCCCGCGTTGCCCGCGACTCACTTAGCCGCGTTCGATCCGTATTCTTTGGCCCCACCGTCACGGTTGACGGCCCTGTCACGGTTGACAATTCTGCCCTGCCACTACTGACTGCCATGGTCTATGTAGCAATACCCCTTACGCGGCGAATCTACGCCATTGTCCAGGCTCGGCTTGTGCCGGCCCTGGTCTGGTGTGCGCTGGCTGGCGTCGGCACCGTGTCGGCCCAGGCCGATCAGTTGTTCGCCCCCCCGGAGCCAGCAGCCCCGGCGGACGAGATTCTGTTGTTCAGCACCCGCGCCGTCGGCACGGCTTGCGATGGCCAGCGCTTGAGCGACGAGCTGAAATGCCAGCGTTACGAGGTCGGCGACAAGGGTCGGCCACATTGGAAGTCGATGGACTGGCGAGAAGCGCTGCAGCCCGCTTCGCAGCAGCAAGAGCTCGCCTCGCCCGTGCGAACGGTGATCTACGTCCACGGCAATCGCATCGAGCCGGGTGAGGATCGTCGCCGGGGCATGATGATTTATCGGTCGCTGATGGCACGAGGCAAATCGAGCCAGCCGATTCGGTTTGTCATTTGGTCGTGGCCGTCGACGACAATCCCCGGGTTGATTAAAGACATGAAAATAAAGGCGGCTCGCACCTGTCCCGCGGGCTGGCAACTGGCGTGGTTTCTCGACCAACTGCCGGAGGAGACTCCGTTGTCGCTGATTGGCTACAGCTACGGCGCACGGGTCGCCAGCGGAGCGCTGCACGTGTTGGGTGGCGGCAAGCTGGGCGGCAAGCGGCTCACCGAACGCCTGCACCCCGATCGACCGCCAATTCGCGTGGCGATGGTCGCGGCCGCGTTCGACGCCGATTGGATTCTGCCGGGCAAGTATCATGGCCGAGCCATCTCGCAGATGAAAGAGCTGCTTCTGGTTACCAACCAGCGCGACCCGGCGATGCGGCTGTTCCACTTCAGCGTCGACCGCGGAAGAGTCCACGCGCTGGGCAAAGAGGGCGTTACGCGTCCCCAGTCCCTAGGCAAGTCAGCCCGACGAATTCGGCCGATCGACATGACCCACGAAGTCGGTCGCAGCCATCTGTTGGTGGATTATCTGGCGGTGAAGGGGAAAATGGGCGTCATCTGGCGCAGGCTCATTCCCCACGGGGAGCCATCTGAGGACGTCGCCGAATCGTCCCTGGCCGACCTTGCCACGCCATCGCACCGCTAGCGGCTTATCCTCAAGCGTGACATATTAGAGGTATGACCATACCGATTGCCTATTTCAATGGTGAGTGGATCGCCCACGATCAGCTGCGACTGCCGATTGAGGATCTCGGTTTCCAGTTGGGAGCGACGATCGTCGAGCGGATGCGCACCTTTCAAGCGAAAGCGTATCTCTTGGACGAGCATCTCCAGCGGCTGCGGCATTCGCTGCAGGTTGTGGGCTGGGACGCCGAGCGGCTGGTTCCCGAAGTAGCTGCGGCAACCGTTGAACTGCTCGCTCGCAATGCCAAGCTGATCTCGCCCGGGGATGATTGGGGTCTGGCGGTCTTCATTACGCCCGGCCGCACGACGGACGCCGCCCAGCCGACGGTCTGTGTGCGCGGCTATCCGTTGCCGTTTGCCGATTGGGCCGCCAAGTTTCAGACCGGGGTGGAACTTGCCGTGGTCGACATTCGTCAGGTCCCCGACAATTGCTGGCCGTCGGAACTGAAATGTCGCAGCCGGCTGCACTACTACCTGGCCGACCAACAGGCCGCCGCCAAGACGCCGGGGGCGCGGGCCCTTGTCTTGGATCAGGACGGCAACGTCGGCGAAGCAACCACGGCAAACGTCGTGGCCCATTTTGCGGGCAGTGGCCTGGTAACGCCCCCCCGAGAAAAAGTTCTTCCCGGCGTGAGCCAGCAGGTCTTGTTCGAGTTGGCCGACGAGTTGAAGATCTCCCACGCCCAGCGAGATCTCACGCCGGCCGCGTTGGTCACCGCCGACGAAGTGTTCCTCACCAGCACTTCGGTTTGCATGTTGCCGGTGGTGCGCATCGACGGCCAGCCGGTGGGGCAGGGCAGGGCGGGCCCGATTTATCAATGCCTGCTCGCGGCCTGGGGCGAACAGGTGGGCGTCGACATTCCCGTCCAAGCCGAACGGTTTTCGCATCGTGGCACATCGAGCCCCGGCTAGAAGTGTGGCCGCGCCGTGGACGGGGACATCACGGCTCGCTCGGCGATCGTTTGATGTTTCGCCGAATGAATGCGATCGCCACGAAATCGTAAAGCGCGTGAGCCACGATCGGTGCGACCAAGTCGTCATACGCCTGCATCAGCCACCCGAGATAACAGCCGATCAGCGTTGC
The DNA here is from genome assembly GCA_964195615.1 of uncultured Granulosicoccus sp. Lineage (GTDB taxonomy): Bacteria > Planctomycetota > Planctomycetia > Pirellulales > Lacipirellulaceae > Bythopirellula. Next base: position 23,092 of record CAXMSB010000003.1, on the reverse strand, counting down.
CGTCACAAAATACGTGACCGACAGCGAGTGCGCCAGACCGAACAGCAGCCCCACGACCACGATCGCCACCGTCGGATGGGTGATCCGAGCCAGCCAGGGTTGCAAGGCTCCGCGGAAGAGTAGTTCCTCTCCCAGCCCCGCGGCGAAGCAGACCAGCGCCAATTCGAGCCACGAGATGCTGCTGAATAGCTCGCCGACGAGCATTTCCACTTGCTTCCGCAGCTGGACCAAGGGGGGCCAGCGACTGCTGCTCATCGCGACCAGCACGACGAGCATGGGCAGACAGGCCACGAGCCCCCGAACGAGGGCCGGCGAGGTGACCTGCAACCGCGATTGCAGCGAGATATTGGCCCACCAGGCCACCGCCAAGCCGGCGAATCCCAACCCTGATTCAAACAGCATGGCCACTGCAAAAGTGCGGGCGTTATGTTGCATGGGGGACCTGGGTTTTCCGCGGACGGGGGCACTCCCCGAGGCGCACCTTGACGATTCGTGGGGAGCGATTTAGACTGGTTGGCTTCGATTCCCTCCGCCGTGACTGCCGGCTGGTATGTCCGTCCAGTTGTCGCCTTTCGTGGCGGCAAACCGACGCCTTCTGAGGTCGTGCAGTCCGAAAGCTGGGTTCGCAATCCGTCGAATGCCTCAGCTTATAAGTATAGCAAACACCCTTTCGCAAGAAACGCGCTTACCAAGAGGAATAACCTACCAATGGCCAAGAAAGCCTCACGCACACCCAAGATGACCTATTACTTCGGCAAAACCAAGACCGAAGGCAATGGCAAACTAAAACAACTGCTCGGCGGCAAAGGCGCCAACCTGGCCGAGATGACCAGCATCGGCCTGCCCGTGCCTCCCGGTTTTACCATCACCACCGAGGTCTGCGATCTCTACTACAAGAGCAAACGCAAACTGCCCAAAGGATTGGTCGACTCGGTAAAGAAAGACGTCGCCATGCTGGAAAAGGAACTCGGCAAAAAGTTCGGCGATACAAAGATGCCGCTCTTGCTGTCGGTCCGCTCTGGCGCCGCCGTTTCCATGCCGGGCATGATGAACACGATTCTCAACCTGGGGTTGAACGACGAGTCGGTGGTCGGCTTGGCCAACGCGACGGGCCAGAAGCGCTTTGCCTATGACGCCTACCGCCGGTTGATCAACATGTACGGCGACGTGGTTTGCGGCGTCGACCACCACTACTTTGAAGTCGCGTTCGACAAGATCAAGAAACGCTACAAGGTGACCGAAGATACCGACGTGCCACTGGAAGGCATGGTCGAGCTGTGCGACGCCTATAAACGCGTGTTCCGGAAGCACTTCGGCAAGCCGTTCCCGCAAGATCCGATGAAGCAGCTGGAGCTGGCCATCGAGGCCGTCTTCCGAAGCTGGATGCAGGCGCGAGCCGTGAAGTATCGCCAAGTGGAACACATCACCGGCCTGCTCGGTACGGCGGTGAACGTGCAGTCGATGGTCTTCGGCAACATGGGCGACGAGTCGGGCACGGGCGTCGCCTTCACCCGCGACCCCGCCACGGGCAAGGATGAGTTCTACGGCGAGTTTCTCATCAACGCCCAAGGCGAAGACGTCGTGGCCGGCATCCGTACGCCGCTTCATGTCGACGAGATGCCCAAGTGGAACAAAAAGGTTTACAACCAACTGTTGAAGATCAAGGTCAAGCTCGAAAAGCACTACCGAGACGTTCAGGACATCGAGTTCACGATCGAGAATGGCAAGCTCTTCATGCTACAGACCCGCTCTGGCAAGCGAACCGGCGCGGCAGCGGTGAAAATCGCCTGCGACATGGTCAAGGAGAAGCTGATCACCGAGAAGGAGGCCGTCCTGCGAATCCCGGCTGGCGACCTGATTCAACTGTTGCTTCCCAGCTTCAGCCCCGCCGCGAAGACGCAAGCGAAGAAGGCGGGCAAGTTGCTCACCGTGGGGCTACCCGCCTCGCCAGGAGCCGCTTCCGCAAAGCTGGCGTTCTCGGCTGCTGAAGCGGTCGAGCGCACGCAGGCCGGCGAGAAAGTGCTGCTGGTCCGCAAAGAGACCAATCCCGAGGACATCGACGGCATGCATTCGGCGGTGGGAATTCTCACCAGCACGGGCGGCATGACGAGCCATGCGGCCGTGGTGGCCCGCGGCTGGGGTCGTTGCTGTGTGGCCGGCGCCGGCGAGATTCACATCGACGAAAAGGGTCGCAAGATCAAGGTGGGCGGCAAGACGTTCAATCACAAGGACATGCTGTCGATCGACGGCTCGACCGGCGAAGTGATGGTGGGCGAAATCGCCACGCAAACCCCCAAGCTTTCCGGCGACTTCTCCACGGTGATGAAGTGGACCGACAAGTATCGCAAAATGGATGTCCGCACGAACGCCGACACGCCGGCCGACGCCAAGCGGGCCCGAGAATTCGGCGCCCAGGGCATCGGCCTCTGCCGCACGGAACACATGTTCTTCGAAGGCGAGCGGATCATGGCGATGCGGGAAATGATTCTGGCCGAGAACAAAACCGATCGCAAAGTGGCGCTCAAGAAGCTCCTGCCGCTACAACGCAAAGACTTCGTCGGCATTTTCACGGCCATGAAGGGCATGCCGGTTACCATCCGCTTGCTCGATCCGCCGCTGCACGAGTTCCTGCCGCACGACGACCGCAGCCAGGCCGAAATGGCGGGTCGACTCGGCGTGAAGCGGGCCACGGTCAAGTCGCGCGTGCAATCGCTCCACGAAGCCAATCCAATGCTCGGCCATCGCGGCTGTCGCCTTGCGGTAACCTATCCCGAGATTCTCGACATGCAGGTAACCGCGATCACCGAAGCGGTAATCGCCTGCAAGAAGAAGAAGGTCGACGCCCAGGCGGAAATCATGATCCCGCTGGTCGGCACGGCGGCGGAACTCAAGCTGCTGGGCGATCGCGTGCGCACCGTCATGGAAGAAGTGAAGGCCGACAAGAAGTACAGCGGCAAGCTGAATATCTTGGTCGGCACGATGATTGAAATCCCGCGTGCGGCTCTGACTGCCGACCAGGTGGGCGAGGCGGCCGATTTCTTCAGCTTCGGCACCAACGACCTCACTCAGATGACCTTTGGCTACAGCCGAGACGACATCAACACCTTCCTGCCCGACTACATCAACGAGGAAATCCTTCCTCGCGACCCCTTCGAGTCGCTCGACACGGAGGGCGTGGGCCAATTGGTCGAGATGGGCGTGCGGAAGGGCCGTTCGGTAAAGAAAAATCTGAAGTGTGGCATCTGCGGCGAACACGGCGGCGATCCCGATTCGATCCAGTTCTGCCATCAGGTCGGCTTGGATTACGTCTCGTGCAGCCCGTTCCGCGTGCCGATCGCCCGGCTAGCCGCCGCCCAAGCGGCATTGTCCAACGGCAAGTAGTCGGCCAGAACACGAATAGTATTTTCCGGGGCGCCAAGGCATTGTCTTGGCGCCCCGGTTTTCTTGTTGGGTTCTTCATGGATTTCAGTGGGTGAGTTTGTAGTCTCAAGAAAAATGTATCTCAACTTCCCGGTGGGGGCAACGACGTGTGGCCTGGGGCGCGAGCCTTGTCCTCACCCAGATTTTCTCCCGGAGGGAGAGCTGATAATAGCCCAGCGTTTTAACGCTGGGGATCCACCGACATGCCTTACATTAGTCCCGGTAGGGACGACTGAAACGATGCCTTGCTTCAGTCGTCCCTACCGGGACTTTCATGAAACTAGGCGATCCGAACCCAGCGTTGAAACGTTGGGCTATTATCGAAAGTCCCTACGGGACAAAAAGCAGGCAGAAACAAACGCCGACCCCAAGAAATGCGGGTAAGGACAAGGCTCGCGCCCCTGGCTACACGACTTGGCTCCTCCGGAGCCGACCATCTCCTGGCCTTCTTGCCTACACTCCAATCAAGCGCTGATCAGGCCGGCCCGAATGGCCAGACGCATGACGTCGGTGAAGCGATGGACGCCGAGTTTTCGCATCATGCGAAACTTGTGATTCTCGATCGTGCTCTCGGCCAACTGCATGAAACTGGCACACTCTCTGACCGACCGTCCTTCGGCAAGCAGGAGCATGACTTCCAATTCGCGATCCGAAAGCTCGGCGGCAATGGGGTGGTCGGCTCCGGTGCGCCGCTCCGACTGGATGAGACCATTCGTCGTGCTGGGCGCTACTCGGCTGCACTTCAATAGTCGTTCCAGGATATCCAGCGTCTCGGCAAAGGGAATCTCTCTCGAGCAGTAGGCGGCCGGAATCTTGGCGGCGTACTGAGCCTGATGCGGACTGTAATAGTCGTCCAGGAGAAGCAGCGATTGGCACTCCAGGGGTTCTTGAATCGCATGAACCGCTTGCTGCAATCGATCCTTCGGATAGTTGGCATCCAGGATGAATGCCTGCGCCCCGCGATCCTGGATTAGCGACGTGGCACTGCCGAGATCGGTCGTCGCCAGCACGACGTGGCAGAAGGGGGTGGCCGAAAGTTGTTGGCTTAGGAGATCGACGTCGAGCCTCCTGCGGAGTGCGATCGCGACCTGGCCTCTATCAGATAAGTCAAACATTGTTCCACACTGGCTGAATTGTGCTTACTCTTTGGCGATTGTGACAACATCGGGCCGGGCTCAGCCCAAACCGGAATAGCCTGGAAATCCAGGCTATTCTGCATTTAAGAAACCCTATGGTTCCTAAAAGATGCCGGCTTGTACACCGGTCTTTTGAAAAAAAATGGGTATTTCGACCCATTATGCGGGAATTACCTGTGCCGGCGACCCTCAGACAGCAGGCAATAGCAGCAAGACTGGGTGACACCACTCTATCGTCTCTCGCACAGCCCGTCCAGCGCCTGGCACAGCCTCCCAGGGCATGGCAGCCGAACCCACGCCACTCTTCTCAAATCGCCTATCTTTGCGGTGGACGGCAGCAGACGGCTAGCACGCTCGAGTTTCGGCGAGCCGATTTCCCGCTGTGTTTAGCAGCAATGATGACGGGGGCTCAAAATGACGATCAACAGGACTGAGCCGTAATCTTTCTTCTCTTCCAGATGGGCGCATTCGCATTCAACGGCTTGTTGCTGGTTTTTGTGCTGTTCACTCGGGTGGTTCAAGTCACTTTTCTCTCCCCGAAGGTTCCAAAGATGCAACTCGTCTGCCCGATTCTGGAGACTGCGACTGAGGTTGAGCCGACCCATTACTCCCGTGACCCGTGGGTCGTGGTGCGTTGTCGAACGACCGATTTGGTGTTTCTCGCCAACCCGCCTTCCTACTCTCAGTTGGCTGAGCAGTTTGCTTGGGAGAAGACCTGGCAAGAGGAGTCGCAACGCAGACGCTCCGACCAGCCGTTCGTGTCGAGGCTGTCGTCGCTGGCGAAACGGTTGAAAACCACCTTTCTACCCCGCCGAAACAAGATGCTCGCGCTGATATGCCAGACCGTTGCCAGACGAGAGGCAACCGGCCCCATCCGGTTTCTCGACATCGGCTGCGGCTGCGGCACGCTCATGCAGAAAGTGCAGCACAGCTTGCAGGCATTGGGGCATGAGGCTGTTCCTCTGGGGATCGAGGTCTCGAAGCAGTTGGCGAGCATCGCCGAAGCAAAGATCGCTCGGTTTGGCGGGAAGGTGCTCGTGCAAGGCTCGGTCGACGGCGTCGCTCAGGTGGAGGCCGACAGCGTCGACCTGGTGATCATGTCCTCGTTCCTGGAGCACGAGTATCAGCCGCTGCGGCTGTTCCGGGAGCTTCGCCGCGTGGTGGCTCCGGAGGGCTCGATGGTGGTGAAGGTGCCCAATTTCGCGAGCTGGAATCGAGTCGTCCGCGGCAGAAAATGGAGCGGATTCCGCTATCCGGACCATGTCAGCTACTTCACGCCCCGTACGCTGGCGACCCTGGCGAATGAGGAGGAGTTCACCGTTTCTCGGCAGAGCCTGCGGGACAGATTCCCCCTGAGCGACAACATGTATGCCGTCCTGAAAAAGGCGGCTTAGGGCCAGGGGGGCTCCACTCCAGGAGAACTGCAAAGTCCGCCACCGGTCATCCCGAGGTCCGCCGAGGGATCTCCGTTGCCCTGCCAAACCGCGTCACGCCGGAGATTCCTCGGCGGACCTCGGAATGACAGTGTGGGCAAGTAGCGACTTTGCAGTTCTTCTGGGCTCTTGCCCCCTGCTTGCCGGACGGCTGATCGCAACTTATACTCGGCTCTTGACTTCGGACGCCAACTGGGCAGCAAATCGGAGGGTCGAGGGCGGCTTTTTTTCTTCGCCGCGCGAACCGCTTCCAGGGCTCAGACGTAGTGGCTAGCGTGCAGTTGCGCACCTTCCACTGGTGAGAAGCACGAGAAACGCCTAATTTCTTCCCAATTCGTACGTTCCATCCCCCCTGCTGACAAATCACATGAGTGAAGACATTGTTGTTCAGACGCGGGCCCTCTCGAAGGTCTACCGAGACTTCTGGGGGCGGCAGAAAGTGCGGGCTCTCAAGGCCCTTGATCTTGAAATTCACCGAGGCGAAGTATTCGGCTTGCTCGGCCCCAACGGCTCTGGGAAGACCACCACGATCAAACTGATCCTGGGGCTCTTGTTCCCCACCGAGGGCGAAGCGGTCGTCTTTGGCAAACGGGCCACCGACGTCAGCAAGAACGAGCGGATCGGTTACCTCCCCGAGGAATCGTACCTCTATCGGTTTCTCAACGCCGAGGAAACGCTCGATTTCTACGCTCGTCTGTTCGACATGTCGTCCGATACTCGCCAAGAGCGCATCGACGCCCTGATCAAACAGGTGGGACTCGACACGGCTCGCAAGCGACAACTCCAAGAATATTCAAAGGGCATGACCCGCCGCATCGGTTTGGCCCAGGCTTTGATTAACGATCCCGACCTGATTCTGCTCGACGAACCCACCAGCGGTCTCGACCCGATTGGCACCCGGGAAATGAAAGACATGATCTTGCGGCTGAAGGGCGAGGGGAAGACGATCGTCATGTGCAGCCATCTGCTGGCCGATGTGCAAGACGTCTGCGACCGAATCGCCATTTTGCACCAGGGCGAACTCAAGGAATTGGGCCGGGTCGACACGCTACTGACCGTGGCCGACGTCACCCAGATTCGCGCCCGGGGTTTGTCTGGGGATTGTCAGAATGAGATCCGCGATGTGATTGGCCGACACCAGGGGGAACTTCTGGAAATAGGCAATCCCACCACCACGCTGGAAGAGCTGTTCCTGTCGATTGTGCGCGACAGCGAAGCCCGACCCGGTCGACGCGCCAAAGTGGAGAGCGCCGACGCCTCGGCAGATTGACCCGACCCTCACGCTTGAAGCCGATTTAAGCTTCGCCCAGTTCATCCTTCGACCAGTAATTCCAAGTAACCCCTGACTGCTGCCGCTTCCTGCAATGGTTCTCGAACGCGAAATCCTGCCTTATTTCGACTGGCTATTGGGCCACGAGGGCGCCTGGGGCGCCCTGCCGCGGTTCTTTATCATTGCGGCCGTGTTGGGCCTGCTGGCCCTGGTGGTCGGCTATGTGATCTCCGCGGCCCGCTACGGCCTGCTCCGCGGCGGCGACGTCGTCTATCGCACGGTTGCGAACAGTTTCCGAGAGCTGAGCGAAACCTCCCCGCGCCGGGTCTGGGCTCTGGCTCGGCTGGCGATCAAGGAGTCGCGACGCCGGCGGGTCGAAGTGGCTCTGATCGTATTCGTGATTATCCTGGCTTTCGCCAACTGGTTTCTCTCGTCCGACAACCAGGATCCGGCCAAGCTCTACATTAGTTTTGTATTGACGGCCACCACCTACCTGGTGCTGGGCATCGCTCTGCTCTTGAGCGCGTTCAGCCTCCCTGGCGATTTCAAGACGAAGACCATCTACACGGTAGTCACCAAACCGGTGCGGGCCGTCGAGATTATTCTGGGCCGCATCATTGGCTTTTCGATCGTGGGAACCGTGCTGCTGGTGATCATGGCCGTCTGCAGCTATGTCTTTGTGACTCGCTCTCTCGACCATACGCATGAAGTGGAGAAGGGCCTAACGCATGCGTATGATTCGTCGGGCAACATCAAGGGCCACACTGGACGGACTCTTCTGAATTCGCATCACCGGCACGACGTCGAATTGAACGTCGACAAGAACGGCATCGCTCGGAGCAACTATGGGCATTCGCACGAGATCGAGACGCGGGGCGACCGTCAGGTTGTTGGGCAGGCAGAGGGCTTCATGCAAGCCCGACGACCTCAATGGGGGAAGCTGACCTTTCTCGATCGCCAGGGCCTCGCCAAGGAGCGCGGCATTAACGTCGGCAGCGAATGGACCTATCGCAGCTACATCGAGGGCAACACCCAGGCCGCGGCGATCTGGACCTTTGACAACATCGACCGGTCTCTCGACACGGATGGCAAGGGTTTGCCGATCGGACTGATCGTACGCGTTTTCCGCACTCACAAAGGCGTCATCGGCCAGCAAATCAGCGGGGGCATCCAACTACGCAATCCGGAAACCAATCTGAGAAGCGATCTGATTCCCTTTGGCGCGCTCGACAACAAAATCGAGGAGATGCGGATCAAACCCAATCAGACCGATACCGAAGGCGTCGAGCGCAATCTCTACGACGATTTTGTGACCCCCAGCGGTCAGTTGGAGATTCGCATTCAGTGTTTGGAACGGGGCCAATACTTCGGCTTCGCTCAGCCCGACTGCTATCTGCGGCTACCTAATGCTTCGCCCCTGTTGAATATCATCAAAGTTTACTCCAGCATCTGGGTCCAGATGGTGATTGTTACGTCGATCGGCGTCGCGGCCAGTGCGCTGTTGAGCGGGCCCGTGGCCATGTTGCTGACGGTGTCGTTCATCTTGCTCGGCTTCTTCCGCGAGTTCTTCGTGGGCATCGCGGCGGGGTCCGACTATGCCGCGTTTGGCGTGCCCAAGGTGTACGGCGGCGGGCCAGTCGAATCGCTGGTGCGAATCGTGACTCAGAAAAACGTGATCTCGCCACTCGACCCCAGCTTTGGCGCTTCGCTGGTCCAGGGCATCGACTCGGTGCTGCAGCTCTTCATGCTGAGCGTGGCGCAGTTGCTGCCCGACTTCTCGGCGTTCAGCACGGTGAACTTTGCCGCGTATGGATTCGCCGTTCCCGCCGAGCGCGTGGGGCAGGACCTGACGGTTTGCCTGGGCTATGTGGTCGGTATGGCGGTGATCGGCTATTTCTTGCTTCGCACACGTGAGGTGGCCAAATGACCGAACGCGGCTCGTTCTATCGCAAGATTACTTACCTAGTGCTCATTGCGGTGCTGTTGTTTCCCATTTCGCGACTAGGCGCGCCCGAGACGCTGGAAGACAAGGGCGGTGCGCTGGCGCAGATGCGTTTCGAGCACAACTTGGGCCAATCCAACCTGGGAGATATCGACCCGGCAAGCGAGACCATTCGCCTGGCCACGTTGGGTCTGCGCGGCATTGCCGTATCGATGCTGTGGCACAAAGGCAACGAGTACAAGAAGAAGGGCGACTGGACCAACTATCGAGCCACCCTGCAACAACTGTCCAAGCTACAGCCCTATTTCATCTCTTTCTGGCGATATCAAGCCTGGAACCTGTCTTACAACGTCTCCGTGGAACTCGACGACGTTCGCGATCGCTACTACTTCGTGCGGCGGGGGATCGAGTTTCTGGAAGAAGGCGCCAAGTACAACCGATTTAGTCCCTATCTACTGACGGAATTGGGATGGTTCACTGGCAACAAGATCGGCACCGCGGACGAGAAGGTCGAGTACCGGCGCCTTTTCAAGGCTGACGACGATTACCATCCGGAAGATCGTCCCCGTGAGCAGCGCGACAACTGGCTGGTTGCCCGAGGTTGGTACGAAGCCGCGATCTCCGCCGTCGACGACAAGAAACGCAGCATGGGACAGAAGAACCCCACAGTTTTCTTCGCCGCGCCGGCCATGGCGCAGATCAACTACAGCGAGGCGATCGAGACGGAAGGCTCGTTTGGCGAAAAGGCGAAGAATGCCTGGTCCACGGCGGCTCGGCTATGGCGGGTCTTTGGCAATCGAGACATGAGAGCTTCGACGGGAATCATCATCCGTCTGTTGAGCTACGATCGTTGGCAGGAGGAAGCCGAGCAACTCCTGGGCGAACTCGAATCGCTGATGTCAGATCCTCGCGAGCAGCTTCTCGCACAACGCCGCGAGCAGCTCACTCCCGAAGAACGCGAATTGCTCGACATGCCTGCGGAAGACCGCACCGACGACCAGTACGAACTGTACGCAGAAGCGACGCAGAAGATGGCGATCTCGCCGCAAGACATCGCTGATTTCATTGCCGAAGAACATCCTGAAAAGTCAATCGATGCTCGCAAACTGGCCCATCGCATCGCGGAGAACCATCAGCGCGTGTTCCTGACCAGGAACAATCGCGACGTGGCTAACTACGGCTACTGGGAAGCACGCTGCCAGGTGGAACAGACGGACGAAGCATTGAAGGCGCGCGAGCTGGCCTACGCCGCAAGCCGCGCTTTTCGAGACGACGCCGATCTGCTCGAAGCGAAGCGGATGTACGAGGAGAGCTTCGATCTCTGGGCACAAGTCTTCGCTGCCAATCCCAAGCTGGATATGGATTCTCCCTCGGCGTCCGAATTGGCGGATGAAGTTGGGCTCTACATGAAGGTGCTTGAACAACTCGACCTGAGTCTGGGGGATGAAGAAATCGATCGCAAGTTCCCGCTGTGGGACCTGGTCGAGATGAACAATTCGAACGGCGATTTCAGCACGGCTATTCAAGAACACCAGCGCCGAGCGGCAGGAATCGAGACCTCGGACGATTCTCTAAAGGGCATTCCGCCACTTCCTCAGTAGGGTTGCTCTCACCTCGTTACCATGCGGAGCGTGGGAACGAGGGATTTTCTCTTCATCGGCTTTGCCTAAATCGGTGGATAAGTGGTAAAATGCTCCTGGGAAGAGTTTCGGGCACGACCACGATGGAGAGAAAACATGGATCCACTTTCCTGGGCAGTCCTGCTGATGCTCATTGGTTGTGGGCTGGTGGTGATGGAGATTTTCATCCCGTCGGGCGGCATACTCGGCTTTCTTTCCGGGGTATGCATTATCGGCAGCGTCGTGATGGCGTTTAACCGCGATTCGACCACGGGGATTAGCTTCATTCTTATCACCTTGGTGGCCGTGCCGGCAGCGATCGGTCTGGCCTTCAAGTACTGGCCGCTCACGCCGATGGGCAAAGCCTTTCTGGGTGAGCTGCCCGACGAAGAAGACGTCTTGCCGAGCGACGCTCGCCGCGAGCTGGTCGGGCGGGTTGGCACGGCCAAGTCGAAGATGTTGCCCTCCGGCTCGGTTTCTATCGACGGGCAATTGGTCGACGCGGTGAGCCAAGGCTCGGCGATCGACAAGGGTCAGGCGGTCGTGGTCGTCGAAGTGCGGGGCAACCGCGTCGTGGTGCGGCCTGCCGACGAGGCCGAGGCGCAGCAACGGGGCGACTATCCTAGCGACGTGCTCTCCACGCCCGCCGAGGAGCTCGGCTTAGATTCGCTGGAGGATCCGCTGGCCTAGCGGCTCACTTGCAATCGCAGGCGACAACCATTACAACGCGGCTAGAGAAACAGCCGGTTTTCACGGAATTAGCAGCAAACACATTCCTGGCGGAGGTCACCCCCCATGCCCATGCTTGACGGACTCTTCCGCACCCCTCTGCCTCTTGCCGCGGGAGCGCTCACCCTCACGCTTGTGGTGGCAGTGGTTGCCATCATTGCGCTGCTGGTGCTCTTAGCCGTGTTCGCACGGTACGCCCGGCTCTGGATTCAATCGAAGACCACCGGCGCGGGCATCGGTCTCTTTGACCTGTTGCGGATGAGATTCCGCCACATCAATCCCGCCGTGATCGTCCGTACCAAGATCATGGCCGTCCAGGCGGGTCTCGACGAGACCGAAGGACTCACGACCAAGGCCCTGGAAGCGCACTACATGGCCGGCGGCAACGTGCCGTTGGTGATTCGCTCGATGATCGCCGCCCGCAAGGCGAAGATTATCGACCTCGACTACAAAATGGCTACCGCCATCGATTTGGCCGGCCGAAATATATTGGAAGCCGTGCAGACGAGCGTCTACCCGCGTGTGATCGATTGCCCAGCCCGAGAATCGAAACGCCCCTCGCTCGACGCGATCGCCAAGAACGGCATTCAGCTCAAGGTGAAAGCACGGGTCACGGTGCGGGCGAATCTCGAACAACTGATCGGCGGGGCCACCGAGGAGACGATCGTGGCCAGAGTGGGCGAAGGCATCGTCAGCGCCATCGGCTCGGCCCCGACACACGCCCATGTGCTGGAGAATCCCGACACGATTACCAAGGCGGTGCTCTCCCGCAAGCTCGACTCGCAAACGGCGTTTGAGATCGTGTCGATCGACATTGCCGACATCGACGTCGGCGACAACATCGGCGCCCGATTGCAGGCCGATCAAGCCGAGGCCGATACTCGTGTGGCTCGCGCCCAAGCGGAAGGCCGCCGGGCGATGGCCGTGTCGCAAGAGCAAGAATTCTTTGCCAAGATCGAAGAGAATCGGGCCCACCTGGTCGAGGCCGAAGCGGAGGTTCCCAAGGCGATGGCCGACGCCTTCGGAAGCGGCAAGCTGGGCATCTTCGATTACTACAAGATGAAAAACGTGCAGGCCGACACCGACATGCGCGACGCGATCGCCGGCACTGGCTCGCGTCGCAATTAGGCACTTCCTTAACGAGCGTTCTCCCGTGTCATTCGTTGAAACCATCCCGTTGTTCGCTGACGCCGAATGGATCAAGGTCGTCTTTGGGGTGATCGTTTTCATCCTCTACGGCATTGGCCAGATTATCAGTGCTCGCGATGAAGCTCAGAAGAAAAAGGCTCGTCCGGCCCGGCCCAAGCCGCAGCCGCCCCGGGGGCCACAAGCGGGCGCTCCCGCCGGGCCGCCGAACCAGGCCGATCCGCTGCGGGCCGAAGTCGAGGAGTTTCTCCACCGCGCACAGGGCAAGCCAGCCCAACAGCAGCAGCCGGCCGAGCCCAGACCCACACGCCCCCCACGGCAACTTCCCGAACGACAGCAAACCGTGGAGCGGCGTCCGCTCCGCGAAACGGCCCAGCGGCCCTTGCAGCCCGCGGCACCGCCGGCCAAAAGGCGGCCGAAGGCCCAACCACCACAGCCCATCGACCTCCGACGCGAGAGCGTGGCGGGGCACGTGGCTCGTCATGTCAGCACTCAGGACATCGCGGAACACACGAGCCGTCTGGGCGAAGAGGTTTCGCAGGCCGACGAGCACCTGGAGGCGCATCTGGAAGAAGCGTTCTCCGGCCAGCTCGGCAGCCTGCAGCACCGCGAGCGGGAAGTCGTCGACGAAGGCCCGACGATCGCCGAAGAGATTCGCAATCTCCTCAGCCAACCCGCCGGCATGCGCCAGATGATCGTTGCCAACGAGATTCTGCGGCGTCCCGAGGATCGCTGGTAGAATGCGAGAATCTCATGCCGCTCTTTGAATTCGTCTGTCAACAGTGCAGCCACGAGCAGGAACTCTTGGTGCGAGGCGAGCAAGAGGTGCAATGCGAGTCGTGCGGGAGCGCCCGCCTGACCAAGCTCCTGAGCGTGCCTGCGGCACACTCGACAGAAAGTGGCAATCCGCAGCCCCCGTGCTCGCCAGGGCCTCCGGGGCCATGCGGCTCTGGCTGTGGCTGTTTTCCGGGTTAGGGCCAACTTCAGGCGGCATAGTCGGCAGAACCGGCCCCCCGGCCGAGAGCTCCCCCCCATTTTACCCAGGCGGAAGTTTGACACTGTTTTAACACCCTGATTATACTGCTTTAAGTGGAACTATCTCCTGTTCTGGCACACGTTTGCGGTCGATCGTCGCGGTCGCGACTACCCGCCCGCCGACGCCCCTCCCTTGCCACGACGACGATTTCAGAACCGCGATTATTGAGACCGAGCATCGGAGGCTCTCCTGCAAACGGAACATGCCTACTGCGGTCGGTCGTTAAGACCATCGGCAAGGGCTCCCCATGAGGAAGTGATTCGATGAATTTTTTTGGCAAAATCCTGACCGGCCTGATTTGTATCGTCGCGCTGTTCTTGATGTGGGTCTCGATTATGGTTTACGCCACCCACAAGAACTGGAAGAAGGACGCCGATGCTCTCACGAAAGATCTGGCTCTGGCGACGACCACCAACTCGCAACTGCAGAGTGAGCGCGATAACCTCGACAGCCGACTGAAAGCCGAAATTGCCGACTGGAGAGGACAAGCCGTCAAACTGGAGAGCGAGCGCGATGCCCTGGAGACGCAGAACGCCACGATCCAGAAGCAGCTCGATCAGCTTCGCCAGAAGGAACGCGCCAACACCGCCGCGGTTGCTTCCACCCAGGCAAACAACGAATCCCTCACTGCGGAGGTGGAGGTCTTGCGCAAACAGATTCGCGAGCATCAACAGTCTCGCGACGAAGCCTTCCTCACGATGGTCAGAGCGACCGACGACCTTCACGAGGCCCAAGGCAAAGTTTCCTCGCTCAAAGAGCGAAACATCCAGCTCGTTTCCGATCTGGGCACCAAGACAAGCATCATCAGAGCAAACGGCATCGATCCCGACACCGATCCCGAGGCGATCGTCCCTCGGGTCCGCGGCGAAGTCTTTGCCACCCGTCGTAGTGCGGGCAATCAGTTGATCGAAGTGACGATCGGCGCCGACGACGGCCTCAAACCCGGGCACACCGTGGAAGTCTACCGCGGTGATCGCTATTTGGGGCGTGTCGAGATTCTCACCACCGAGCCCGATCGGGCCGTGGGCCGCGTGCTCCGCCGATTCCAGCAAGGACAGATCCAGGAGGGCGACCATGTCGCAACCAGACTTAGAATCGGTTAGTGTACCCAGCGTCCTGGCAAAGAAGCCGCAGCTGAACGTCTACACGGTCATGCTGATCGTGGCGCTGTTGTCGCTGATGTTCGCCTGCCTGTTTCTGTGGCTGGAAATCAGCGAATACGGCGGCTGGGGCTCCTACAAGGGCCGCATCGGGGCGGTGACGCAACCCATCGTCGACTTCGCCCAGGCAATGTGGGCCTAGCGGCTGAGGCTACGCGCCTTCTGCTTCGGGACCGCGACTGCTGAGTTCGCGATCCATATCCAAGAGCGAAGCCGGGTCGTCGGCCACCATGTGGAACTTGTGGACGACCTCGCGGGCCGTCTTCTCTTCTTCCACCTGCTCGGTGATGAACCACTCAAGCTCGACCAGAGCGGCGAACGCCTTCTCGTTGAAGGCCAGTTCGTAGAGTCCGTCGATCTGCGCGGTGACGGTCTGCTCTTGAGCCAATGCCTTTTCAAACACTTCGACCACGTTCTCGAAGTCGCTGGGCGGTTGGGCGATTGGCTTGAACAGAACGCGGCAGTTTCGGGCCAGCAGAAAGTCTTGCAGCCGCATCGCGTGGCCCCGTTCCTCGTCGCTCTGCAGCCGTAGCCAATGCGCGCAGCCGACGAACTGGTTGTGCTCGCACCAAGCCGCCATCGACAGATAGGTGTAGGCCGAGAACAGCTCGTTGTTGACTTGATCGTTGATGGCTTCTTGCATCACCTGGCTTAACATCGCAAGTAACTCCTCGAAGGCGGGACGTGAGAGAAAGAGGCTACCGTCCTTGTGCCTCTGTATTCAGTGAATTGTAGTGAGACTCACCACCCAGTCCAAGTGGCAGTAGCCCCTCGCGGAGTGATAACTGATAGAAACGGGCCCGGAGTTGTGACTGATGAATTCGAGCCTCAGTCTCAGTAACCTCGGGACTCAACGAAAAAAGCCTGGGGGTTGCCTACGTCGGCCGCCCCACTCCTGTGGATAAAAATGACTCGTTATCTTGCGGCCGGCTGCCAGAAACGGCACGCTGTTAACTGCTTGGGGTGACGCCCAAGCTTTGCTTGGCACAATGGGGGCAACGTAATGCATGAACTTCACTTTGCTAATTGCGTTTGGCCCGTATGTTCGACGTAGATCACAATCTCCGTTGGTTGGCGACGCGATGGGGTGTCAGCGACGCGAGTTATGGGCATCGCAATTGAGTCAGAGGCGAGATTACCGTTGAGGTCCCCGGTAACATGGGATTCTTAGGTGGTAGCGTTCTCAGACCGGTGAAGTGGCCGCCTTTGGTTGGACCACCCGAAGGGTGGTTTAGTAGGTAGCCACCTTGGCGGCTCGCGGGCCTCCTCACAGGGCCCGCACGGTCGGAGATCCGGGGAGTGTTCTTCATGGATAGTAGGCTGAGACCTTGCAAGAGGCTGATCTCTTCGTGTATTTATTAGTTCTTCTTTTCCCTTTTTAATTTTCGCTTGTCCTTGGGACAAAGCTGGGCCTTTTTCTGTTGTTCCCTCTGCCCATTGTCTTTGCTTCCTTTGTCACCCATGACTGTTTCTCCGTGGTTAAATCGGATGTGGCGCTAAGCCCTGTCAAACCTGCTTGACATCTGAGGCTCATTCATGTGAGTTTCCCCGGCGCAGCTCTACCGATTTATTCGGATCTCGTAGGCAACGTGGGACTCCTCCTCCTGACCAAGGTACCTCGGAGGCAATTCCTTTTCAACGACTTGACTATCGATTATTCCCACGCGCCATGCCCGAGCTTCCTGACGAGAAGAAACAATTTCGGTTAACTCCACACCCTCGTACTTCAGGGCCACACTGTCGTCTGCCGCAATTCCGTCGACCAGTACTTTCTGCGCAATGAGGTGTTGATATACTGGCCGACGCTCACTTTCGCCATCGTAATGGGGGCAATGGCTACCGGGAAGCAGTCCAAGGCAGTTGGGAAGTGCTCGGAATGGCTTTCCAAACGAGTCGGTCACCCCACTCTCGAACCAGCAGACCGATCCGGCACTTAGTCCGCTTAGAATCACGCCCTGCGACCATGCTTCGCGTAAGACATCATCGAGACCGTGAACTCGCCACGCGGCGAGCATAATTGCCGTATTCCCTCCTCCAACATAAATGATGTCCTGGTCCAGGATGAAGGACCGGAGGTCATCAACCGTGCGGCGAAAGAGTGAGAGGTGTGTCGACACACACCGTCTATTCCCGAAGGCCTCGTAGAACTTCACGATGTGGCCATCCGCGTCGCCGCTCGCCGTCGGAAGAAAACAGACCCGAGGCTCGGCCGCTTCAGCGAGTGAGATCAGGTAGTCATCGAGGAGCGGATTTTCAGGTTCCATGCTAAACCCGCCACCTCCCATCGCAACTATGCATGGCTTACCCATGGTTGACCTCAACAATCGTATTAAGAGAATCGCATTGGGGCTTCACGACCTTGGCGACGAACGGGGAGGTCATGGCCCGGACCAACGCACTGTAGTTTAGTTGGAATGTCATTTCAACGCCGATTGTGAGACAATCGTCAGTCTCCAAAACGAGGTGATCGCTACTGGCTCCAACGATCTCGATTCCAAGCGGCGGGTCGAGGCCGCACGGATCCGTGTCCTGCACCCCAATGGCGAGGATCGATTGCGATACGTGGCCCCGGTCGGTGGCGAGCGGTCTCTCGCCGAACGCGGCTTGTCCGATCTCTCCCCATGGCTCCGATGGCTTGACGTTCGACTCGATCACTTCGGCAACGACCGAGATCGCGTCGGTATACAGCCCGTCAATCGGTTGGCGGTGGAGAGGCTCGCGACCGAGCAAGATCGATTCGCCCAGCCGGAGTTCGTTGATTCGTCCGGTGTCTGCACCGCTGAGCGCCCAGTGAAGGCTGGCGGAGTTACCGCCCGACACGATGTCGACCGTCACGCCGCAGGTCGTCTCGATCGAGTCTGCCAGCGCGGACAGTTCAGCCATGTTCCTGGCGTCAGGCGACACTCCGCTCCGGCACGCAAGGTTCGTGCCGATACCCTTGAACACAATGTTTGGAAAGCGAAGCGTCTCGCGGACGGCGTCAATCAGGTCGTCAGGCATAATCCCTTCACGGAGGTCTCCCAGCTCGACCAAGAGTACAACACCGTGCGTCCGCCCCGCCTCTTCGCCGGCGAGGGAAAGTCTTTTAATGGTTTCGAGCTCGGTGTTTAGGCTCATGTCGGCGTTCGCCACGACGCGATCCGCCTGGCTGAGCATCGGAGCTCGGATGAGTGTCATTGACGCCGCAACTCGCGCCAGACGCATCGATTCGATGTTCTCAATGCGAGAATCGCCAAGTGTTTCCACGCCTGCCCGTATTAGCGCACCGGCAATCTCGGCCGAACCGAGGATCGCTTTGGTAACGCCCGTCACAGAGATGCCACGACCAGCCAGCAATCCGACAAGTGTGCAGGCATTGTGGTGGATCTTGTCGAGGTCGATTTCTAATCGCGGCGCAGTCATCAGACGTAAGCGATCTCTTTTTTGTCAAGCTCTGGAAATGCCGAAAGAACCATTTCCACAAGGCGTGCGGGTGACCGCGTCAGTACATCGGTGACGGGAATCCCCAGTTCACACTCATAGAGAGTAATGGCCACGTCGACTTCCGTGTCGGTCATGTTCTCGTGGTTGATTGTCAAGCCGATGACATTCGTGTCGGCGAATGTCTCGATGAGCTTGATCTCAGTGTCCGGCGTTGGCATCGCCATCTGTTCGAAGTCGCACCGACTGATCCGTGACGGTGCGTGCTGCAGTACGACGCCATTGGGGCACGAGCCTCGCAGGATAAAACTCGACGTCGAATAAGCGGGGTGACTCAGAGCGCCCTGACCTTCAATGATTATCACGTCAGGACTCTCCCTTTCGAATGCTTCGACGACTGTGGCTTCCAACTCACCCGAGCAAAACTGCGATGGGACGGCATCGAGGGCGAGACCATATCGGGCTCCCTGAATCAAGCCGGTCTGACCGGTCCCTACCATCACAGCTTTCAGTCCGTGATCGTTGAGTGCACGGGTCAGGATAGTAGCCGTGGTGCGCTTGCCAATCGCGCAGTCGGTACCCAGCACTGCGATGCGCGGGCAGGTAACCTCGTTAATACGACCGGTGAATAATCGCAGGTCCTTCTTGTCACGGGGCCTTCGAACATCGAGGATCTTTACATTATTCGCTGCGCTTGCGACCATAAACTCCGGATCGTCGTTCAGGAACTCATGGAGACCATTCACGATGTTCATCCCGAGGCTTATGGCATTAAGGACAATGTCCCGCTCATGCTTAGATAACATGCCACTAGCAGGCGCCATCCCATAGATAAAGTAGTCCGGCATGCTTCCTGCTTCTACCAGAGCATCGGCCATGTCGTGACAAATGGGGATTCCTTTCCGCTCCTCGCCGAGCACCAGGCCCGCATCCATACCAGCCTTTTCGCTATCGACTACTGCAAGAATCGCGTACTTTTCTGAGTGCCGGACTAGCCCGTTCGCAGTTTTGCCATCGATGGCGCCAAAATTTGCTTCACAATAGACAACTGCAGTTGCGACTTGTTCCTGCGTTTTAGCAATCGGCTGTTTATCTAGGATTGCCGCAGCGCTTCTGGCAGTACCGACGTCACCCGGGAAAATTGCACCCGGTACCACAGGAAGCGGGGATAGAGACATTGTCACTCCTCGAGTTGGCTCAGAGGAGGCGACAGGATCGTGCCGGCCGGAGTAGGCCGAAGGTCAACGAGTAGTCCCCGCTAAGGTGATTTGTTATCGTTAGTTTCCCGGCGAGGGCTCTGAAGTTATTGTGATACCACCCGACAGTATTCGACGCTTCGAACTACCGGCTCAGTCTCTGCGCAAACTCGTCGACCTTGTTTTGGGCGACCACGGTCGTGTATCCGTATCGTTTTTGGAGTATGCTCGTAATCAAATCGCGCTGGCCGGCGATCGCGGCAAGATCGTCTTCGCTCAGTTTGCCCCAAGTAAGTTTGATCTGCTCACTCACTGCTATCCAGTTGGTCTTAATTTGATCCCAATTCATGCTTGTGAATCCTTTTTAAGTAAGACAACTGCTTAGTTCATCCTATCCTCGAATACGTCGACCGAGTCCTTATGACGACTCTTCCACCCTGTAAGCGTTTGCCACCTGGACGAACATCAACTTGTAGCCTGTGGCTACATGAGACGTTCCTTCTTCATGGGCTTCTAGCACTGCCTGCATGGTCGCCCCGCGAAGACAAGGTTCTCTAACTTCGTCCGCGTCAACCACCACAAGTTTGAGACCGTTGTTCTGCACATCGAGCTGGTTGCGGAGAAAACCTTTGACCAAAGGATATGGCGTTAGCGTCTGTTGGCTCCTCAAGCAAAACTTGTCATACGATACCTTGTTCGAGAATCCATAAATTGGCGAGCATTCGATTCCAGAATGTAACGGCAGGACATTTGGACCGATGCGGCAACTTCCATCCATCAAAACAAAATAGGGAGTGCTGAGCACAACCTCCGTCATTGGAAGATTCATTGCTTTACTCTCAAAAGTTGATCATCGCCGGGTGAGTCGCCATGAGCTACCCATAAAGGTCGAGAAGCAAACACAAGTCGCTTGTCGTGAACATAGGCGTTCTTCCAGTGAATCGGCTCCTCGTCAGCGGGCGGGAAAAAAAGAACCACGCACCACAGGATCGAGGCAGCACAATACAATCCTGCTTCCTTTGTGTCGTAGGTGTGTGTTGAATGAGACAAGCGTGTCGATGGAGGCAGTGGAAAACGAATTTAGGCCAGTAAAATCCAACAGGACTCTGCTGCCGATAGCCAACTTATTTGTGAGTTGTGCGAAATCTCTACGGAGTTCACTCGTAGTGCCATCTGTAAAGTTCTGAGATTTATTAAACCCAACATGCGTCACGCTTGCTGACTGAGATACATCCAGAAGCTCAAAATCCCAAGACTCTGAGATTTTGGCCTCTATAACGGGACTAGCTGACTTCGGCGTCAGCGCGCAGACAGCTTCGTCACGGAAGTCGTACATTTCGAAAACTCTATGTGGGTACTTTGCCATATCTGTTCTTTTCTCTTTCTCTAAACACGTGGCGGCACAATAATTTCCACCGGCGTCGCGTCTATTGGCTACGTCGTACGATCTGAAGGTCTTGCGACCGCCGTGGTCAGTTCAGAACGAAGTACGCGAATTTGCGTAGGCGCTTCGACGCCGAGCCTCACGCGCCCGCCACGGATTTCCAGCACCGTGACAACGACATCACCACCAATCCGTATGCTTTCCTCACGCTTTCGGCTTAATACGAGCATCCTTTCCTCCGTGTGTGTGGGATATGCTCAGTGTTTCTATGCGTTACTCTTGCGGGTTCGGGACTTCATCTTGGCAAGTTTTTGCCTGGCCATCGTCCTGATATTCGCGATCACCATCGCCCCGTCCATTGCCAATATGGCGTCCAGGTCGTCAACTCCTTTCGCATCGTCCCCAGCCGCTACATTCACGAGTGCTCGGTTATAAAGGGCCATCGCTATCACGTCGGCCGGAACATCTGACAGCTCGATAGCAGCTGAGTAGGCGTCCAAGGCGCCTTCATGGTCACGCCTCTTAGCCCGCGCCATGCCTCGTCTGTAATTCCACATTGCCTTGCGACGCGCAGAGAATGCATTTTTAAGCCAGCCAACGACGTTCATCTATCTACGCCTCCTCCTCCAGCGAATGGTCCAAAGCGAGTCTCACCCCCGGTATTGCGGTGAGGAGACTCTCCAATTTCCGCTGAGATAACTGCGACCCGTGAGACACGCAGAAGGTACAGTAGGCGGGTAGTTCCGCCTCCTGAATTGGCTCACTTGTCCTGAAAACGAACGACTCACTGAGACGGTCAAGGACCCATCGTGCGTTTTCGATGCCTGCAACGCAAACGCGGCAAGCGTATCCTTCGTGCCTAATCAAGACAGCAAATTCGGTGATTGCGCTCGTTCTAGGCCATGTCTTTCTTTAATTCACTTTGCCGCCGATGACTGGCTGACAATAGTTGCTTCCAAATCCTTGCAACGTTGGTTTACCGAACGGAACGGCATGCTCTCTTCGAGTCGATAGCGCTCTGCGCGAACAAACCAGAGCGACAGGCCTCCAGTATTATGAGCAGGCAACAGAGCCGATGACTCGGCGCGAACGCCTAGCGAGCCTTTCCTGCCGGTTTTCTTCCAGCCGCGACGTTCCATGATCATGCGAACCAAAACGCCGATCGCTTGCCGCAATCGCTGTGTCTCACGGGCATGAACTTCCAAAAAGTATGCATGGATGGCGGGTTGTGATTCGAGTTCTCGCACCACGCCAGCCAGCGATGCCCGATCGTGGTGAATCTCCGCATCTTCCATGCGTTGTTGCCGACCTACGTCACTAAAAAAGGCGAGCACTTCGTCAAATGGTTGTTCTGGGTCATTCAACACATCCGCAAAGGTCCTTCCTTGCTTATCTTTGAGGAAGTCTTCTCGCGTGATGGTGACATTTGACATTTGATGGAGTCTCAGAAAGGAGGCTATTTGAGGTCGTGGTATTGCAGTTACATAAATTGTACCTGCAAATCAAGCAATTGCAAGATCATTATGTCCAGATTATGGAAGATATCCCGATTTCAGCGGGGAAAGTAGACCAGATCGACTGTCGACCGTTCCGGCAGACTGGGCAATTGATGGCCCCTAAATGGCTTTCACCCGTGACTTCGGGGACCGTTTGAGGTTTGCAGCAGTCGTATCCTCGAGAGAGTGGCCGGAGATAAATACAGCACTAAAGTCACTGCTCTCTGAAACCAGCGACTGAAATACATGCCAGCCCAACTTATGTTCTAGTCCTGAGCGCCCGCTTGAGTAACGCACCTAGTAATGGCTCATTTCTGTCGCCAAACATTGTCCTGAGTCCTGCGGCGGTATATGCCCACTGGTAGAAATAGCTCGTCGCTAACTGCTTGAGGTGACGCCCAGGTGTTTGAAATCCGCAAGAGTGGGAGTGTGCCACAAGTAGAAAGCGAAGCGAAAGCTTCGGCGATGTGAAGGGCGAAGGCTCTTTGAGATTGCCTCTGGCAATCTTCCTTGGGTGAAAGCTCAAGCAAAGTGTCACGCTCGGCAGCCTGGTCGCTGAAGAATGTGACGCGGTTGTAGCGACACGGCTACCAATTGGAGGCAGTGATACGGGCGACTTCCCCAGGGAAGTGGCTCTCAACTGTTTTTGTTTCCAAGGTTAGCGGGCTTTTTGGATGGTTTGTGCCTCAAACAAACCATCCTTTT
>CAXMSB010000002.1:0-6547 GCA_964195615.1 uncultured Granulosicoccus sp. | reverse complement strand
TAGCGGCGGAGCGGTTTGGCACCTCGATGTCGGCTCATCACATCCTGGGGGTGGAGAAGCTCCCAAGGGTTTGGCTGTTCGCCAATGAAAGTGGTACGTGAGCTGGGTTCAGACCGTCGTGAGACAGGTCGGTCCCTATCTACTGTGGGCGGACGAAACTTGAGGAGGTTCTTCTTTAGTACGAGAGGATTTAGAAGGACGACCCTCTGGTGTTCCTGTTGTCGCGCTAGCGGCACGGCAGGGTAGCTAAGGTCGGAAAGGATAAACGCTGAAGGCATATAAGCGTGAAGCCCGCTCCGAGATTAGGTTTCGTAGGCTAATAGCCGAAAGTCCCCTGGAAGACGACCAGGTTGATAGGCCGGATGTGTAAGTGCAGTAATGCATTCAGCTAACCGGTACTAATGGACGAACGCTTGGCCACATTTATCCAATGCTCTTTTGATCCAACTAAGGACAAAGGAAGGTAGATTTCAGATCAAGGAAGGCAGATTTCAGAAAATTCTGAAATCCCAAATCCCAAATCTGACTTCCGCCCACTCTTGCAACACACCAGAATGTCAAGTGCGGCCGCGTCTAACGGCGCGCCGCACTTCTTCTGGCGAACATACCGTGGTGGAAACACCTGTTCCCTTTCCGAACACAGTAGTTAAGCACTCCGGGCCGATGATAGTGAGAGCACTCGCGAAAGTAGGTATCGCCAGGTTTTATGACCCCGCTTGGGAGAAATTCCAAGCGGGGTTTTTTGCGTGCATTGGCTTCTAGGCTTCCGGGCCTGTGGCCTGCATCAACAAGACTTCAGGCCGGGAACGGTGTAAGATTTGCCGCTTAGAAAAGGGATCACACAAAAGATCTAGGAAATCTGAGTTATGGGCACTGATGCAGAAAAGTTCCTTTGCTTGCTCGAAGAAATAGAGACCTCGCACAAGTTGATCAAAGCGGGTTTTGGAAGTCTTCAAGAAATCGACATGGCAAATGAATTTTATCACCTGCCACATCAGTTATTGGCAAGTGGTTTGGAACGCCTTATGAAGTGCTATATTTCGGTCGTCTACGAAGACCGAAATGGCTCCTATCCGGACATGGACTATATGAAGGCTCTGGGGCACGACTTGGACGTTCTCTGCAACAAGATCTGCACAGAGTTTTACGGAGGAATGAACCGACCGCTGGTTCGACAGGAGCACGGCTTCACATCAACTGATACGACGTTGAGGGAGTGTGTCCGAATCTTGTCGCTCTTCGGGAAATTTGGGCGCTACTACAACATAGATGTAGTTGCCGGGAGTCCACACAGTCCAATTGATCCCAAAAGTGAATGGGAAACACTTGAATCTCAAACTGAAGACATCACGCCCTATCTGAGCGACTCCGAATTGCTTCATCGTGACTATTATCCGAGGGTACACGCAAAGTTGATTTCTAAGTTGGAGCGATTCGTACGAGCTATTGCTCTGCAGTTCACGATTGGAGACCATGCCGATCAATTTGGCAGACTCAGCCAATTGTCTTCAGTCTTCACGGATTTCAGAAACCTACAAAACGAACAATTAGGAACGAATGACTACCGTCAATCGGTAAGAATTCT
The DNA here is from genome assembly GCA_964195615.1 of uncultured Granulosicoccus sp. Classification (GTDB taxonomy): domain Bacteria; phylum Planctomycetota; class Planctomycetia; order Pirellulales; family Lacipirellulaceae; genus Bythopirellula. The sequence goes on along the minus strand of CAXMSB010000002.1, from coordinate 4,962 downwards.
TAATCAGAGGAAGGAGAAGTGGGTAAAGCGTTGGAGGTGGAGATTACTTCACCCTAAATGGCCAGCTCGTGCGATCTCGAAACAAGAGTTCGGCGATGCATGGCCGTTCAGATCCGATCGCGTCATCGTGGAACTTCGAGAGAGTCTCATTTGCATTATATTCATCGAAGGTTACACATTTGCTCTCAATGGGGCAGCGAAGAGTCGTTTCCATTTGCCCGACCCTCACGAGGCAGGTGTCGCGATTCTGGGGAAATCGATAGGGCCATTTATCAATTTAGCGCAGTCTCTGATGAAGCAGACTCAGTAGGCAAGCTGATGTTATCGGGTGACCATACCGTGATGAGAACACCTGTTCCCACTCCGAACACAGTGGCTGAGCACTCCGGGCCGATGTTAGTCAGAGACTGTGATCCTGCAAGAAGTGGGCGAAAGTAGGTATCGCCAGGTTTATGGCCCCGCTTGGGAGAAATTCCAGGCGGGGTTATTTGCGTCCCCAAGCGAGCCGGGTCGTCCCCGCCACCGGCGCCCCGTCGACCTCGGTAAGACCGTCCGAGATTTTTCTCCCCGCCAGCCCAAGATCGCCTGCTCGCCCGCGAATCACCCAGTATTCGCCGACTTTCGTCGTAGCGACCTCCGATCTCACAATTTTGAAGGCAAAGGAGAACTACCATGTTCAGGCATCAACCGCCAAGGGCGGGCCGTGCGGCCAGCGGCGCTGCTCTGGCAGTCATTTTACTGTGTGGCCCCTCGGCGGCCTTGGCTCAGGCGGCCGGTGGCCAGTCGGGCCACATTGATTTCACCAGCGTCGATCTGCCGCCCGCGACGGTCGAAGTCGACCTCAGCCAGGAGATTTTTGGCGATCTGTTCGGCCTGGGTGATGCGGCGATTGCCGGTGTTATCGAGTCGCTCACGCAATCCAGCGACGCGCAGGGCTCGCAGGCCACCGAGCTGGCGGCCGGGCAGCTTGCTGCGGGGCGTGAAATCATCCAACTTGCCAAACAGGTTGTCCGCGAAGTACACGTGCGCGTGTACGAAAAGCTGGGAAACGAGAAGAACACTGCTCTCGATCTCGCGGCTCGTTTCGATAAGCAACTCGCCAGCGGCCAATGGGACAGTATCGTCAAGGTCCGCGACGGCAACGACTCGGCTCACGTCTCGTTTCAGCGGGTTGAAGGCTCGGTGTTGGGCGTATTCGTCGTCGTGGCGGACGGCAGCGAAGTTGTGCTAGCGAACGTGGTCTGCGACATCTCGCCAGACAACGTCAAGAAGCTGACCGCCGCGGCCACGAAGATCGGTCTGGAGAACGGCTTGCGCGAGGTCATCGAGCAGAAACTGAAGCATCACACGCATTGACACGACGGCAACGCCATTCCCCCCCCCGCCTGGACTCCAACCCCGGCGGGGTTTTTTCATTCCCCAGCTAGCCGGGGCGTCCCCGCCCCCGGAACTGCTATTCTTTCACGCCAAGCAGCTTGAATACTTCCGCACAATCGCTGACTGAATGTGGCGGCCGAGGATGGCTCTTGTCAAACACGGCCAACTCTTCGGTCTTCAGCAGAGTCACATACGACTCGTCGATCGCTCCTTCCTCGTTTTGAAAGGAAGCCAGGTTCAGACCCAGATGTTTGGCAAGGAACCGATACACGGCTTGGCGTTTCGAGGGCCCATAGTTGTGTTCTTCCTTGGGAAAGTGGGCATTTTCGACGTTGTTCTCAGCGCCCAGCATCCGATAGATCCGCTTGACGCAAGGAAACTCCACGCGGGGAGTGTTCGTTGTCCAATCGCCGCCCACCGAGACCAGTAGCAACGGTTTCGGAGCGAACGAAGCGGCGATTTCCACGTTGTTCGTTTTATGGTCACCATGCACGTGGATTGGCATGCCGCTCTCACAGACACAGCCGCCGTAGAAGTGGGCTGAAACTTGGACGACCGGAGCGGAGACGTCGATCCTGGGATCGATCGCCGAGAGAACGAACGTCTGAGTCCCGCCGCCCGAGGCCTCGGTTATCCCGATTCGATGTTCATCGACGATGCCAAGAGACAACAAGAAGTCTACCGCGCGCATGCTGCAGTAAGTTTGCAGACGCAGTGCTTGGGCGTGCTTATGCTCGCAAGGTTTCGATTCGCCGTATCCGAGCATGTCCCAAGCGAAGACGGCGGCCCCCATGCGTGCCATCGCGGCGGAAAGGTATTGCTTCGATTCACGGCTTCGCCCGTTCTCCCAGTGCCCGTGCGGAGTTAAGACCCCAGCAATTGGCTTGTCGGTATCAAGTGGTAGGTAGAGATTGCCCGTGACATGGAACCCCGGCAGCGCTTCGAAGGCGATGTTCTCTACCGAGTATCCGTCCATTTCTCGACGCGAGTGACGGAAGGGCTTCAGAGGGCAGGGGGGTGGGAGTTGCTCCAATCGAGCTCCGCGCAGGATGTTTTTCCGAATCGCCGCCGCGTGTTGTTTCCAACCGGGTGCATCCCGGTTCTTGGCCGCCATCTTCGAAAGTACGTCTCTGGCCTCCTCTTCGACATAGACATGCCCTTGGCGGAGCGTCGCCTCTTCTTCGGCCACGGCCCTAGCAACGGTCGTGATGCATCCAACAGACAAGCAAACAGTAAGTGCTGCTAACATCGTTCGGGCCCCGATCACGGTCGACTCCTAGAAAATCGGTTCGAGTGCATTCGCTCATTTCTTACACGCCAAAGGAGCTGACGGTAGTGAGCAGCAGGAGGCGTGATCTGCGTGAAATCCTTCTCCGGCGCGCCGTGCATTGCGTGGCAATGCGGCTGGTGGCCAAGAATCGTTGCTGAAATCCCCCGACCGATCTGCGATACTGCCGATCGCGCACGATTGCGCCGGTTCTTTCAAAACTTGAAACACAGGGCCCACAAGAGGGGGCGGCCAAAAACGTTAATTCGCGCCTTTTTGCACGCGTTGCGGCCGTGGCGGAACTGCTAGGGCAGCTTCCGGAAGATCGAGGGCCGCGCAGAAGTCAGGGAGTTCTACGCGAGAATATGGGACCCCTATCCGACGTGCAGAATGCAAAATGCAAGCTCGGACGAGCCGGTTTTCAATAGCGCGAGCCGATTGGTTTTTCCCAACCGGTGGCCTCACGAGGTGGGTCGTTCTTCAGCGCGACGCCGCCCAATGGCGTGCTGGGCCGGGCGGCGATCGTGGCCGTCCTCGGCAGCGGTTGGGCGCTGGCGAAGGTGCGCGACGGGTTGCCACTCATCGCCACGCGGGTGGTCTCTTCCACTTCCGCCGTGCGGTAGGTCGTCACGGGCACTTGCACCGTGGTGGTTTGCGGCACCCAAGCGACGCGGCTGACCGGGATCTGCACGTTGGCAACTTGCTGCGTCCAGGTGGTTACGGGCCGCATGTCGTGCGTCCAATAGGGCGTGACGAACGGATTCCAACGGCCGCGCAGCCGTGAGACCAGATGATATTGCGTCGACGGTACGCAGTAGAGCTGCTGGTGATTGACGTTGTCGGTCGTGACCTGCTGGGCGTACACCGTTTGGTGTCGATCCTGCATTTCGGTGACGGGCACTGTGCGCTGCACGGTGCGACTGGAAACCTGGTAGCGCACGCCGTCACGCTCTTCGTAGCGTACACCTAGAGCAAGGGCCGTTTGGGCAAGCAGTGCGAAAACCAGAACTAGCGCGGAGCAGGACCAATGTGGATGAGTCGTCATGATTCACCTCGGTGATTACTAGGCCAGCGTGAATCGCACGAACGCGGGGCCGTCGTCTGTCCTTGAGTTGAGGACTTCAACCGACGAACCATCCGCTTTCGTTTGGCGACCATCGCTATAAAACAATCGTTGTTCCATCGAGTTGTTCACTCGCAACAGGCAATTTCCCGTAGAAGAGAGTTGGAAAATGGCCCACCCAGCACCCCTGGTAGTCTCTACTCAGATGCCCTGGGCCGCGTCCCTTCGGCCATGGCGGACATCTTCGTTGTTATCGGCAGCGCTCGTCGGGATCATCAGCCCGGTTGGCCGGGGCCCACTGCTAGCAAGAAGTTGGGCAGTTTACGGCCACCGAATTCAGCCCGCCGAGGGGGGCTGCTAGCGGCGTGGGCGGGGAGGCCATACAATGACGGCACGTTTGGACCCCATTGATCGCATGCTCCTCGGAGAAGTTCGCCTTGATTGATCAACAACTGCTCGACATCCTCCGCTGCCCGCACGATCACACCCCATTGGCCTTGGCCGATGCGGAGACGATCGAGCGCATCAATCGGTTGGTTGAAGCCGGTCGCGTAGTGAACCTCGCCGGTCAGGCGGTCGACAGACGGCTGGACGGCGGGCTGGTGCGGCAGGGGGGCGACTTGGTTTATCCGGTGATTGACGGGATCCCCGTGCTGCTGCCCGACGAAGCGATCGACATGTCCCAGCTAGTCGAGACAGATTGAGCATGAGCGAAACGATTTTTCAGAAGATCATCGACCGCAAGATCCCGGCCGACATTGTGTTCGAGGACGACCGCTGCCTGGCATTTCGCGACGTCACGCCGCAGGCGCCGACGCACGTGCTGGTGATTCCCAAGAAGCCGATCGTTTCGATCGTACAGCTCGCCGACGAAGATGCCGCGTTGTTGGGCCATTTGTGGCTGACGATTCGCAACCTGGCTCGCGAGTTGGAGCTTGGCGAAGGCTACCGCGTGGTGGTCAACTGCGGCGAGGATGGCGGTCAGACCGTCGATCACTTACACTTCCATCTACTGGGCGGTCGGCCGATGACCTGGCCTCCAGGGTAGTTGACGAAAGAATAAAGAGATGCGATTGGGCATTTCGTCATTCGTCATTTAATACGCGTCCCCACCAGTGTCCCAACGTTAGTCGAATAATAGCAACTGGTTAGGACGAGGGGGTTGTGGAGTATTGTAATTGGATTGCGAAAACAGCTCTACCAATGGGGTTTTCTCGAAAATCGAGACGCTCAGAATCTGTAGAATTGTGTAGAG
>CAXMSB010000001.1:0-1615 GCA_964195615.1 uncultured Granulosicoccus sp. | reverse complement strand
TCATTGGTCGGGGAATCGGGTTTGGTGACCCGCGTGGGCACAATGGCACCGGGCTCCGGCCGAACGATCTGCGTTCTTGCCGAATCGGCCGGGTGTGTTGCGCCGATGCCTTCCGCAATGGGCGTCTCGCCAGTGACATCTTCGTTGTCTGTTGGTGACGCGGGCGGCTCGTCGCTGCCCGGCGACGGGCGTTCGGCTAAGTTTGCGGAGGTATATTGCTCGCAATTCCAGTCCGGCCATATCGCTCCGCCATGGCCGAGAACGATCTTTGGCGTGGTGGGCCATTGCCGCTCGATTATCTCGCGGACAGGGTCGGCCTCCGCCTTTTGCCGCCCTGGGTCATTGCGGACAAACGTGGGGTCGACGAAATCGGTCGAGCCTTCCATCTGCGTCATCGGAGCCACCGGATTCCCACGCGTGGCGACAAGCAGAAGATCATGCTGATTGCCGAACCAGTTCCCTGTCCCCGGCCGTGCGCTTGGCCGGGTAATGGCTGAGACATAGCGGGTCTTTGATTTGTCAGGCAGGAGAAGGTCGGTTTCCGGATCGCGATTGAAGCCGGCGAAACCCCAAGCATGAAACGTGCAAATTGCCTCCACCAACATCGGAATCGTCGCCCACATGAAAAGCACGCAATCGTCGGCGGCGATCCCGTCGATGTCCCACGCAAAGACCTTTTTGAGAGGTGATGCGGCGTCTTGACACTCGGCAAGGCGGCCTCCGTTGGACGTCAGATACCGAATCGAATCCCATTCCAGATCGACATAGATGACCCCGTAGCGTTTGTCGGGCAGCGCCTTGATGGTCTGGGCCAGTTTGCGCTCTCGCGACTCGCGGCGCTCCGCCCGGTCGGGCCCGCGTGACAAAAGTACGCTAACGCGGCCATGCCGCTGTTCTTGCTTGTCCCGCCAGCGCCCAAGGTCAGCCTCGAACCGATCCGCTGGCTTGGCTGCCAATTTTTGTGCCCTTGCGGACAGTTTCTTGTCGATGCCGAGCTCGGCAAGCGTCGGCAAAGTTTCAGCCGCTTGCCCTCCGGACGAGGCCTCCGGGTTGGCCGAAGGCTCGGATTTCCTCGAACATTCGCAATGGTCCTCGAGTGATTTCCCGCACCCGTCGCAGCTGCCCCGGCTGACGTCCACAAGATCGCTGTCGGTCGTCGATGGGTCTCGTCCTTCATTCGCTGGGTCAGGATCGGATTTAGGTGGTTCCGCGTCGGTACCGCCTAAATTCGGACGCCCCCGGCCTGCGGTGCCCCGGTTGAACCCCACGCCGGCCTTCTGCGCGATGAGAATCTCGCCCAGCCGCCGCTCTGACTTGATACGCAGTTCCGCTGCGTCGATCTCCAGGGACCGATCCTTGGCCCGCGCCGCATAGGCCCGCATCGCATCGGCGATACCATAAAGCCGTTTGACCTCGTCCAGCGTCCTAGCCTCGGCGAGCGCCGCTCTTGCCCGATCAAAGGCGGAAGGCACCGTGGACTTGTCCCGTTTTAATTCCGGGTCCGTTTCTCGTTTAAGCTGCTTTTCGTTCGAATGCGATTGGGCTTTTCCCTCCCAGTGTTGAGTGGCGTCGGCGTGGATTGTAAAATCCGTTTATGTATTCGAACAGGGCCATT